>CACIHQ010000001.1 GCA_902586495.1 uncultured Pelagibacteraceae bacterium
GTATTGATTTTTATTTCTGGAATAAGTTTTATTTTTTTAATTAGTTTATTTTTCATTCTAATTTTATTATTTTCTTATCTGATATTATTCGTCTCAAAATTTAGCTATATTAAAAGTAGAATTTTCTCTTTTTTTGATCCTGATACAGGAACACATAATTTTCAATCTGACAAAGCAATAGAATCAATTATTAGTGGAGGTTTTTTTGGTAAAGGAATTGGTGAGGGAACTTTAAAGAATAGAGTGCCGGAGGCACATACAGACTATATTATTTCAGTCATATCTGAAGAATTCGGAATTATTGCCATAATTTTAATTTTATTTTTGTTTTTAATTTTTATTCATGCAGTTTTTAAAAAAGTAAACTTTGAAAATGATGATAGGTCAAAATTAGTCTTAGTAGGTTGTGTAACTTTAATTTTAATGCAAGTAATAATACATGTTGGAGTGAACATACGATTATTTCCTACAACTGGGATGACACTTCCCTTCATAAGTTATGGAGGATCGTCTATTGTGGGCGTGTCAATTATTTCAGGTATAATTCTTAATTTGACCAAAAGAAAAATAGATTAAAATGAAAAAAAAAATCTTAATTTCAACAGGGGGTTCAGGAGGTCATGTCATACCAGCTACAATTTTGCATAACCATCTATTAAAAAAAAGGAATGTAATTATTTCAACAGATTATAGAGGATACAAGTATCTTGATAAAAAAGTTTATAAAATCTTATTAATAGATACTCCGAAGCTAAGTTTATTTTTATTACCTTTTAATTTCTTTAAGATTTTATTTTTATTTATAAAATCTTTCTTTTTTCTAAAAAAAGAAAAAATACATGAAGTACTTTCAACTGGTGGTTATATGTCATTACCTTTAATTTTAGCAGGAAAATGTTTAAATTTAAAAATTTATCTACTTGAGCCGAATTTCGTTCTAGGAAGAGCAAATAAATTCTTTCTAAGTTCTTGTGAAAAAATTTTTTGCTACACAGATCAAATAAAAAATTTTCCTGAAAAATTTAAAAATAAAATGGTGATAATATATCCTCTTGTAAGAGACGAATTTTATAAAAAAAAAGCACGTGAATCTAATAATGGAAAACTTTGCTTATTGATTGTTGGAGGGAGTCAAGGCGCAAGTGTCTTTGATCAAAATTTAAAGCAATCAATTCTAAATGTCTCCAAAAAATTTTCCATTAAAGTTATTCAACAAACCCAATTAACTAATATTTCCTCACTAAGAAAGTTTTATTCTGAAAATAATATTGAAAATGAAATTTTTAATTTCGATAAAAAATTTATTAAAAAAATTTCTGAAACAGATATTTGTATAACTAGAGCAGGAGCAACAACTTTGGCTGAATTATCAATTCTTAATGTGCCTTTTATTGCAGTTCCATTACCAGGTTCTAAGGATAACCATCAGTTTGAAAACGCAAATTTTTATGCAAAAAATGATTGCTGTTGGATTTTAGAACAAAATCTTTTTGAGGAAAAAATAGAACAGATGATTGAAGAAATAATAAAAAATAGATCAAATTTAAATAAAAAAAAAGAGAATTTAAGTAATTTGAATTATCAAAATACTTGGATAAATGCTAATCAAAAAATATTAAAAAATTTAAATGAAAATTGAACTTGCAAAAAAAGAAGTAATTCATTTCATTGGAATAGGTGGGATAGGGATGAGTGGTCTTTCTCTTATCATGAAGGGAAAGGAGTTTAACGTTCAGGGAAGTGATATTGTATTAAACAAAAATATAGAAAGATTAAAAAAAGAGAAAATAAAAATATTCATTGGTCATAAAAAAAGCCATATTAGAAATGCAACAATAGTTGTAATTTCATCAGCTATCAAAAAAAATAATCCAGAACTACTTGAAGCGAAAAGAAAAAATTTACCAATAATAAAAAGAGGTAGAATGTTGGCCCATATCGTTTCACTAATGAAAAATATTGTGGTTGTTGGATCTCATGGAAAAACAACCACAACTTCTCTTGTTGCATCAATTTTCCAAAAAACAAGATTAGATCCGACGATAATTAACGGTGGAGTAATCAATTCTCTAAAAAGTTCTGCAAAATTAGGTAAAAGTGATTGGTCAATATTAGAAGCTGACGAGTCGGATGGTAGTTTTGTTCATATTCCACCAACTTACTCAATTATTACCAATATAGATAGAGAGCACATGGATTTTTATAAAAGCATAAATGAATTAAAAAAATCTTTTGTTAAATTTATAGAAAAAGTTCCCTCATTTGGAAAATCTTTTATTTGTATTGATGATAAGATTAATAAAGAAGTTATTAAGTCAATTAGAAATAAAAATTTTTATACTTATGGAAAGGATTTAAAGTCAAACTTTTTGATTAAAAACTTATTACAAAAAGAGGAAATAACTAAATTTGATTTGATAGTTAATTTACCTAATAAAAAAAAACAAATAATAAAAGGTATCAAAATACCACTTCTTGGCATTCACAATGTGAGAAACTCTGTAGCAGCTGCAGCAGTAGCTTTAACTGTTGGTATTAGCGTAAAAAATGTAAAAGATGGTTTATTAAAATTTAAAGGAGTTCAAAGAAGATTTAATAAAATTTTTACTTTCAAAAATATAAATTTTTATGATGACTATGCTCATCATCCAACTGAAATTCAGATGGTTTTAGATGGTGTAGACAAAGTTTACAAAAGTTATGAAAAAGTCTGTATTTTTCAGCCCCATAGAATTTCGAGGTTGAAAGATCTTAGAAAAGAATTTTCATTTTCCTTTAGCAAGGCAAATACTGTCATTTTGCTTCCGGTATATGCGGCAGGAGAAAAAATAGAATTAGGTTTTAACTATTACGAATTTGCGAAAGAAATTATAAAAAATTCAAAGGTAAAATTATTCTTAGTGAAAGATAATCCTCAACTGGCAAAATTTATAAAAAAAAATATTTATGGAAAAAAAATTGTAATAGGTATGGGTGCTGGAACTATTTCAAATTGGATGAAAAAACTACCGGAGATGATTAAATGAAAACAGATCAACTCAAAAAATTACTAAGTAATTTTGATGGAAATATCTTTTTTGATTATGATCTTAAAAAAAAGAATTGGTTTAATATAGGTGGTAAGTCAAAAGTTTTCTTTAAAGCAGACCATCTAAATCAACTAATAAACTTTCTTAAAATTCTTAACAATCAAGAAAGAATATTTATTCTTGGTGCTGGGTCAAATATCCTAATCACTGACAATTTATTTGATGGAGTAGTAATTAAGATGGGTAAAAATTTTAGTCAAATTACATTACATAGTGATGATATTATAATCGCAGGTAGTGCTGTTTTAGATAAAAGCTTATCAAATTTTGCTCTTGAAAATCATTTAAGCGGGTTTGAGTTTTTGTCATGCATACCAGGTACCATTGGTGGGGGTATATCAATGAATGCTGGTTGTTTTGGTAAAGAATTTAAAGACATATTAATTTCTGTTCAAGCAATAGATAAATTAGGCAGAGTAATATCTATACCCGCTAAAGAAATTAAATTTGATTACAGAAAAAATAATATACCAGAGGATTACATTTTTCTGAGCGCTTCTTTTAAAGGAATCAAATCTGAAAAAAATAAAATTGAGACTGTAACAAATGAATTAAAATTAAAAAAAGAAAAAAACCAACCTACGAGAGTTAAAACTAGTGGGAGCACATTTAAAAATCCAATCTCACAAAGTAGCAAAAAAGTTTGGCAACTCATTCAAGAATCTGTACCTTTAAATCAGAGTTTTGGTGATGCATGTATTTCAAAAAAACATTGTAATTTTTTTGTAAACAAAGGAGAAGCTAAATTTCAGGACATGAAAAAACTAATAGATTTTGTATCTGAAAAAGTTTTAAAAAAAACTGGAATTAGTTTAGAAACAGAAATTAAAATTTTAGAATAATTTGAAAAAAAAAATATTAATAATTTCCGGTGGTATTTCAAAAGAGAGAATAATCAGTCTCGATACTGGAAGACAAGTAGCAAAGGAATTAAGAAAAAATGGCTATAAGGTTAAGATTACAGAACCAAACTATCAACTACTCAGCATAATTGGTTCTTTTAAGCCAAAGGTTATTTTTAATGCATTACACGGACAGTTTGGGGAAGATGGTTATATACAGACAATATTAGAAAGCACCAAAATACCATACACCCATTCAGGCGTCATTTCATCTGCCTTAGCTATGGATAAAGAATTGTCAAAAAAAATTTTCATAAAAAATAAGATATTAACTCCTAAATATTTTTGTTATTCTTACGAATTATCTAAAAAAGATTTGATTGAAAAAATTGAAACAAAAATAAAATTTCCCGTAGTTATTAAACCTTTAAATGAAGGTTCTAGTGTTAATGTCTTTATATGTAATAAGTCAAATATCTTTAAAAAATTAAATTTATTAAAAGAATATAGAAAAGTTTTAGTTGAGCAATTTATTCCTGGACGAGAGATTCAAGCAGCAATAATTGGATCAAATAAACTTGGTGCAATAGAATTAGTACCCAAAAGAAAATTTTATGACTATCAAGCTAAATATAACTCAAAAGCAAAAACTGAACATATTATTCCAGTTAATTTAACTAAGATTAAATACAATCAATTGATGAAAATCACTTTAAAAGCTCATAATCTTTTAAAATGCAGTGGTGTAACTAGAGCTGATTTCAAGTTTTTTAAAAATGACTTTTATCTCTTAGAAATAAATACCCAACCAGGTATGACTAAACTTTCTTTGGTCCCAGAAATAGCTGCATTTAAAAAAATCAGTTTCATTAAATTAATTGAATTAATTTTAAAAGATGCGAATAAAAACAAGTAGAAAAATATTTTTTTATTTTTTTTTAATAATTTTTTTAACTACTTTTAATAATAGATACTTCTCAGAAATTAAATTTAAAGATATTGATAAAATTAGAATAATAGGATTAGAGGAAAGTGAAAAGCAAGATTTGTTAGAGAAACTTAAGTTTATTGAATCTCAAAATATTTTTTTTTTAAATAAAATCGAAATTATTAATGTCTTAAATGCTTACAAGATAATTGAAAATTATACAATATCAAAGAAATATCCCTCATCATTAGAGATAAGAATAAAAAAAACAAAATTCCTGGCAAATGTATTCGATGATGGAAAATCATTTTTATTGGGTTCAAATGGTAAATTAATTAGATCAATTGAAGCTAAAGAGGATCTACCAATTATTTTTGGAGGATATAATAAAGAGTCCTTTTTTAGTCTCTTGCGATCTGTAGAAAAATCTAATTTTAAACTATCTGAGATAAAAAATTTCTATTACTTTAAATCAGGACGATGGGATATAAAAACAAATTTAGATATAACGATCAAACTACCTAAAAAAAATTTAAATGAATCATTAAATCTAAGTGCGATTATATTAAACAATAGAGAATTCAAAAAGATCAATATTTTAGATCTTCGCCAAAATGGCCAGGTTATTACATATGAAAAATAAAACTAATTTTGAAGTTTTTATAATTTTTAGTATTAAAAAAATAACATTATCTGTAAATCGTAAAACTGACTCAGATGTAATTTTCCAGAAAGAGACTTTTTTTGAAAACAGTTCTATGGATTTAAATTTTGAAAAATTAGATTTTTTTCTGAGTGAAAATATTCTTAAGGTTGAAAAAATTTTAGGTAATTTTATTGAATCAGTAAATATGATTATAAATTCGAGAGACTTTTTAAATTTACAAATTTCTGTCAAAAAAGACGATTATAACGAAAAAATTAATACTGATATACTTAACTACTTAATTAATGATGCTAAATATCAGTGTGATAAATCGATAAAAAATAAGAAGATCATTCATATTTTAATTGATAAATATCTTATTGATAATAATCATTTCTTGGATCTACCAATTAATCAAAAGTGTAAAAATTTCTCTTTAGATATTAGTTTTATATGCTTTCCTGAAGAAATAGTTAAAGAGATTGAAAAAAATTTAAAGAGGTACCATATCTCGATAAATAAAATATTAAATGCAGACTATGTTTATAAGCTTTCAAATAGTGCTAATATACCGTTTGTTGAAATGGCTAGTAAAATTATAAACGGGTATAACAAGAATGAGGTTAAGATAGTAAGTAAAACTCTAAAAAATAAGGGTTTTTTTGAAAAATTCTTTGATTTATTTAATTAATTGTATTTTATAGTAACATTTCTTGTTTTTGAATAAGCCTATCATAATTGTAAATATTTCAAGTGCCTTTATTAAATCAAAAAACCATTAAAAATCCCGTTAATTTTAGGGGTATAGGTTTACACAGTGGAAAAATTTCAAATATTTGTTTGAAACCATCAAACCCAAATTCTGGCATTATTTTTAAGAGAATTGACTTAAATGCGAACAATATAATTTTTCCAAATTTTGCTAACGTTAACAATACCACTCTTAACACGACAGTTTCAAATGAATATGGGGTAAAAGTTTCTACAATCGAGCATTTAATGGGGGCTTTGTTTGGTTTAGGTGTAGACAATGCCTTGATAGAGATTGATAGTGAGGAAGTTCCAATTCTGGATGGTTCAGCAAAAGAATTTATAAAAAAGATCTCAACGTCTGGATTGAAAAAAAGTGAAGCTCCTATTAAAATTATAAAGATAAATAGGAAAATAGTTTTTGAGGAAGGTAAAAAATTTATTTCAATTGAACCATCAAAACTAAGTTTAGATATTGATTTTGAATTGAAATATCAAAATTCTATTATAGGAAATCAAAGAAATAAAATAAACATCTATGAAGATGATTTGTCCAATGTTTTTGAGTCAAGAACTTTTTGTCTATTTGAGGACATAGAAAAAATAAAAAAAAAAGGCTTAGCAATAGGTGGTAGTTTAAACAATGCAATTGTAGTGAAAGATGATGAAGTTATAAATAAAGAGGGATTAAGAAATTCATTAGAATTTGTAAATCATAAAATACTCGATTGTGTGGGAGACCTATATACTTCAGGTTATAGAATGATAGGTAGTGTAATTTGTTCCCAAGGTGGTCATTATATGACAAATCAACTTTTAAAAAAAGTATTTGAAAATAAAGATAATTTTTCAATAATCGAAATTCAAGAGAGAAATCTCCCACATTCATTAATAAACAAAAGATTATTGAGATCTATAGCTTAATCATATTATTCTTTTAAATTAGCCTTTTAAATTATATAAAAGTTTAATGTTAATTATTAGAGCTTCTTTTTTATTGTTATTTTTGTTAATTTTTACGTCGTGTTCCAAGAATGGTATTAAGGATACTACAATTAAAGAAAAAAGTTTAGATCTCCAAGTTTTAGAAGCATATAACCTTGGTAAAGATGCACTTGAAGGTGGTGATGTTTTATATGCAGCTAAAAAGTTTAACGAGGCTGAAACGTTATTCCCACAGTCTGATTGGGCTCCAAAATCTGCCTTGATGGCAGCATATGCATATTATTCTCAAGATTACTATTCCGACTCTATTGCTGAATTACAAAGATTTATAAAGGTCTATCCAAAATATAAAGATACTGCATATGTACATTATCTAATGGGAATTTGTTATTTTGAACAAATAGTTGATGAAAAAAAAGATTTACAGTCTATTAAGGAAGCAAAAAAAAAATTTATTTTTGTCTTAAAAGAATATCCTAATACCGAGTATGCTCTTGACTCGAAATTCAAATTAAGTTTGGTTAACGATATTTTAGCTTCTAAAGAGATGTACGTTGGAAGATATTATTTTAGTAAAAAAAAATGGGTATCTGCAATTAATCGTTTTAGAACAGTAATAGATAATTATGATACAACTATTTATACGGCTGAGGCACTGCATAGACTAGTCGAAGTTCATTACACCATAGGTCTTATTGATGAAGCAGAAAAGTATGCGCAACTTCTTGGATATAATTATGGTTCTTCAGAATGGTATCAAAATACTTATAGTTTGTTTGACAAAAATTATAAAATAAAAAAAAAAGACAGATTAAAAAATATAAAAAAAGAAAACAAAAAGATGTTAAAAAAATTTAAATCTCTTTTTGAATAAAATGAAAAAAAAGAAAATTGAAAAAGAGTACAATGAAAAAATAAAAAAATTAGTCAAATTTAATAAATTTTATTACGAACACAACAATCCTCTAATTGATGATAGAGATTATGATAATTTCAAAAAAGATATTTTAGATTTAGAAAATAAATATTCTTATCTTAAAAATAGAAATTCACCTTCATTAATAGTAGGATTTAAACCCTCAAAAAATTTTAAAAAAGTTTCACATAAGGTGCCTATGCTCTCATTAGCTAATGCATTTGATAAGGAGGATTTAGTCAATTTTGAAAAAAAAATTATGAATTATTTAAATCAAAAAATTCCTTTCGAAATTGAATATAGTGCTGAACCTAAAATAGATGGGATTTCCGCTTCATTATCTTACAAAGACGGCAATTTAGTTACGGGTTTATCCAGAGGCGATGGTAAGGAAGGAGAGGATATTACACAAAATTTAAAAACAATTGATGATATTCCGCATAGTATCTTGTCAAAAGATTTTCCTGAGGAGATAGATATAAGAGGAGAAATATTTATACAAAATAATGACTTTAAAAAATTAATAAATAAGTTTGCCAATCCACGAAATGCAGCTTCAGGTTCATTAAGACAGAAAAATCCTTTAGAGACAAAAAAAATACCTTTAAAATTTATTGCGTATACCTTTGGTTTTGAAAAAGGAATGAAAATTTCAAAACAAAGTGATTTTTTAATAAAACTTAAAGAATGGGGTTTTAAAACAAATCCCTTAAACAAAACTCTTAAGGGTATTCAAAATTTAATGAAAAATTATAAAGAAATTGAAAATAAAAGAGGAAGTTTAGATTTTGATATTGATGGTATCGTTTATAAAATTAATGACTTCAAGTTACAAAAAAGACTCGGTAATGTTGCAAATGCTCCTAGATGGGCTGTGGCACATAAATTTTCAGCTAATAATGGAGTTTCAAAAATTGAAAATATTGAAATACAAATTGGTAGAACAGGAGCATTAACTCCTGTAGCTAAAATTAAGCCAATTAACATTGGTGGGGTCACGGTATCTAATGCAACATTACATAACGAGGAGGAAATAATACGTAAAGATATCAGAATTGGAGACACTGTATTAATCGAAAGAGCCGGTGATGTAATACCTCATGTCATTTCGGTAGACTTAAAACTTCGAGATACCAAATCTAAAAAATTTATATTTCCGTTGGATTGTCCATCATGCGGATCGAAAACTATTAAAGAATATAATTCCTTAACAAAAAAACAAGATGCAGTAAGAAGATGTACAAGTGATGGTTTTGAGTGTGAAAAAATTTCTATCGAGAAAATCAAGCATTTTGTATCTAAAGAGGCGTTTAATATTGATGGGCTTGGTAAAAAAATTGTAGAAAACTTCTGGAAATTAAATTTAATTCGACTTCCTCAAGATATATTTAAACTTGATTATACTAAAGTCGAGAATTTAGATGGATGGGGAAAACAATCTGTGTCTAATTTAAAATACTCAATTAATTTAAAAAAAACTATCACGTTTGAAAAATTTATTTTTGCTTTAGGAATAAGACACATTGGTTTAGAAAATGCGAAATTAATTTCAAAAAATCTTGTATCAATAAAAAATTTTGTTTCTTTATCTAAAACAAAAAAATTTGATGATTTAATCAACATTGATGGAATTGGCGACACCCAGATCAATTCTATCAAGAATTTTTTTTCAAATAAAACAAACTTAAAAATGTTAAATGACTTAAGCAGATTGGTTAAAGTTAAAGATGCAGTTTTACTAAAAGATGATGGTTTGCTAAGTAATAAATCTTTTATGTTTACTGGCAAGCTAACTGGTATAAGTAGAGCGGAAGCTAAATCTTTAATTGAGGATAATTCTGGATCAATTGTAAGTAATGTATCGAAAAAACTTGATTATTTGGTAGTTGGAGAAAAACCAACAAAAAGAAAAATTGATTTAGCTAATGACTTAAAAATAAAAATACTATCCCAATCCGAATGGTTAAAAATGTTAAATGAAACTAGCTAACCATTTTTTTTCTTTTTTTTTAAGGTATTTTGATAAAGTCAAATATATAACCAAATGATAATTAAAAAGATAATTTTTTTCTTCTTTACTAAGAAGTTTAAAATTAATCAAATTTCTATCGATTGGAGCTAACGTAAGATTTTTAAAAAATAATTTTTTTTTATTACTTGAAACATATATAAGATTTTCTATCCTAATACCAAATTTTCCTTTTTTATAATAGCCTGGTTCGTTGCTAAGTATCATACCTTCCTTTAGTTTAATTTTATTAAATTTAGAAATTGCCTGAGGACCTTCATGTACATTGGAAAAAAAACCAACACCATGTCCCGTGCCATGTTCATAATCTAGACCACTTTTTTTTAAATTTAATCTAGCTCTTTTATCAATTAGTTTACCATTGTAATGAGTTCTAAGATTTGAAGTTACAACAGCGATGTGACTTTTTAAAACATTTGTAAAGACGTCCTTTATAGAACTTGAGGGTTCAGAAAAACATATCGTTCTAGTTACGTCCGTAGTGCCATATTGGTATTGACCCCCTGAGTCACATAAAAAAATATCTTTTTTATCAATTATTTTTGTATTTTTTTTTGTAGCGCGATAGTGAATGATTGCTCCATTTTTTCCTGCTCCTGCGATAGTACTAAAACTCGGAAATAAATATCTTTTGTTTTTTTTTCTAAATTTTTCTAATTTGTTCTGCGCATCAACTTCTGTTAATTTCTTTTTGTTTTTTATTTTTATCCAATATAAAAATTTAGTTAATGCTACTCCGTCATCAACATGTGCATTAATAATGTTATTAATCTCAATCTTGTTTTTAATTGCTTTTAAAGCATATATTGGGTCATCTTCCTTTAAAATTTTATGTTTTTTGATTAGAGAGTTTCGGTAAAATATTGAACACGTTTTTTGGTCAATTATAAATTTACTTTTTTTGATTTTATTAAAAAAATTAATTATCTCTTTAGGATTTATTATCTGGTTTTTAAAAATTTTTTTTTCTTTAATTAGTTTTATAACTTTCCCCTTTTCACTTATAAGGAAAATTTCTTTATTTCTATTCAAAAGTAAACGACAATGTGGCATTGGGCTATGAGGATTGTCATGACCTCGAATATTTAATAACCATGCAACATTCTCTGGTGCGCTAACAAATAAATAATCAACTTTTTCTTTTTTTAAAATATTAGAAATTTTTCTAATTTTATTGACATGACTTTCGCCAGTTATCTCGTCTTTTAAAGAATAAAACTGCTTATTTTTTTTTGGGTATTTACTGTAAATTTTATCGATTAAATTGAAGTTTATTATTTTAATCTTATTATACTTTAAAAAAAATTTTTTAATTTCATTCTCTGTAAATATTTTTGGATCTATGCCTAAAGTAATATTTTTAAACAACCTACAATTCAGAATTTCACCTAGCTTTTTGATTATAAAATTATTTCCAGTCTCTATTTGTGCTTGAAGAGAGTATCTTCCATCAACAAATAAGTAATTCTTTTTTTTTAAAATTACTGCATATCCAGCTGATCCACTAAAATTTGAAATAGTCTTTAGTCTATCATTTAAAGAGTATTCAGAGAAAAATTCATCGTTTTTAGGTATTACATACCCATCTATACCATGTGTATCAAATTTTTTTTTTAAGTTTGATAATCTTTTTTTTATCATTTAAGTTTTTTTTGATATCTGATCCAACCAGGGCTCCTTATATTGTCATCATTATTAAACTCTATATCTTGGTTAAATTCAAAGTCATCTATTTCGTCTTTATCTTGATCAAAAAAAGAATTCTTTTCTAAAAATTTTTCAGGAAGTTCACTAATAAATCTTGAAGCCATACTGTCAACCCAATCCCCTTGGTAAAATCTGTTCATTGAAAATGATATAATTAATTTTTCTTTAGCTCTAGTGATCCCAACATATGCTAATCTCCTTTCTTCTTCTAAACCGTTTTGTCCTTTTTCTTCAATAGATTTTTGATGAGGAAAAAGTCCTTCTTCCCATCCAGGTAAAAAAACAACATCAAATTCTAAACCCTTAGCAGCATGCATCGTCATCATATTTATTTTTTCACCATCCCAATTTTGATCGATTGAAGTTGCCAATGAAACATGTTCCAAAAAACTTTCTAAGTTATCGAATTCTTTCATTGCACTTATAAGTTCTTTGATATTTTCAAGTTTATTTTCATTTTCTAAGTCTTTTTTATTTTTAAGCATTGCTGAATATCCTGACTCGTCAAGAACCAACTGAATTAATTTGACATGATTAATATTTTTAATTTTTAAATCGTTTCTCCATTTATTTATTAAATCTAAAAAAAGTGTTAATCCTATTTTCGCTTTTGGTTTGATCAAATTTTGATCCATCATCTTTTTTGAGGAAGTTTCTAAACAAAGTGAATTTTTTTTTGAAAACTTATGTATTTCTTTGAGAGTAGTTTCGCCTATTGATCTCTTTGGATTATTAACAATTCGCTCAAAAGCAAGGTCATCTTTACCTTGGTAGATTAAGCGAAGATAAGCAATACAATCTTTTATTTCTGCTCTTTCATAAAACTTTATTCCACCAAGTATTCTATAAGGCATTCCTATCTTTAAAAATCTTTCCTCAAATTCTCTAGTTTGAAAAATTGCTCGAACTAATATGGCAATATTATTAAGTGAATATTTTTTTTTAATTTTTTCTATTTCATCGGAAATTCCTATTGCTTCATCTTTGCCATTTTTAAAACAGTTTAAATTTACTAAATCGCCATCTTTCATATTTGTTTCAAGAGTTTTGCCAACACGTTTTTCGTTGTTAGAAATTAAATTTGAAGCTACAGATAGAATATTTTGAGTAGATCTATAATTTTGTTCTAACCTTATAACTTTTGTATTTTTATAAATTTTATCAAATTCCAAGAAATTTTTTATTTCTGCTCCTCTCCAACTATAAATAGACTGATCGTCATCACCAACACAACAAATATTTTGATCATTTCCTACTAATAAATTGAGCCATTTGTTTTGAACAAAATTTGTATCTTGATATTCATC
Organism: uncultured Pelagibacteraceae bacterium; assembly: GCA_902586495.1. Lineage (GTDB taxonomy): Bacteria > Pseudomonadota > Alphaproteobacteria > Pelagibacterales > Pelagibacteraceae > Pelagibacter. The sequence goes on from CACIHQ010000001.1 coordinate 13,160, forward strand.
TACTAAAATATATTTAAAGTTTTTTTTATATAATTCTCTGATATCGGAATTTTTTTCTAAAATTCTTACTGAATGTAATATTAGATCTCCAAAATCACATGAGTTTAAATCTGTGAGCTTTTGTTGATAAATTTTATAAATTGGTAAAATTGTTTTTTCATACATATCTTTTTTATTAACCACTACCTCGTTGGGATAGAAACCTCTATTTTTCCATTTATCAATAATTGCTAGTATATATTTTGGTGATATTTTTTTGAAATCAATATTTTCAGCTTTACAAATATTTTTAATTAGCCTGTTTTGATCATCTGTATCAACAATCGTAAAGTTTGAATTAAGGTTTACTGCTGTGGAATGTTTTCTTAATAATTTAGCACAAATAGAATGGAAAGTACCAAGCCAAGATAATCCAACTGCAGACGAGCCCAGTATTTGACTTACTCTATTTTGCATTTCTTTAGCTGCCTTATTGGTAAAAGTTACTGCCAGGATTTGATTTGGAAAAGCTTTTCTTTCTTTAATAATGTTAGCTATTCTCGTTGTTAATACCTTTGTTTTTCCTGATCCAGCACCTGCAACAATTAAGAGAGGGCCATCGATGTGTGTTACAGCATCTTTTTGAGCTTTATTTAGATTTTTTAAATAATCAGAGTTTACCATTTAATATAATTTATTATAAGTTGGATCAAAAATAATGAATAAATTAAATTTAATTCCAAAAAAAATTAAGCAAAGATTTTTATCAATAAATGACTCCTTAGAAAACCACTTTAGTAAATTAAATTTTATTAAAACATTCTCTAAAAAAAACAATATTCTTGCAAATAATAGAGTTTTTTTTGGATTATCAGCAGTCCTAATTTTGACACTGAGTTATTTTTTATTACCAACTTTGTACAATAAAGATAAATCCCAAGTTGAAATAAAGAATCAAATTTTAAAAAAATACGATATTAATGTAAAATTTAATGAAAAAATTAGGTATGGACTTCTTCCAAAACCACACTTCACTAGCAAAAATTTATCGATCTTAAATGATGAAAAAGAAATAGGTATAGTTAAAAATTTTAAGATATTTATTGATTTTGGAAATTTTTTTTCCATAGATAATCTAGATGTTAAAGATTTAGTATTGAATAAAACAGATTTTAATTTGAATAAAAAAGATTTACTTTTTTTTGATAAATTACTTAAAATGGAACCCAATGAAAATAGAATAATTTTTAAAAAAAGTAATATATTTTTTAAAAATTTAGATGAAGAGCTGTTATTTTTAAATAAAATTAATAACAGTAAATTTTATTTTGACTCATATAATCTGGAGAATGTTCTTATATCAAAAAATGAAATTTTTAATATTCCATATACTCTCAATTTAAAAAATAATAAATTTAGAAAAAATTTTTTTATAAAATTTAATTCAAAAAAAATAAGGTTAGATATTGAAAATAATACAAATTACCAGGATATATTAAAAAAGGGTAAAGTAGATTTGCTATTTGTTAATAAAAATGAATCATTCTTTTATGAAATAGATAAAAATTCTTTAAGGTTTTCATCAATTGGTAAAAAAAAATTTAACGGATATTTTGATTTTAAACCTTTTTATCTAAAAGCAGCTTTTAACTATGAGGGAATAAGTGCAAAAGATATTTTAAAGAATGATTCTATACTTGTTGAATTATTTAAATCTGAAATTTTAAACAATCAGAATTTAAATGTAAATATAGATCTGAATATTAATGATATTACCAATGTAGATCATTTAAATGATCTAAAATTAAAATTAAATTTAGATCAAGGAGATATAACTTTTTCAAAATCTAGAATAATGTGGAAGGATGATCTTGAAATCAATTTAAAAGAAGGTTTATTAAGTTATGATCAAAATGAAATTTTTTTAATTGGAAAACTTGTAATTAATGCGAATAATATTGATAATTTTTATAAATCATTTCAAATAAAAAAAGTTCATCGAAAAAAATTAAACAAACTTGAATTAGATTTTGTTTATAATTTTAATAAAAATAAATTTATTTTTGACAATGTAAAAATTGATAATAAATCTAACGATAAACTTAACCAATTTCTTGATAATTTTAATTCAACAGATAAAAAGTTCTTCAACAAAATTGTTTTTAAAAATTTTGTAAATAATTTCTTCAGTAGCTACGCGGGATAAATCATCTTTTTTGGATCAACAATTTTATCGTATTCTTTTTCATTAATTAACCCAGATTTTAAAGCCTCGAACTTTAATGTTGATCCATTTTTTAAAGCAGATTTAGCGATGTTTGCAGCTTTATCATACCCTATTTTTGGTGCTAATGCGGTAACTAACATTAAAGAATTTTCTAGGTAATGCTTTATTTTAACTTTATCAGCTCTAATTCCCTTAATGCAATACAATGCAAAATTTTTCGAGCTATCTGATAATAGATCAATTGATTGTAAAATGTTATGAGCGATCAAAGGTTTGAATACATTTAATTCAAAATGGCCATGTGATCCAGCCATTGTAATACCATTATGATTACCAATAACCTTGACGCAAACCATTGTGACTGCTTCTGATTGAGTGGGATTTACTTTTCCTGGCATTATTGAGGAACCTGGTTCATTTGCTGGCAAAATTAATTCGCCATATCCAGCTCTCGGTCCGGAACCTAAAAATCGTATATCATTAGCAATTTTCATCAAACAAACAGCAGTAGTATTTAATGTTCCTGAAAAATTTACTATTTCATCGTGAGCAGCTAGTGCCGCAAACTTATTTTTCGTTGGTTTAAAAGGAATTTTTGTAATTTTCTTTATTTGATTGATTATTTTTTTATCAAAACCTTTTTTACTATTAATACCTGTGCCAACAGCAGTTCCACCCTGCGCTAAAAAGTAAATTTCATTTAATGCATTTTTAATTCTTAAGATACAGTCTTGCAGTTGTGACTGATAGCCAGAAAATTCTTGTCCTAATGATAAAGGAGTTGCGTCTTGTAAGTGGGTTCTTCCTACTTTAATTATTTTCTTAAATTCAGTAACTTTTTTTTTTAAATTTTTATTTAATAATTCTAATGCTGGTAATAATTTTTTTTTAGTTTCAACGGCTATTGCAATATGCATAGCAGTCGGAAAAACATCATTAGTAGACTGAGATTTATTGACATGATCGTTAGGATGCACAGGTTTTTTTGAACCTTTTTTCCCTCCTAAAATTTCAATAGCTCTATTTGCAATTACCTCATTTACATTCATGTTTGTTTGAGTACCAGAACCGGTTTGCCAAACTTTTAGTGGAAAATGATTATCTAATTTTCCTGCAATTACCTCATTTGATGCCTTTATAATTGCTTTTGAAATATTTGGTGAAATTTGGTTTTCTTTTGCGTGTACTATTGCAGCTGCTTTTTTTATAATAGCTATTGATTTAATTAGTGTTGGTCTTACTAGAAATTCACCAATATCAAAATATTTTTTTGACCTCTGAGTTGATGCGCCCCAATATTTATCATTAGGAACATTAATAGATCCTATACTGTCAAATTCTTTTCTTAATTTCATTGATTAATTAGCAATTAATAAATTATTATGAATATACATTATTTTTAAAAAACTTACAGGAGCATTATGTCAAATTTTAGTAAGGTTGGAGTTTTCATGAAAACTTTTGGACAAGAAGTTAAAGATAAACCCTCATTTAGCACAGATAAAATCAACAAATTAAGACTAGACCTAATAAAAGAGGAATTGAGCGAGCTAACAGAGGCAATGAACAGTAAAGATTTATTAGAGGTTGCAGATGCACTAACAGATATACTTTACGTCACTTACGGTGCGGGCCATGCATTTGGTATTAATTTAGATAAGTGTTTTGAAGAGGTTCAAAAGTCAAATATGAGTAAATTGGATGACAATGGAAAACCAATTTATAATGAGCATGGTAAAGTAATGAAGGGGCCAAATTATTTTAAGCCAGACTTAACAAAATTCATAAATTAAAATTCAAGCTTAAAATCTGTTGCTGTAGCGCTGTGTGTTATACTTCCAACTGAAACTCTATTGACCCCGGTTTTCGCGACAGATTTAATTGTTTTAAGACTAATGTTTCCAGACGCCTCAGTTTCATAATTTTTTTTTGCAAGTTTAACTCCAAGTTTTAAGTTTTTGTTACTCATATTATCAAATAAAACCCTATCGAATTTTAAACCAATAATTTGTTTAAGTTGATTGAGATTATCTACTTCAACTGTAATCTTCCTTCCTTTTTTATTCTTAATAGCTGAAGAAACTAATCTTTTTATATTTGAACTTGCAACATGATTATCTTTAATAAGAAACTCATCACTAAGATTAAATCTGTGATTGGTTCCACCACCTAATTTGACAGCATATTTTTGAATAACTCTTAAATTTGGAATAGTTTTTCTTGTGCAACATATCTTACACTTTTTTCCTGCTAGTTTTACAAACTTATTTGTTTTTGTCGCAATACCTGAAATATGTGATAAAAAATTTAAAGCCACTCTTTCTGCAATTAATATGTTTTGAACATTACCTTGAATTATTGCAACGAGTGATTTTTTCTTAACAAAAGTTCCATCTTTTTTTTTTACAATAAATTTTATTTTTTTATCAATAAGAGAAAATGCGCTTTTTGCAAATAATAATCCTCCAATAATTGCATCTTCATTAGCTATTAATTTTGCTCTGATTGTTTTGTTATTTTTTACAAGACTTGAGGTAATATCTCCAGAGGGATACAAATCTTCATTTAGTGCAAGCTTGACAGTATTTTTGATAAAATTTTCACTTAGTTTTATTTGAGACACAAAAAGTTATCTACCGATAGCAACCATTTTTTCTACAGACAATCTAGCTTTATTGATTGTCTCTTGATCCATAATAATTTCACCAGTTTCATTTTCTAAGCAGTCAAGTATTTTTGGTAGAGTTATTTTTTTCATATGAGGACACATATTGCATGGTCTTATAAACTCTACATTTGGATTCTCAACTTGAATATTATCACTCATAGAACATTCAGTAACCATCATTACTTTTTTAGGCTGGTTATCTTTCACATAATTAATCATGCCAGATGTGGATCCAGCAAAATCACTTGCTTTAATCACTTCAGGAGGACATTCCGGATGTGCAATAATTTTTATACCTGGATTATTTTTTCGAATGTTTATAATTTCCTTCTCATTAAACTGATCGTGTACAATACAAATTCCTTTCCAAGAAATTATTTCAACATCTGTTTGTGAAGCAACATATTTTGCCAAATAATCATCAGGAAGAAAAATAACTTTTTTAACACCAAGTGATTTTACAATTTTGACCGCATTAGCTGATGTGCAACATACATCTGTCTCAGCTTTAACATCCGCAGATGTATTTACATAAGAAACAACAGGTACACCTGGATACTTTTCTTTGAGTAATCTTACATCTTTACCAGTAATTGAAGAAGATAATGAGCATCCTGCTTTCATGTCTGGTAACAAAACTTTTTTGTTTGGGCTCATTAACTTTGCAGTTTCAGCCATAAAGTGAACACCCGCCATAACAATTATATCTGCAGAAGTTTTTGATGCTTCAACAGCTAATGCAAGAGAGTCAGCTGAAAAATCTGCTATGCCGTGGTAAATTTCTGGAGTTTGATAGTTATGAGCAAGAATAACTGCATTTTTTTCTTTTTTAAGTTTATTAATTTTGTGAATATAAGGCGCGTGCACAGACCATTCAATTTCAGGCATTACCTTAGATATTTTTTTGTAAATAGGGTCAGTTGCTTGCTTTACTTCTTGGTTAAATTCCATAATAAAAATCTATCAATTTGAAACCTGCTTGTCATTGATTTAATGTGGGTCATATTTGCGGCCATGCTGAAATTGGTAGACAGGCACGGTTGAGGGCCGTGTGGACCTAGTCCATGAGAGTTCGAGTCTCTCTGGCCGCACCAAATGTAACTTTTTAAACATTAATCATCTATATTCTCGGATGCATAAAATATTTTTTTGGTTTAAAAATAGCTCGTGAAATTGCTAAAATTTATAAGTTTATTATTTATCTTTTTTCTTACGAGCTTTAAAGCTTTTGGAGCAGTTTCGTCATTTGTTGACGATATCGATGTTCCAAAAAATAGTGACAAAGGCCAGAACTCACCCTCAGGTATAACTTTTAACCCGGATGGTACCAGAATGTTCATTGCTGGTTTTTCTGCTAATAGAGTGATCCAATATACATTAAGTACTCCTTTTGATATTTCAGAAGCAACTTTTTTAACTAACTCCTTTTGTAATATCGGAGGTGAGGCATTAGATGGCACTAATATCGAATTTAACTCTGATGGAACAAAATTTTTTTTAACTGACATGGCAGACGATGATGTAGAAATATACTCATTAACAACTGCTTATGACATTTCAAGACTCTTTAGCGAAACTATCTCATAATAAGGAATTAGATAATTTTCAAATCAATTTAGATAGTCATTATGAACTTTTTGACAAAGATCCCGATTATGGGCTGTTTATAAAATTATTAAGTGTAAATTAATTATTAAGACTTAACCATTCAGGTACTAAAATTTTAAAGGTTCCATTTTTACTTTTGAAAACTTGATTTTTGTTAAAATTTTTATCTAAAAACTTTATTAAGGCAAAAGGGTAATTTTCATTAATTAATACTTTACCAATCTCTACATCATTATTAACAATTTTTTCATCTTCTGATAAATTTCCCTCAATTATTTCAATAGGCAATAATCTTTTTGATAGTTTGTTTTTTAAATTTATTCGTGCTGTATTCTCCTGACCTACAAAACATCCTTTTTTAAAATCAATTCCGTTAAGTTCAGCATAATTACACTCAATACCAAATAATTTATTTTCTAGCTTATTTAAATATTTCGGAACAACTCCTAATTTATGACTCTGAGAGTAATATTTTTCAATATTATCATCTTTTAAATCAAGTTTTTTTAATGATAAGTAAAGCTTTTCTAAGTTGATTATTAAACGTGCACCTAAATTTTTATTTCTAGGATCTAGAATGATAGGATCTTCCCTATATTTAAAAGTAAAACCCAATATGTCTTTTGATCCTTCAATCGATAAATATTTTTCGTAATTAAAACTTGCTACAACGAATTCATTACTTAAATCTAATATCTCCACTTTTGATCTGAGTTTATACATGTTTAGTTGTTTAAATATTGCCTCTGATTGAGATTTTTCACAATCGATGAAAAAACCTAATTTATGTTTTACAATTATAAATTCATAAAGAAATTTACCCTGAGGTGTTAATAAAGACGCAAAACAACTAGAACTATCATTTACTTTATTGATGTCATTACTTATTAAATTTTGAAGAAAATTTTTAGCATCTAAGCCATTAACGTAGAGTATGGATCTGTCTTTTAATATAAAAACACTGTTATTCATGTTTGATTGATAGCTATTTTTAATATAATAACTTTTTTCATAAATGTTAGATCTAATAATCAAAAATGGACAATGTTATATCAACGGACAATTAGAAAATAAGGATATTGCGGTAAAAGATGGTAAAATTTTAAAGATTGGCGATATTTCTGAAGACGCAAAAGAATCATATGATGCAAAAAACCAAACTGTTTTACCTGGTTGCATAGATACTCAAACACATTTTAGAGAACCGGGTTCAACTGATACTGAAGATCTAAATTCAGGAAGTAGGGCCGCGGTTGCAGGCGGTATAACAGCTGTTTTTGAAATGCCGAATACCAACCCTCCAACATCAAACATAAAAGAATTTCAAAGAAAGTTAGATCTTGCAAAAAATAGAATGTACTGCAATTACGCTTTTTATTTTGGAGCAACTGCTGACAATGTCAGCCAATTAGCAGAATTAAAAAATTTAGAAGGGTGCTGTGGTATAAAACTATTTGCTGGTTCGTCGACTGGAAATCTTTTAGTAGCTGATGAAAAAGATATTGATAAAGTTTTTCAAAATAGCTCAAAAGTTGTAGCAGTTCATTCAGAGGATGAGTCAATTTTAGAGGTAAATAAGAAATTAATTAAAAATGGAGATGTACATACACATCCAGTTTGGAGAAGCGAGGAATGTGCCATGTCATCAACAAGAAGAATTGTTAGAATTGCAAAAAAATACAACAAAAAAGCCCATGTACTTCATATATCAACAAAGCAAGAAATTGATTTTTTATCTCAACATAAAGGAAACATTACTTTTGAAATTACTCCCCAACATTTAACTATTTATGCTCCAGACTGTTATGACAAGCTTGGTACATATGCTCAAATGAATCCCCCTATAAGAGATAAATCTCATTATGATAGATTTTGGTACGCAGTTAAAAATAATTTAAACGATACAATTGGATCAGATCACGCCCCACATCTAAAAGTTAATAAAGAAAAAGAATATCCCAATTCACCTTCAGGAATGCCGGGTGTTCAAACTCTGATGCCTGTGATGCTAAATCATGTAAATGATGGAAAATTATCATTAACCCAATTAATTAATCTTGTTTGTGAAAATCCAGTTAAAATTTTTGGGATAAAAAATAAAGGATTTATTAAAGAAGGTTATGATGCTGATTTTACTGTGGTGGATATGAACAGAACAATTCAAATTAAAAACGAAAATATTGAGAGTAAATGTGGGTGGTCACCTTTCAATGGATTTGAGTTTAAGGGTGCTCCAATGGCAACTATCATAGCTGGAAAAATAAAAATGAAAGATGGTAAAATTTTAGGTGAACCTGAGGGAAATCCTTTAGTGTTTAGCTAATCTTTCCAGTAAAACTATTTACTAATATTACACCAATCACAATTAAGAATAACCCTACAATTGCTTGCCAAGCTAAGGTTTGTTTAAAAAAGATGTAGCCTAGTATTGCAATAGTAAATATACCAAGGCCGCTCCAGGTAGCATAAACAATTGCAATTGGTAATTTGTTCACAACAAAAGTTAGAAGATAAAATGCAGTTAAATAAAATGCAGCTAAAGCAAAAGTTGGTAAAAACTTTGTAAAATTTTGTGATACTGGCAATAACATTGTCCCAGCAACCTCACAAAAAATTGCTCCAATTAGGAATAAATATGTTTTTAACACTATTAAAGAATATTATTATTTTTTAGATCAGCTTTTATCTCATCTAAAATTGCAGGATCGTCAATGGTTGGAGGCATTTTATATTCTTCTTTATCAGCAATCTTTCTAATTGTTCCCCTTAAAATTTTACCTGATCTAGTTTTGGGTAATCTTTTGATAACTATAGCAATTTTAAATGCAGCAACTGGACCTATTTTCTCTCTGACCATTTGTATGCACTCTTTTGAGATATCTTTGTGACTTTTATCAACGCCTGCTTTTAAAACGACTAAGCCAATAGGCAATTGTCCTTTAAGTTTGTCAGCAATTCCAAGAACAGCACATTCAGCTACTGATTGATGTTCAGATAAAACTTCTTCAATTGCTCCCGTTGATAATCTGTGACCCGCAACATTAATTATGTCATCTGTTCTAGACATGATCCATATATATCCATCTTCATCAATATGACCTGCATCATAAGTTTGATAATAACCATCATAATTTGACATATAGTTTTCTTTATATCTTTGATCAGCATTCCAAAGAGTTGGAAACGTGCCTGGGGGTAATGGAAGTTTTACAACTATATCTCCCATTTCATTTGGTTTAGCTAAAGTTTGATCTGATTTAATAATTTTCACATCATAGCCAGGTACTGCTTTACAAGCTGACCCATATTTAGTTTTCATCATTTCAATTCCAGTACAATTTGAACTGATCGCCCAGCTAGTTTCTGTTTGCCACCAATGATCTATTACTGGAACTTTTAATAAATTTTCAGCCCACTTAATTGTATCAGGATCTGCACGCTCTCCTGCAAGAAAAAGACTTTCAAATTTACTTAAGTCATATTTTGAGAAGAACTTGCCATCAGGATCTTCTTTTTTAATTGCTCTAAAAGCTGTTGGTGCTGTGAACAGAGATTTAACTTTATAGTCTGAAATAATTTTCCAAAAAGCACCTGCATCAGGTGTACCAACCGGTTTACCTTCAAAAAGCACAGTTGTGCATCCTTTAAACAATGGAGCGTAGACAATATATGAGTGACCGACTATCCAACCAATATCACTAGCTGACCACCAAATATCATCTTCATCTATGTTATAAATATTCTTCATAGTCCATTTTAAAGCAACAATATGCCCACCTATGTCTCTAACTATTCCTTTTGGAGTTCCGGTAGTGCCTGATGTGTAAAGAATATAAGCAAATTCATTTGAATTCATTTCCACACAATCTGTGTCATCGGCATTAGCGTGAGCTTCATCCCAGCTGATCTCCATTGGAGCATTTAATTTGACTTCATGACCTTTTCTTTGAAACAAAATCATTTTGTTAATTTTGTGATTAGCAAGTTTTATTGCATCGTCTACTAAAGGTTTGTATTCAACAGTCCTTCCAGGCTCAAAACCACATGAAGCAGTTACTAAAAGTTTAGCTTTACTATCGTCAATTCTACTTGCAAGTTCGTTTGAGGCAAATCCACCGAAAACAACTGAGTGTATGGCTCCAATTCTTGCACAAGCAAGCATAGCTATAACAGCCTCAGGTATCATGGGCATATAAATTATTACTCGATCACCTTTATTGACCCCTTGATTTTTAAGTGCTCCTGCAAATTTTGAAACTTTTGATCTTAATTCCTCATAACTGAACTTGCTTTTATTTCCAGTAATAGGACTGTCGTAAATTAATGCGGTTTTGCTTCCCTTTCCTTGATCAATGTGAAAATCCAATGCGTTATAACACGTGTTAGTAACACCATCTTCATACCATTTATAGAAAGGAGGATTTGATTTGTTTAAAATTTTGTTTGGTTTCTTAAACCAGAAGATGTTTTCTGATGCTTTTCTCCAAAAGTTCTCAGGATTATGTATAGATTGATGGTATATTTCACTGAATTTCTTAGACATCTGATTTTTGATTCGATAGAGCCTTTTTTTTAGATTTTTAAATTATAAATTGTATTTAATTTCAAAAAGTCAATAAAATCAACGTAAATAAATGACACTTTAGTCTTCAATAATCTGTTTTTATTTGCTATTTAACGCAAATCTTTGCTTAGGGAAGCCTAAGCTTAGTTTATATAAACTAATAAGTAAAAACTAACTAAAGAGGGAGTTTTTTATGAAAAAACTTAAACTGTTTGCTCTAGCAACTGTTGCCTTAACAGGTTTAACAGGTATTGCTAATGCAGCAGACGCAACGATGTTAGCTCAGGATGACTTTGTTGGAATATCTTTTTGGATAATTTCAATGGGTATGTTAGCGGCTACAGCTTTCTTCTTCATGGAGAGAGGTACTGTTAACCCTGCGTGGAAAACATCAGTAACTGTTGCTGGTCTGGTAACTGGTATTGCTTTCATTCACTACATGTATATGAGAGAAGTATGGGTTGCTACAGGTGACTCACCAACAGTATATAGATATATTGACTGGTTAATTACTGTACCATTACAGATGGTAGAATTTTATTTAATTCTAGTAGCTGTAAGAAAAGCAAATTCTGGAATGTTCTGGAGATTGTTAATCGGTTCATTAGTAATGTTAATCGGTGGATACTTAGGAGAAGCTGGATACATCAACGCTACACTTGGTTTCATTATCGGTATGGCAGGTTGGGTATACATTCTTTATGAAGTATTCTCAGGTGAAGCAGGTAAAGCTGCTGCTAAGAGCGGAAACAAAGCTCTTGTAACTGCGTTCGGTGCAATGAGAATGATTGTTACTGTAGGTTGGGCAATTTATCCATTAGGTTACGTATTTGGTTACCTAACTGGTGGAGTAGATGCTGACACATTAAACGTAGTTTACAACTTAGCTGACTTCATTAACAAAATTGCATTTGGTCTAGTAATCTGGGCTGCTGCAATGAGTTCTGGAGCTGGTGCAAGAGCAAGATAATTACGCTTTAAACTTATAATTTATAGGGCGAGTATGTTTTTACATACTTGCCCTATTTTTTTTTACACCTATATTCATTTTAATGGCTAAGATCACATACATCACTCACGAGAACGAAAAACACACAATCGAAGTTCAAAATGGATTAACTGTGATGGAGGGTGCAGTTCAAAACAATATACCCGGTATAGACGCAGATTGTGGTGGAGGAATGGCATGTGCAACTTGCCATGTTTATGTCAAAGAAGACTGGTTTAATAAGTTACCAAAAAAAGAAGACGGAGAAGATGATATGCTTGATATGGCATTTGAACCAAAAACAAATAGCAGACTAAGTTGCCAAATTATTGTTTCAGATGAAATAGATGGTCTCGAAGTAAACATACCATCTAAACAGGCTTAAATGAACAAAACCGATGCACTAATTATTGGAGCAGGCCCCACAGGATTGTTTACGGCACATCAATTAAAACTAATTGGGCTTGATTGTGAAATAGTTGATAATTTAGATAAAATAGGTGGACAATGTATAGAGCTTTATCCTGATAAACCAATTTATGATATTCCTGCAGTGCCTGAGTGCACAGGAGAGGAATTAACAAATAATTTAATTAGTCAATTAAAGCCTTTTGACATTAAATTTCATTTAAGTGAAAGAGTTGAAGAGGTTAAGAAAGAAGATACTAACTGGTTAGTAAAAACTAGTAGTGGTAATACTTTTTTAACACCAAATGTTATTATTGCTGGAGGTGTTGGTTCATTTGAACCTCGAAAATTTGCGCCAAAGGAGTGTGAACAATATGAAAATAAATCATTATTTTATTCGGTAAAAGATAAAAATATATTTAAAGGTAAAACAGTATCAATTTTTGGAGGTGGAGATAGCGCATTAGATTGGGCTATTGAGTTATCAAAAAATTGTAAAATTAACTTAATACATAGACGAGATGAATTTAGAGGAGCACAAGCAACAGTTGATAAAATGCAGGAGCTTGTAAAATCTGGAAAGATAAACTTATTTACTAAATATCAAATGGCAAATGCTCACGGAGAACAAAAATTAGAAAGTATAGATATAAAGCACGACAATAATGAAATTAAGAACCTTAAGTCTGATTATGTTCTTGGTTTTTTTGGCCTTATTATGCAATTAGGACCAATAGCTAATTGGGGTCTTAATTTAAATAAAAAAACTATTGAGGTTGATACTGAAAGGTTTGAGACAAATCAAAAAGGTATTTATGCTGTTGGAGATATTTGTAGCTATCCTGGTAAATTAAAACTTATTCTCTCTGGTTTCCATGAGGGTGCTTTAGCTGCTAGAGCATGTTTTAAACTCGCAAGACCAAATGAAAAATATAGATTTGAATTCACAACTACCTCAACAAATTTGTTAAAAAGACTCGGTAAAAAAGAGTGATTGAGCTTTTTTCAGCTAATACTCCTAATGGTAAAAAAATTAGTATTATGCTTGAAGAAATCAAATACGACTACAAAGTAACCAAAATTGATTTAGATAATGGTGAACAATTCAAACAAGATTTTAAAAAGATTAGTCCATTAAGTAAAATTCCTGTAATTATTGACCACAAAAATAAAAAAACAGTTTTTGAATCTGGAGCAATTTTAATTTACTTAGCTGAATTAAGTGGAAAATTTTATAATTCTGATGAAAGATTAGAAATTAATCAATGGCTTATGGCCCAAATGGGCTACGTTGGTCCAATGTTAGGTCAACATCATCAGTTTCATCATTATAATCCGGGTAAAAGTAAGTTTGGTGAAGATAGATATTTTAAGATTTCTGAAAGAATATATCGAGAGTTAGATGAAAGGTTATCAAAATCAAAATATTTATCAGGAGAAAATTATACAATTGCAGATATTGGAACATTTCCATGGATTGCTAGGCATGAGTGGCATGACATTGGTTTAAAAAAATTTCAAAATTTAACCAGATGGTATGAGAAGATCTCTGAAAGAGAAGGAGTTAAAAAAGGTTTCGCTTTTATGAATAAAAATGAATTACCACCCAAGCCATGATCAATTTATCGAATTAAGAAATCTAAATAATGAGGCAAAAATACCATGACCAGATGCCTCGATCGCAAGTATTACTAAAATAATTAAAATTAATTTTGGGTTCATCTACTAAAGACAAAAAATATTAAAATTATCCAGAACAGAGCGTAATAATAGTAAATATATTTTTTAGTAAAATTATAAGTAACTGGATTGTGCACTTTTTTTGTTTTTTTCTTTTTCTTAGTCGTCTGCATGAACTTTTTCATCCTTCTCATGTTTTTCTTGTGCAGCAATTGTATATTTTGCAACTGGTCTTGCCATTAGTCTTTTTAGCCCAATCGGCTCAGCAGTATCAAGGCAATATCCATAAGTATCTTCCCTAATCCTAGCTAAAGCTTTATCAATTTCTGAGATGAGTTTTATTTGTCTGTTGATTGCCTTCATTTCTACATTTTTATCGGTATATGAACTTGCTTGATCAACAATATCTGCTGAAATACTATTATCATCCATAGAGCCGTTGTAGAGAGCCTCATTATTTGACTTAACGAGCTCTTTTTTCCATTCTTGTAATTTAATTCTGAAAAATACTTTATGTTTTTCACACATATATTTTTCCGTATCTTTAGGAATGTAGGTCTTTGATATTTTTATAGGTCCCTTTTTAACCTCTTTTGTTTTACTAACCACTTTTATTTTTGGTTTAGAAACATTCTTTGCTTTTGTTTTTGTGACCTTTTTTTTTACTTTAGCTATCTTTGGCATGTCTAAATTTGAATGCGAGGGAGTATATTCAGCAAAATATGGGTGTCAAGCAACCTTAATTATTGTAAATATTTACTTATGAATGTTTTAAACAAGAATATTAATAACATATTTTTTATTTTTGCTATTACACATTTAATAATTTGGACAATGATTCCCTCATTAACAAATTCAAATTTGCCTCTTGATACAATAGAAGCGCTAGCTTGGGGAAGCAATTTAGATTGGGGTTTTAGCAAACATCCACCAATGAGTGCTTTTTTTTCAGAGGTATTTTACAATATATTCGGTTCCCAAGATTGGGCTTATTATCTTTTAAGTCAAATTTTTGTAATGATATCATTCTATTTTATATTCAAATTTGCATTTGAAATTCTAGGAAATATTAAATTAAGTTTAATTTCAGTTTTATTGTTAGAGGCTATTTATTTCTTTAATTTCACAACTCCAGAGTTTAATGTAAATGTTTGTCAGTTACCATTTTGGTCATTAGTCATTTATTATTCTTGGAAAATATATGATGCAAAAGAAATACTTTTTTATGATTGTTTTCTAATCGGATTATTTGCTGCAATTGGTTTTCTCTCTAAATATTTGTTCGTTTATTTATTATTATCAATTAGTTTATTATTTATTTATGTTATTTATAAAAAATTAAAAAATTTTGATTTTAAATATTTGATAATAATTGAAATTTTTTTAGTTCTATTAGTTCCACATCTAATTTGGTTATTCGATAATGATTTTATAACTGTTTCATACGGTTTAAAAAGATCAGGGCTTGAGCAGTCAGAAATTCTAAATCATGTAAAATATCCAATAACTTTTTTATTAAAACAAATTGGAATACTTATACCGTTTTTCCTCTTAATGTGGTTATTGATAAAAAAGATTGAAATAAAATTCAATTTTAATGATAGGAAGTTTCTTTTTTTATTATCCATAAGTATTTTACCTATATTTCTAATATTTGTTACCTCAGCTATTACAGGATCTAAAATTAGAACAATGTGGATGACACCTTTTTATTTACCCCTAGGAATATTTTCTATTTATTTATTTAGGTCTCAAATAAATCTTAAAAAAATAAATTCATTTTTAGTTGGGTTTTTATTTTTATTTTTTTTATCCCCAAGCCTATACGCATATGTTTCTATAACAAAAACTGATAAGAGGACTGATTATCCTGGTAAAGAGATAGCAACTAAGGTTCAATTTACCTGGGAACAAGATTTTGAAGAAGAAATTGAGTTTGTCACAGGAGATGAGTGGAAGGCAGGTAATTTATCTTATCATTTAAAATCAAGACCAAAGTGGGAAGGATTTACTAAAAATGAGATACTAAATAAATCAAGTCAATTTATTTGTTTAGATGATATTTGTTTAGGAAGATACTAAAAAATTATGAAAATAAAAATCATAATCCCTATTTTTAATGATTGGCAGTCAGCATTTAAACTTTTCGAAGAAATTGATAATTTAAAAATTGATAAAAATTTTGAGATATCCATTATTGTTGTTAACGATGCCTCAAACCATGATCGATCAAATGAGGAAGTCAATTTTGATAATATTCAATCTGTAAAGATTTTAAATATGAAAAAAAATCAAGGTCATACAAGATGTATAGCTACTGGGTTGAAATATATTTTTGATACAGAGGAATTTGACTATGCAATTCCAATGGATGGGGATGGTGAAGATAGACCTGAGGAAATAAAAAATTTTTTAGATCAAATTAAAAATGCAGATGGTATTACAGTTGTAGGGGAGAGAATAAAAAGATCAGAAAGCTTATTATTTAAAGTTTGTTATCAGTTACATAAATTGATAACTTTAACTTTCACTGGCAAATCAATAAAATTTGGAAACTTTACTTGTTTGCCAAAAAAAACAGTTGAAAATATGATTAATGAAAAAGCTACTTGGAATAGTTTTTCTGGTTCTTTATCTAAAATAGAAAAAAATTTTACAAAAGTGCCATCGATCAGAGGAACTAGATACTTTGGACCTTCAAAAATGAGTTTTTTAAATCTGATAAAACATTCATTGTCTATAATAAGTGTTTTTAAAAAAACATTTTTAATACGTTCTGCTGTATTTATAATTTTATACATATTGTTAATTAAAAGTAACGCTTCAGTTATAACAGCAATACCTTTAATATTTTTATTTATTGCGGTTTATGCGGTATCAAATTTAGCATTAAGAGAAAATATAGATGAATTTAAAAATTCCTTAAGTCAAATAGAGAGCATAGATAATATTAAATGAAAAAGAGAGATCTTTATTACGAGCGTATTCCTACAAAGTTATTAAGAGAAAATGTAAGATATTTAGGAAATATTTTAGGAAGAGTGATCAAAGAACAAGAAGGACAAAAATTTTTTGAATTAGTTGAAAAAATAAGAAAACTGTCGAAAGCTAATAAGGTTAATCCAAATATAAATCAAACTAATCGAAAAGTGGTAAGAGCAATTAAAAATCTTAGCCCAAAAAATTCCTATAAGATAACAAGGGCATTTACTCACTTCATGAATTTTATGAATTTAGCGGAGTTGATAGATGCTTCTAGAAAATTAAATGAATATGAAAATAACAAAAAGAAAACTTCAAACAGTAACTTATTTATTGAAGAGATTTTTGAGGATCTTTTCAATAACAAAAATATTTCAGAAACAAAAATATATAATACTGCTAAAAATTTAAAAATAGGAGTTGTATTAACTGCTCATCCAACTGAGGTGAAGAGAAGAACTTTAATCCAAAAATATCATAATATCATTGAGATACTTGAGCAAAGAGATCTTTTAAAAAATTTCCCGTCAAAATTAAAAATTTTAGATAAAAAACTTTATGATGAGTTGACAATTATATGGAATACAGACGAATTAAAGAGATTTAAACCATCACCATTTGATGAAGCAAGGTGGGGGCTTGCTGTAATAGAAGATAGTTTATGGGATACGATTCCAAAAGTTTACAGGAGACTAAATTCAATTTTCCATCAGAATATGGATAAAGGCCTACCTAAAAATTTTAATCCAATTGAGTTTGGTTCCTGGATGGGAGGTGATAGAGACGGTAACCCAAATGTTACAGCTGAAGTAACAAGAAAAGTAATCCTTCTTTCAAGATGGGAGGCAGCAAAATTATATGAGAAGTCTTTAACAAAAATTATTAGATCCTACTCTATGATGAAATGTTCTAAAAAAATATCTAATAAAGTAGGTAAGTCATTTGAACCCTATAGAGTATTCTTGAGACCTTTAAGAGATAAGTTGAGAATTACCCATAGATCTATAGAACAACATTTAGTTAATAATAAACCCTTAGATCAAAAAAAATTGTTAAGCTCAAGAGAAGAAATATTAAAGCCCTTAAGAGTAGTAAGAGAGTCTCTTGAGCAAAATCAAAATGAAAACATTGCTAGTGGTGAATTATTAGATTTAATGAGAAGAGCTAAATGCTTTGGTGTCAATTTAGCAAGATTAGATATTAGACAAGAGTCATCCAGACATAGTCAATTAATTAGTGAATATGTTAAAAAAAGATTTAATAAAAACTATTATAAATTCAGTGAAGATGAAAAGGTCCAATTTTTAAAAAAACAAATAATTTCGAAAAAAAGACAAATAAATAATTTCCAATTTAAAAACAAAGAAAATAAGGAAGTTTGGTCAACTTTTAAGATTTTAGCTAAGGAGCCTAGTGAATGTTTGGGTGCGTATGTTATATCGATGACAACATCTGCATCAGATATTTTGTCAGTATCTTTTTTGCAAAAAGAATCAAATATAAAGAACAAATTGAGAGTTGTTCCTTTATTTGAAACTTTAGATGATCTTATCAATGCTAAAGACATCATGGAAAAATTGTTTTCACAATCATGGTATAGAAGAATGATTAAAAACAATCAGGAAGTAATGATCGGATACTCCGATTCAAGTAAAGACGCCGGCAAAATATGTTCAAGTTGGCATCAATATAAAGCTCAGGAGGAAATTGTAAAATTGGGTAATAAATTTAGTATAAATGTTACTTTTTTTCATGGAAGGGGAGGTTCTCCTGGTAGAGGTGGTGGCCCTATTCAAGCAACGCTAAGATCGCAACCTCCAAATTCAGTAAATGGAAGAATTAGAATTACGGATCAAGGTGAGGTTATACAGCAAAAATATGGTTACGAACCTCTAGCAAAATATAATTTATGTAGTTACATAGGAGCTGTCGCTGAGGCTACTTTAAATCCTCCACCTGTTCCAAAGAAAAATTGGAGATCTTTAATAGAAAAAATGTCAGAAATATCAAAAAATTCATATAGAAAGAATATCAATCAAAGTTCTGAATTTATAAAATATTTTGAGACAGTAACTCCTCACAAGGCTCTCGGTAAACTCTCGATTGGATCTAGACCGTCAAAAAGAAAAAATGTTGATAACATTAAAAGTCTAAGAGCAATACCCTGGGTGTTTGCTTGGACGCAAATTAGACTAATGCTTCCAGCGTGGCTGGGAAGTGCTGAAGCTTTAAGATATTCATACATTAATCAATTTAGAAAAACTCTATTTGACATGGAGAGAAATTGGCCATTTTTTAATTCAATGCTTGATATGCTTGATATGGTTATCTCAAAAGCAGATCCAGAGATATCAAAAATTTATGAGGAATATTTAGCAGATGAAAGTTTAAAAAGGGTTGGGCAGAAACTTAGATTTCAATTTGATGTGATTAAAAAACTAAATAAGAAAATAACACCTAAAGAAATAATTGTATCGAGAAAACAGTTTAGATCACCAATCATAATTAGAAATATATATTCTGAAGTTTTAAATATAATACAACCAATAGTGATTAAGAAAATTAGAAATACTAAAAATAAAAAAGAAAAAGAATATTTAAATGATGCTTTATTGACTTCAATAGCGGGTATTTCTGCTGCTATGAAAAATACCGGCTGATGAGTAGAAAGTTTTTTACAATTATAATTTTTACATTATTTTGTACTCCATCATTTTCAAATTTTAAAGAAATTAAGAAAAAAGCAAAAATAAATAATCCTGAAATTATTTTTCCAGTTTCAAAAAATTCAAATAGATGTATGACAAAAATGTACTCCAATCCTATGACTAATCCAGTTTTGCCTATTCCAGAAGTTAAAGCTCCAAAAGGTTATGGATTAGATAATAGGTTTAATCGAGCATTACAAAAATTTGAGAACTTCAAACGTCCATGTGGTGGGGGTAGCGTCGAGGCATGCGAAAATGTCAAAAAGATCATCTTAGAATGGGCTAAAGCAGATGCTGCAAAAAGAACAGGTCCATCCGATCATGAAGGTAGACACTGGAATGATACCCTAACCATAAATTTATGGGTGGCATCACCTATGATGGCTGGTTATTCTTTTGCAAAACAGGTTATAGATATCCCAAGTAATGAGGATAAAATAATTAAAGATTGGTTTCAAAAGATAGTAAAAAAGAACAAACATCTTATGTATGACATGACCTACAAAGATGGTACTCAAGCAAGAGGCGTTCCGAAAAGAGCTCATAACCATGCATTATCATCTGCAATAAGTCATATGCAATTAGGTGTCCTGCTAAATGATAATAAGCTTTTTAAAAAAGCTTTTAAAAATTATGAAGCTACCATTCGGTACCAAAGAAAAGATGGTAGTTTACCTATTGAAACAAGAAGAGGTGGTAGAGCAATGTTTTATCAAGCAAGAGCAATGAATGCTTTAACAGTCATTGCAATTATTGCGGAAAACCAGGGCTATAATATTTGGGACTATGAATATAAAGGCAAAAACTTTCATAATATTGTTAAGTTTTTCATCGATTTTACAGAAAATAACGAAATAGTTTTTAAATACGCTAAAGAAATGAAAGCACCTGGACCTGCAAAAAATTATAAAATGCAAGATCTTGATGGTAGACAAGGGAGTAATTGGGGCTGGCTTTATGCTTATGTAACTCGGTTTCCAGATCACGAAAATGTCAAAAGACTTAAGCAATGGTCTTCGGATAGTAGTAATCTTAATAGTTACCAGGCTAAAATAGTTTTGAATTTTGAAAATCATGGAAAAAGAAAATTTGGCACTTCATCATGGACAGTTGTTGAACCAAATTGCCATTTTATTAAATAGCTTTGATTGTTGGTAAACAATAAAAATCAGCAGTATCTATTTTAGATGAATATTGTCTTCTCATATTCCATTTTTTGTGAACCCCAGCACTTGCAAGACTTAGAGTTGATCTGCCATATCTATAATTAGTATTATCAATTGATTGCATTAAAGTTTTTATTTTTTCATCCTTTTCTGATGAGAATAAATTTTTCCTACCATCATCATCTCGTAATCCTGTAAGCATAACTCCTGCTTTTTGATACCGGCAACCATTTCTAAATATACTTTCAAGTATTGCGATTGCAGTTTTAACCGTCTCGAGACTATTGTTAGTTGCAATTGGAAAATCAATAGTCTTCGAATTTGAATAATAACCATAATCTCTTTGAAACGGACTGGTTCTAACAAATACAGTAATCGCTTTTGCAACTAAAGATTCTGATCTAATTTTTTCAGAAGCATTCAAACAATAATTAGCAACTGCTTCTTTTAATTCTTGAAAACTTTCTATTCTTTTACCAAATGATCTTGAAACGACACAACTCTTTCTTTTTGTTTGTGTAGTCTCTAAGTCAATACAAGGAACTCCTCTAAGTTCCATTGCAGTTCTTGAACTTAAAACATTAGAACATTTTTTAATCCAAGTATTAGACTTGTTTTTAAGTTGTTTGGCATTATAGATGCCGTTCTTTTGATAAAATTTTGTAAGTTGTCTACCAACACCCCATACATCATTAATCTCAACTTTTTCTAAAATCGGATCCAAATTTTCTATACCAATCAAACTCGTTACTCCTGATTGTTTTTTCTTTGCGATATGATTTGCAACTTTACTTAAAGTTTTAGTTTTAGCAATTCCAATACTAGTCGGAATACCAGTCCATTGTAAAACTGTTTGTCTAATTTCTCTTCCAACTTTTTCAACTTCTGAGTCTGGAAAATTGGATAAATCTATAAATGCCTCATCAATTGAATAAACCTCTATTTCAGTATTAAACCTTTTAAGAGTTCTCATTACTCTTCTAGATAAATCTCCGTATAACGAATAATTTGACGAAAAAACTTCAACTTTATTTTTAACAATAGTATCTTTTGCTTTAAAATAAGGTTCGCCCATCTTGATCCCCAACGCTTTAGCTTCATTAGATCTAGAGATGATGCAACCATCATTATTAGATAATACAACAACTGGTTTTTTTCTTATTTTAGGATTAAATAATCTTTCACAAGAAACATAGAAAGAATTACAGTCGACTAATCCTATTTTTTTAGTACGTTGAATGGATGACATAAGTCACAACCCCCCAGATAAAAACATCTTCTTCTTCATTAATTAAAATTCTGTCTGAAAAATTTTTAGATCCAGAGGATAGAAATTTTTTATCTCTTTCTTGAACTAAAGTTTTAACCACAAGCTCGTCATGAACATTTGCAATAACCGTTGAAAAGTTTTTTGGTTTTAAACTTTTATCGACAACCAACAAATCTCCATCGTTGATCCCAACATCGACCATGGATTTTCCTTGTACTCTGATAATGAAAGTAGCTGGAACGTTTTTGATTAAATGCATGTTTAGATCGATATCTTCTTCGATATAATCAGTGGCAGGTGATGGGAAACCAGCACCAGCTTTATGCAGATAATAGGGAATAGTTAGTTTCATGTTCTTGTTTTGTTCTAATTTATAGCGCATTTATACAATGCACGCAAGAGGTTGTATTTTGAGTCCGTAATTGAATCAAAAGTGAATCAAAACGTGAACATCAAAACTATATTTTGTATGCTTGTGGATAACTTCAACCAAGGATAGTTTAAAAATAGCAAATGAAAAAATTAATTTGTCATTGTGGAGCTGTAGAAGCAGAAATAAATATAGATGGAGATTTAGCTAAAGTAATAAAATGTAATTGTTCTATTTGTAAAAGAAAAGGAGCAATTATGTCGATGGTAAAAAATGAAGATTTTAAAGTTGTAAAAGGTGAAGATAAATTAAAACTCTATCAGTTCCATTCTAAAGTTGCTAAACATTATTTTTGTTCTGATTGTGGAATTTATACTCATCACAATCCAAGAATTAATCCAGCCATGACTGGTTTTAATGTTGGGTGTGTTGATGAAATAAATACTTTTGAAATGAAAGATGTCCCGGTAAATGACGGTCAAAATCATCCTTTAGATAAAAAATAATTTACATGAATCAATTTAGTTTATGCTTCGATAAAGTAAAAAAGGATTGTTTAAAGTTTATTAAATCACAAGAAACAAAAGCAGATAAATTTAAAAATAAAGAGAGAATGATTAAGTCTTTTTTAATTCCATTATGCTTTTGGATAAATAGTAAAGCAGATAAGAAAAAACCCTATTTTGTTGGTTTAGCTGGGGGGCAGGGCACAGGTAAAACAACAACGAGCTCTTTAATTAAAATAATTTTAAGTAAATACTTCAAATTAAATGTTTTCAGAATTTCAATAGATGATTTTTACAAAACAAGGAAAGAACGAATAAGCCTATCAAAAAGGGTTCATCCTATGCTTTTAACAAGAGGAGTTCCTGGAACACACGATATAAATATGATGTTAAATTTCTTTAAAAAATCAAAAAATAAAAAATTCGAAAGATTAAAATTGCCAACATTTAATAAAGCCATCGACGATAGGTTTAGTAAAAAACATTGGTATGATTTAAAGAAAAAACCTGATGTAATAATTTTTGAGGGATGGTGTGTAGGAGCAAAATCTGAAAAAAATAATACTTTAAAAAAAACAATTAATTCAATGGAAAGAACTAAAGATCATAAACAGATCTGGAGAAAATATGTTAACGATCAATTAAAATCAAAATATAAAAAATTATATTCTCAATTAAATTGTTTGATTTATTTAAAAGCTAAAGATTTTAGTTTGTTACAAAAATGGAGATTAAAACAAGAGAGAAAACTTTGGATAAAAAGTAAAAAAAGTTCAAATACAAAGATTATGAGCAAAGAAGATGTGTTAAGTTTCATGCAAACTTATCAAAGAGTTACACAAAATATGTTTAGATATATGCCTAAATACGCGTCAATAATTATTAATCTAAACAGTAACCATCAAATTAAATCTGCGGTATACAAGAATAAATGAAAAAGTTTTTAATATTTATTTTTAGTTTCTTATTTCTATTTTCTAGCAGCTATGCTGAAACATTTACCGAAGCTCTAAAAAAAGCTTATAAAAATAATTCTGAATTAAATGCTGAAAGAGAAAATATAAGTATTTCGGAACAAGAACTTAAAATTTCAATGAGTTCTTATTTTCCGACAGTTACTCTAGAGGGATCAAAGAGCCAAGATGAGACTGACAAATTAACAAATAGAAATGGGTCAAATGCTACAATTACTGATGTAGATACAGAAACTAAATCTATTTCAGTTACTCAAACATTATTTGATTTTGGTAGAGGTGCTGATTTATCGAAAAGCAAAATTGGTATCAACTTAGCAAAAGCAAAGCTTTTAAAAAAAGAACAAGATATATTATATAAAACTGTAGCAGCATATACTGGTTTAATTTCAGCAAATGAAAAATTAGAAATTAATAGAGCTAACGTTGAGCTTCTAAGTAGACAAGTTGAAACTGATAGAATTAGACTTGAAAGAGGTCAAATTAGTTTATCAGATGTCTCACAATCAGAGTCATCATTAGCCGGCGCAGAAGCAAGTTTCATTCAAGCACAAAGTGATCTTTTAACTAGTAAGTTGAATTATGAAAATATTATTGGACCTTTAGGTAATGCTCAGTCATTAGATAAAAGTTCAATAATTAGTTACCAAATACCAGGAAGTTTAAATTCAGCTATAGAACAATCTAAAAAAAGCAATCCAGATTTAATTATTGCTGAAATGGAATATGAACAATCGAAAGAGGATACATCAATTGCGAGATCAGAATTGGTTCCAACTGCAAAATTATCTTTAGAAAAGTCCTACTCAGATGACTTGAGTGCTACTTACGATGAGAGAGATAAAGAAACTTTAAAAGCAACTGTTACTTGGCCATTTTATTCAGGTGGAAAAAATCTGGCATCGTTAAATAAAAATAAGAATATAGAAAATAGATCACGTTTAACTTTAGATAGTGAGATTAAACAAAATCAAACTAATGTAGCAAGCGCATGGTCAAATTTTCAATCAAATAAAAGTTTGCTTAACTCTGTTCAATTGCAAGTAAGAGCAGCAGAAATTGCTAATGAAGGTATCACAGCAGAATACAATAGTGGTTCTTCGGGTAGAACGACTTTGGAAGTTATTCAATCTAACTCTCTTTTATTGAATGCTCAAATTTCTTTAGCTGATTCTGAGAGAAACTTTATTCTTTCTCAATTTAATTTGCTTAAATCTATCGGTTTACTCAACAGTGATTATCTAAAATTACGATAAAAATAGGCTTTTTAGGCTAAAATAAATAAATCTTGCTAATGAGAACAAAATGTGTACATTTATTTTATGATTCGAGTGTTAAAAAACGTAAAAAAAAAGGCAAAAAATGACTAAAAATAACTTAAAAGTAGTTAAATCTACTAAAAATCAAGAATTGGAAAATAAAGAGAAAAATAAGGCTTTAGAAGCTGCAATCAGCCAAATCACAGATAATTTTGGAAAAGGTTCAGTAATGAAGCTCGGTGAAAAAAGAGCTATGGATATCGAGTCGGTATCTACTGGATCTTTAAGTTTAGATTTAGCTTTAGGAATAGGTGGATTACCTAAAGGCAGAATTATTGAAGTTTACGGACCAGAGTCTTCTGGAAAAACAACATTAGCATTACAAGTTGTTGCTGAAGCTCAAAAAGCAGGTGGAATTTGTGCATTCGTTGATGCAGAGCATGCTTTAGATCCAGTTTATGCAAAGAAATTAGGTGTAAATACTGAGGAGCTTTTAATCTCTCAACCAGATGCAGGCGAGCAAGCTTTAGAAATCGCTGATACGCTAGTAAAATCAGGCTCTATTTCAGTTATCGTAATTGACTCGGTTGCAGCTTTAACTCCAAAAGCTGAAATTGAAGGAGAGATGGGAGATCACCATGTTGGTCTTCAATCAAGATTGATGAGTCAGGCTTTAAGAAAATTAACTGGTTCAATTTCAAATACAAACACAATGATGATTTTCATTAACCAAATTAGAATGAAAATTGGAGTTATGTTTGGAAGTCCAGAAACAACATCAGGTGGAAATGCACTTAAATTTTATTCATCTGTAAGAATGGATATTAGAAGAATTGGTGCCATCAAAGATAAAGATGAAATTATCGGTAACACTACAAGAGTAAAAGTAGTTAAGAATAAAGTTGCACCACCATTTAAAGTTGTTGAGTTTGACTTAATGTATGGCAAAGGAATTAGCAAAATGGGTGAGTTAGTCGACCTAGGTGCTAAAGCTGATATTATTGAAAAATCAGGAGCATGGTATGCTTATAAGGGTGAAAAGATAGGTCAAGGTAGAGAAAATGCAAAAACTTATCTTGCACAAAACCCTAATGTTGCTGCAGAAATAGAAATGGCAATTAGAGAAAAAGCTGGTGTGATTTCGAAGAAAATTGAGGGAAATCCATTAAGTCCTGAAAAAATCGAAAAGGAGAAGAAAGTAGCTGAAAATGAAGAGGCTGTAAAAGAGACTACTCCTACCAAAAAGAACTAGAATTAAAGGTCATCTTTAAATTATAAAGGCGCTTATAATAAGCGCCTTTCCCCCTTCATCCCTAACTAGACATAAAACAAAAAAGCTGTATTTTAAAAATATGGCAGACAAATCATTAAATGAAATAAGAAGTACGTTCTTAAAATACTTTGAAAAAAATGATCATAAGATTGTTGAGTCTAGTAATTTAGTGCCAAATAATGACCCAACACTAATGTTTGCTAATTCTGGAATGGTGCAATTTAAGAATGTATTTACTGGTTTAGAGAAAAGAGATTATCAAAGAGCAACCACTTCTCAAAAATGCGTAAGGGCAGGTGGTAAACATAATGATTTAGAAAATGTTGGTTATACTCCAAGACACCATACTTTTTTTGAAATGCTGGGAAATTTTTCTTTTGGAGATTATTTTAAAGAAAGAGGAATAGAACTAGCATGGAATTTAATCACTAAAGATTTCGGTCTTGATAAAAATAGGCTTTATGTAACTGTTTTTCATGAGGATGACGAGGCTTTTAATTTTTGGAAGAAAATTGCAGGTTTTAGTGATGATAAAATAATTAGAATTGCAACGTCAGATAACTTCTGGTCAATGGGTGAAACTGGGCCATGTGGTCCTTGTTCAGAAATATTTTACGACCATGGTGATCATTTAAAAGGAGGATTGCCAGGAACTAAAGATCAAGATGGTGATCGTTTTATTGAAATTTGGAACTTAGTCTTTATGCAGTATGAGCAAGTTTCAAAAGATAAAAGAATAGATTTACCAAAACCATCTGTCGATACAGGAATGGGATTAGAAAGAATTGCAGCTCTTTTACAAGGAACACACGATAATTATCAAACTGATCATTTTAAGAAATTAATAAGTTCAATATCTGAAGTAACAAAAGTCAAACAAGAAGATAAAAATATATCAAGTTTTAGAGTAATTGCTGATCACTTAAGAGCAAGCTCATTTCTTTTAGCTGAAGGTGTTTTGCCCTCAAATGAAGGTCGTGGATATGTTCTTAGAAGAATAATGAGAAGAGGTATGAGACACTCTCATTTATTAGGATCTAAAGAACCAATATTTTTTAAAATTTTTGAGGCTTTAAAAAATGAAATGTCAGGAAATTATCCAGAATTAGAAAGATCAGAGTCTTTAATAAAAGAAACATTAAAAATGGAGGAGGAAAAATTTTTAGTTTTACTTGATAGAGGAATTAAAATTTTAAATGATGAAATTTCAAAAATAGATAAAGTTTTACCAGGAGATGTAGCGTTCAAATTATATGATACTTACGGTTTCCCTTTAGATCTGACTGAAGATATTTTAAAAAATAAATCATTAACAGTTGATCATAAAAAATTTGATCAACTAATGAAAAATAGTAAAGAACTTGCCAAAAAGAATTGGAAAGGTTCAGGTGACAGCTCAGAAGAAGCAATTTGGTTTTCAATCAAAGATAAAATTGGTCCAACTGAATTTTTAGGTTACGAATCTAATCAATCAGAGGGAGTTATATTAAATTTGATTAAGGAAAATAATGAAGTGAAATCATTATCTACTGGTGAAGAAGGAGTAATAATAACAAATCAAACTCCTTTTTATGGTGAGTCTGGTGGACAGCTTGGTGACAAAGGTACAATAATTTCAGGTAATTCAGTTTTTGAGGTTGAGGATACACAAAAGAAACTTGGTAATTTATTTGTTCATTATGGTTCATTAAAAACAGGCTCAATCAAAGTGGGTGATGCTGTAGAATTAAAGATTGATATTGAAAGAAGAGCAAATCTAAAAGCTTATCATTCAGCAACACATCTTCTTCATGAATCTTTAAGACGAACGCTTGGAAAACATGTTATGCAAAAAGGTTCACTTGTTGCACCAGATCGTTTGAGATTTGATTTTAGTCATATGAAACCAATCACAAATGAAGAGCTAGAAACTATTGATAAATTGGTAAATGATTATGTGAAAAATAATACTGAAGTAACGACTAGAATTATGACACCAAAAGCAGCTATTGAAAAAGGTGCTCTAGCATTTTTTGGAGAAAAGTATGGTGAGGAAGTAAGGGTGGTATCTATGGGCAAAGAAAAAGAAGCATATTTTTCAACAGAATTATGCGGTGGAACCCACGTTAAAAACACCGGCGATATTGGTAAATTTAAAACTGTAAGTCAGTCCTCTATTGCAGCAGGTGTTAGAAGAGTAGAAGCATTAAGAGATAAACAATTAGATGAATATATTAAAAATAAAGAAAAAGCATCAACACTTTCAATTCAGAAAGACGAAGATACAATTAAAGAATTATCATCTCAAATAATAAAACTCGGTGGTAAGCCAAATATAGAAAGTAAAGATCTTAAGGAACTTATTAAAAATCTTACAAGACAACTAGAACAACTTAATGTGAGTTCGGTTTTAAAAGATAAAACAAAAAATATTATCAATGATCAAAAAATTAAAGATATAAAAGTAAGATTTCAAAAAGTTATTGATCTACCACCTAAAGATTTAAGAAAACTTGTTGATAATGGAAAAAAAGAATTAGGTGAAGGTATAATAATCGTATTTGCTACCAATGAAGATAAAGTTGGACTAGCTGTAGGTATAACAGAAAAATTAATTGATAAATATGATGCGGTTAAATTTGCTAAATTAGGTTCTGAGACTATTGGTGGTAAAGGCGGAGGTGGACGAAAAGACTTTGCACAAGCTGGTGGTCAGGATTACAATAAAATTGATGAAGCTTTTGAGAAGATAAAATCTTTAATTTAATCTTTTTTTTAAATTACTATCAATTACATCCAAGAACTGATTAGTAGTCAAATACTTACTTGATGGTCCTATTAATATTGCGAGATCTTTAGTCATTGAACCATTTTCAACACATTCGACACAAACCTTTTCGATAGTATTAGCAAAATTTATAAGTTCATCATTTCCATCTAATTTACCCCGATGAGCTAAGCCTCTAGTCCATGCAAATATAGATGCAATAGGGTTTGTGGATGTTTCTTTACCTTGTTGATGCATACGATAATGCCTGGTAACAGTACCATGAGCTGCTTCGGCCTCCATTACTTTACCATCTGGAGTAAGCAGTGTACTCGTCATTAAACCTAACGACCCATAACCTTGTGCCATAGTATCAGACTGTACATCGCCATCGTAGTTTTTACATGCCCAGATATATCTACCACTCCATTTCATTGCACATGCAACCATGTCATCAATTAATCTGTGTTCATATGTAATTTTAGCATCATCAAACTGTTTCTTATATTCTTCATTGAATACCTTTTCAAAAATGTCCTTAAATCTTCCATCATACTTTTTTAGGATTGTATTTTTAGTTGATAAATATACTGGCCATTTTTTTATCAATCCGTAGCTGAAACAAGATCTAGCGAAATCTTCAATTGATTTATCTAAATTATACATCGAAAGAGCAACTCCTGGACCTGTGAAATTAAATACTTCATATTTGATTTCATCTTTGCCATCTTCAGAAGTCCACTTTACTTCCATTTTACCTTTACCAGGTACTTTAAAATCTGTAGCCCTATATTGATCTCCAAAAGCGTGTCTTCCAATAATTACGGGATCAGTCCAAGATGGAACAAGTTTTGGAATGTTTGAACAAATAATTGGCTCTCTAAAAACTGTGCCTCCAATAATATTTCTAATGGTACCGTTTGGAGATTTCCACATTTTTTTTAATTTGAATTCTTCTACGCGAGCTTCATCAGGAGTGATTGTTGCACACTTAATTCCCACACCAACTTTTTTAATTGCATTTGCTGAATCAATAGTTATTTGATCATCTGAATTGTCTCTGCTTTTCATACCGAGATCGTAATAATCAATACCTAAATCTATGTAGGGAAGAATTAATTTATTTTTGATAAATTCCCAGATTATTCTGGTCATTTCATCACCATCTAACTCTACAACAGGGTTTTTTACCTTTATTTTGCTCACTTTATTTAACTATCTTAATAATTGAATTTCGCAATTTTATATACATATTAATGAAAAATTATCAAATAGATGAATATGTTTAGCAAGATATTTCCAAAAATTCACGCTGAGGGGTATAAATTCTTAGTTATTGCAGGAATTATAACTATTATTTTTTATATTTTTAGCAGCTTCCTAGGTTTGCTTGGTTTAGTTCTAACTATTTGGGTTTACTATTTTTTTAGAGATCCAGATAGAATTATTATTAATGACGACAATTATCTTGTAAGTCCCGCTGATGGAGAGGTGATTAAGGTTGAAGAAGTAGATGGTCCAAAAGAACTTGGGTTAGAAAATAAAAAATTTAAAAAAATTAGTATATTCATGAACGTTTTTGATTGTCATGTAAATAGAACTCCATGTAGTGGAAAAATTGAAGAAATTTTATATAAACCAGGAAAATTTGTTAATGCATCTTTAGATAAAGCAAGCGAAGACAATGAAAGAAATTATTACAAAATCAAAGATTGTCACGGTAATGATATCGTTGTTGTTCAAATAGCAGGACTAGTTGCAAGGAGAATTGTTTGTGAGTCGAGCAAGGATCAAGATTTAAAACAAGGTGATAGAATCGGAATGATAAGATTTGGAAGTAGAGCAGATGTCTATTATGAAAATTATGAACCTCTTGTTCAAATTGGTCAAACTTCTATAGCTGGAGAAACATTACTAGCTAAAAAATAATGGAACCACAAAAAAAAAAATTTAAAATCGTAAGTGATAAAAAAAGTGCGAGAGTGATCTTGCCAAACATGTTGACTTTAATAGGAGTTTGCATTGGATTAACATCTATAAGATTTGCTTTAGATGGCAGATATGAATTAGCTATCGTAGCAATTATTATCGCAGCTTTAATTGATGGCTTAGATGGAAGAATAGCTAGATTAATTAAGGGAACATCAAAAGTTGGTAAAGAATTAGATTCTTTAACAGACATGATAAGTTTTGGAGTTGCGCCTGCGTTTATTATGTTTTTTTGGAAATTAAATACACTTGGAAAATTTGGTTGGTTATTATGTTTAATATACGTAATTTGTGTTGCTTTAAGACTTGCACGATTTAACGTTAATTCAATTAGTGAGCCTTCGTGGAGAGATAATTTTTTTGAGGGTGTACCATCTCCAGCCGGGGGAATTTTAGTGCTTACACCATTAATTATAAATTTAAGTGAATTTGAATTATATAAATTGAATTATGATATAATCACACCGTTCTTTTTTATAATAACCTCTTTTCTATTAATAAGTAAATTTCCAACTTATTCTTTTAAAAAGATAGTTATTCCAAGAAGAACAACTATATTTCTATTATTCGGTATTGTTCTATTTTTTGGCTTATTACTTATATACACATTTAATGTAATTGCATTGAGTGCTGTCATTTATGTATTATTGTTGCCTATAAGTTTTCTTCATTATCAAAAAATTAAAAAGCAACATGAAAATGACAGAATTCAAGATGAAGATGATCTTGAAGATATACTTTAATGAAAAAAAATGTAATTGTTTCATTAGCTGATGCTAATTATTTTCCTCTATTAGATGAGCTGATTAATTCTATAAAAAAATTTAAAGAAAGTGAAAACATAGCTATTTGTGTTTTAGATGCGGGATTAACACAAGATCAAAAAGATTTATTGTCAAAAAAAGTAGATGAAATTAAAAAAGCAGATTGGGATATTGAAGTTCCAGAGTTTAAAGTAAAAGGTAAAGAATGGTTAAAAAGTCAAGTCTCAAGGGCTTTTTTGCCAAAGTACTTTCCAAACTATAATAAATATTTATGGATTGATTGTGATGCTTGGGTGAATGATTGGGAGTGTGTAGAATTATATTTTAAAGCTTGTAACAATGGTAAATTAGGCATCACACAGACACTTGGCCCTGGATACAAAATAATGTCAAAAGTTAATTGGCTATTTGGAAAATTAGCAATTATTAAATCACAAAACTTTAAACATGCAGTGAAATCTAAAATACCATATGATAAAGCAAGAAAATTAGCCTTTGCACCGCATATAAACATTGGTGTTTTTTCTTTGGAAAAAAATTCTACTGGCTGGGAAATCTGGCAGAATAATCTTAAGCAAACTTTAAAAGCAGGAAATATTTTCGGCTCTGAGGGATTAGCAATTAATATGTCAGTATATATTGATGATTTAGCTACAGAATTTTTACCGCTTAATTGTAATTGGATTGCTAGCAATCTACTGCCAAAATATGATGAAGTTAATAACACTTTCGTTGAACCATACTTACCCAATTATAAAATAGGTATAATGCATCTTGCAGCCGGTATTTGGAAAGATGGTAAGGACATGAGGACAAATAAAAGTATTGAAATCGAGATTGAAACATTAAGAGAAAAAAAAGTCAATAAGAGCTTAAGGTATAATATTTAATTGAAAAAAAATAAAATTTCTAAAAACTGGGTCAATAAACAAAAGAGAGATATTTATGTACGCCAGTCAAAAGTTGATGGATATAGAGCGCGTTCAGCTTATAAATTAATTGAAATAGATAAAAAATTTAAGATTTTTAAGAACGGAATGTTTATTTTGGATATTGGTGCAGCACCTGGGAGTTGGTCTCAATATGCCTCAAAAACAATAAAAAATGGAAAAATAATATCAATTGATTTAAAAGAAATATCACCGATTGATAATGGAATTCATATTAAAGGTGATTTTACAGAGCCTGATATTCAAGAAAAAATTAGAGAAAATTTAAAAAAAGAATTTGATGTAGTCATGTCTGATATGGCTGTAAATACTACTGGTGTAAAGAATCTCGACTCAATTCAAACTGGAGAATTATGCAAAGAGGCAATGACATTTTCAAAAAAAGTAATTTCATCAAAAGGTTGTTTCATTTCAAAAATTTTTATGGGTAGCACCTTTAATGAAATTGTCGCACTTGGAAAAAAAATATTTAAAGAAGTTAAGGTTTTTAAACCTTTATCAAGTCGAAAAGAATCCAAAGAAAGTTTTATAATTTGTAAAAAAATTAGATAGCTACTTTAATATTTTAAGGAATCATATATAAATGAATATGGATCCTATAAAAGAAGCTCTAACCTTTGATGATGTTACATTAGCTCCAAAATACTCAGATATACTTCCGTCGGAAGTTGATACCAGTATTATATTATCTAAATTTCTTAAACTAAAAATTCCGTTATTAACCTCAGCTATGGATACAATAACTGAGAGCAAAATGGCTATTGCTATAGCTAAAGCTGGGGGCATTGGCATTATACATCGTAATTTAAATATAAAAAAACAAGTTGAGGAAATAAAAAAAGTTAAAAAACAAAAATTATTAGTTGGGGCTGCAGTAGGTGCTGGATCAAATGAACTTGCTAGAGCAAAGGCAATACTAAAAGAAGGTATAAACATGATAGTTGTGGATACCGCTCACGGACATACAAAAAAAGTCTCAGAAATGATTAAGTTTATTAAAAAAGAAAAAAATTCAAAAACTGCACTTTGCGCAGGAAACATTGCAACAGCAGAAGCAGCAAGATACCTAGATAAATTAGGGGTTGATATAATTAAAGTTGGAATAGGACCTGGCTCAATTTGTACTACAAGATTGGTTGCAGGTATTGGAGTTCCTCAATTAACTGCAATATTAAATGTTAGAAATGCTATAAAAAAAAGCAAAATTAAAATAATATCTGACGGGGGTATTAAGTACTCTGGAGATTTGGCGAAAGCATTTGCCGCTGGTGCTGATGCGGTCATGATCGGATCTTTGTTTGCAGGTACTGATGAAACACCAGGTAAACTTATAAAAAAAAATGGAAAGTTATTTAAAAGCTTCAGAGGTATGGGATCCGTTGGAGCAATGAATAAAGGGTCTGCAGATAGATACTTTCAATCTAAACAAAAAGATAATTCCAAATATGTTCCTGAGGGAGTTGAAGGTCTCGCTAAATACAAAGGGAAAGTAAGTAAAGTTATCTTTAAATTGATAGGTGGCTTAAGATCATCTATGGGGTATCTTGGATCTAAACAAATTAAATATTTAAGGAAAAAACCTCACTTTATAAAAATTACAAAAGCTGGATTTTATGAAAGTATGGTACATAATGTCGATATTGTTAAAGATGATAACAAATACTAATGAAAAATATTTTTAAAAAAACTATAGTTGTTTATTTTCTTACAAACATATTTGTCAGTTCATTTGCAAGTGAGAACTTTTTTGAGAAAGGTTTGACTCTTTATGAAAATAAAAAATTCGATGATGCAAAGTTTATGTTTGAAAGAAGTATTGTTTTTAATCCGAAAGACTCGAATTCATATTTATATTTAGCTAAAATTTACAATGCTAAAGAAGATCTAGATAAAGAAGAGAAAAATCTAGATGCCACTTTATTGATAGATCCAAATAATGAAGAAGCTATTTTAATGCTAATGAAAATAGGATTGGAAAAATCAAATTATTCCCAAGTCAAAGATTTATCAAAAGCATTTTCTGAGGTTTGTAAAAGTTTATGCGGTGAGAATAAAAAAATTTTAGAGACACTTGGTAATCTAGAGCCAAAAAATGATTCTTGATAAAGGTCTCCATAAAATCTTAATTATTGATTTTGGTTCACAGTTTACTCAATTGATTGCAAGAAGAATAAGAGAGTTTGGTGTATTTTCAGAAGTCATTAGTCATAAAAAAATAAATAATAAAGACATAAATGAAAAAATTAAAGGAATAATTTTATCAGGTGGACCTTTAAACGTTTACGATATTAAGAAATACTCATTTGATAAAAATATTATTGAAAATGAAATACCCGTACTCGGCATTTGTTTTGGTCATCAAATTTTGTCTAAAATAAAGGGTGGGAAAGTAAAACAATCAAAACATAGAGAATTCGGTTTAGCTAATATCATCAAAAAAAATAATAGTCTGTTAATAAAAGATTATTTTAAAAATAGAAAATATGTGAAAGTTTGGATGAGCCATGCTGATCAAGTCTCTAGATTACCAAAAAATTTCAGAGTTATTGCATCTAGTCAAAATTCAAAATTTGCAATTGTGGAAAACAGCCTGCAAAGAATTTATGGAGTACAATTTCATCCCGAGGTAACTCACACAGAGAATGGTAAAATAATAATTAAAAACTTTATTTTTTCAATTTGTAAGATTAAAAAAAATTGGTCAGTAAAAAATCAAAAAAATAGATTAATAAAAGAGATAAGAAATGAAGTTGGCAAAAATAAAGTAATATGTGCTTTGTCTGGAGGGGTTGATAGCAGCGTAGTCGCACAATTAATAAACAAAGCAATAGGAAAAAAACTATACTGTATTTTTGTAAATACAGGTCTTTTAAGAAAAAATGAGGAAAAACAAGTAGTTAATACGTTCAAAAAGAGATTAAAAATTAATCTAATTTATGTGAACGCTGAAAAAGAGTTTTTAAGAAAACTTAAAAATATTTCAGATCCAGAAAAAAAGAGAAAAATAATAGGAAATCTTTTTATAAAAATTTTTGAAAGATATGCCAAGAAAATTAAAAATGTAAGATTTTTAGCTCAAGGAACTCTTTATCCAGACTTAATTGAGAGTAAATCTGTTACAGGTAGTCAAACCTCTAAAATTAAATCACATCATAATGTAGGTGGCCTTCCAAAAAAAATGAAACTTAAATTAGTAGAGCCCTTAAGATTTTTATTTAAGGATGAAGTGAGAAAATTAGGTTTAGATCTAAATTTAAATAAAGAAATTATCTCTAGACACCCTTTTCCTGGACCAGGTCTAGCAATAAGAATGCCAGGAAAAATAACAAAAGAAAAAATTAAAATTTTAAAGGAAGCTGATCATTATTTTATAACTGCTTTAAAAGAACATGGTTTTTATAATAAAATTTGGCAAGCTTATGCTGCTTTACTTCCTGTTAAGACCGTAGGTGTAATGGGTGATAATAGAACTTATGAATATTTGTGTCTATTGAGAGCTATTACCTCTGAGGATGGTATGACAGCAGACTTTTATGAATTTAAAAAGCCTTTTATTCAAATGATTTCAAATAAAATTGTAAATAGTATTAGAGGAATAAATAGGGTAGTTTATGACGTTACATCTAAGCCACCTAGTACTATTGAGCTTGAATGAAAAAAATTAAAAACATTGTTGATAAAAAAAATAAATCTAAAATTGTATGTCTTACAGCTTACTCAAAAAATATTGCAGAAGAGGTTGATAAACATGTTGATATTATTTTAGTTGGAGATTCCTTAGGCTCTGTTTTATATAATTATTCTTCAACAAAAAAAGTCACCTTAACAGAAATGATCAATCACTCCAAAAGTGTTAGATTGGGTATTAAAAAAAGTTTAATGGTTGTCGATATGCCTTTTAAAACTTATAGTACTAAGTCTCTAGCATTAAAGAATTCCAAGAAAATTCTAAAAGAGACTAAATGTGATGCAGTAAAATTAGAAGGTGGCAAAAGGGTTATCGAACAAATAAAGTTTTTAATTAAAAATAAAATCCCAGTTATGGGTCATATTGGTCTACTTCCTCAATCAACAAAAAAATTTAAATCTAAGGGAAAAACTAATAGTGAAATAAAAAACTTAATAAGTGATGCAATGTTGTTACAAGAAAGCGGAGTATTTGCAATAGTTTTAGAGTGTGTAAAAACTGAAATTGCAAAACTCATTACTCAAAAATTGAATATTCCAACAATTGGAATTGGTTCATCTGTGTATTGTGATGGTCAAGTTTTAGTGACTGATGATTTAATTGGATTAAATCATACCAAGATTAAATTTGTTAAAAGGTTTTCTAATGTTAAAAAGTATATCAATGTTGGTATTAGAAAGTATGCTTCAGATGTAAGAAAAAAAAAATACCCTACAAAAAAACATTCTTATTAGAAATATTTTTTAAATTCTTCATTTATAGACAATATATCTAGATCGACTAGACCACCAATTACTAGTTGAAGAGCAACAAGTAAGATAAACCCTAAACCCACATAAGCAATCCATAAATGTTTTTGAATATAATTAGCAAGATAGGTTGCCATAGCACCTGTAAGCACGACTGATAATACAAGACCAAAAATCATAAAACCAAAATTACCCTTTGCTGCCCCAACAACTCCAATTACGTTATCAAAACTTATCGTAATATCAGCAAATAAAACTTTATATACACTTTGAATATATGAAGGCTCTTTTGATTTTTTAGTTGGAGATTTAACTTTTTTAATCTCAAAAAGATCTTTTCTTAAATCATTAACAATCCAAATTAAGAGCAAACCTCCCAAGATTTTTATAAAATAAAATTCAAATAAATATGTGGCAAACAATGCAAAAACAATTTTAAAAATTAATGCTCCAGCTACACCCCATAAAATAATTTGTCTTCTATTTTTGGGCGCAAAATTAGCTGCAATCAATCCAATGATGATCGCGTTATCTGCTGCCAAGATTATATCAATGAAAATAATCTGAACTAATATGAGTGCTTCTTCTAACAAAGTGAGCCCATAGTATTAGATATTTTAAATTATTCAATTAAAAGTAGTATAATTTTTTTATTGATAATTATTTTAATACATAATGAAATGCTTTTAAAAAAAATGGAGGATAAATGAAATTCATAAAATACTTATCAATTATTTTAGTTTCATCAATTTTGTCAATTAATTCTTCTTTTGCGGAAAAATGGGATATGGCATTAGCTTATGGTGCTGGTAATTTTCATTCTGCAAACGCAACTGAATTTGCAAAAAATGTGACTGAAAAAAGTGGTGGAAAACTTACAATCGTTACTCATCCAGGCGGCTCATTATTTAAAGGTGGAGAAATCTTTAGAGCCGTGAGAACTGGTCAAGCTCAGATTGGAGAAAGATTTATGTCAGCTTTAGGTAAAGAGGATCCTTTACTGGAAGTAGACTCACAGCCATTCTTGGCAACATCTTACTCAGATGCAATGAAATTATACAAAGCATCTAAAGCTGAGATCATTAAAGGCTTAGATGAAAAAGGTTTGGTATTTCTTTACGCTGTGCCATGGCCAGCACAAGGCTTATATAGCAAAAAGGAAATCAACTCTGTAAATGACCTTAAAGGTTTAAAGTTCAGAGCATACAATTCTGCAACGATAAGAATCGCTGAGCTAACAGGTATGGCACCAACAAAAATTGAAGCTGCTGAAATTAGCCAAGCATTTTCTACAGGTGCTGTTGAAAGTATGATCACTTCCCCTACGACAGGAAAAAATTCTAAAATATGGGAAAATGGTGTGAAATATTTTTATGATATAGCAGCTTGGTTTCCCAAAAATATGGTGATTGTAAATAAAGATTCTTGGAATAAACTTGATCAAGCAACAAAAGATCTAGTAATGAAACAAGCAGCTTTAGCAGAGAGAAAAGGCTGGCAATTATCAAAACAAGGAAATGTTGGGGATAAGAAAGCTTTAGCTAATGCTGGAATGGTTGTAGGTAAGGTAAATGCATCTCTACAAGCTCATTTTGAAAAAGTAGGTGAGACTATGGCAAAGGAATGGTCTCAAAAAGCTGGTTCAAGAGGAGCAGCGGTTTTATCAAGTTATAAATAATTAAATTTTAATTAAGGCTACCAAATAAGATTAGGTGGCCTTAAATTATTATGTTTAAAATCTTAGATAAAAATTTAAATAAACTTTATAAATTTTCTGGTTATATCGCAGCAACATTTCTTATTTTGGTGGCAGTATTCATTTTGATAGGTATTTCATCAAGAATATTTGGTTTCTATATAAGAGGTCTTGCAGAATACTCAGGTTATTGTATGGCTGCAGCATCTTTTTTTGCATTAGCTTATACATTTGTTGAAAACGGTCACATAAGGATTACCCTTTTTCTTGAAAAATTATCAGGTTTAAAAAGAAAATTTATTGAAATTTGGTGTCTAAGTGTTGCAACTTTTTTTTCTGGTTATTTGGCGTTTTATTTTATTAAAATGTTAATCATCTCATATAAATTTCAAGAAAGAAGCGAGGGTGCAGATGAAATTTTAATTTGGATCCCTCAAACAAGTGTAGCTGTGGGTTCTACCATTTTCTTTCTGTGTGTTTTTCATCAACTTATTCTAATTTTTAATAAAAGATAAATGACTGAAATTTTATTAACAATATTTTTCATAAGTGTTTTATTATTTTTTCTTGGTTCAGGTATTTGGGTAGCATTGAGCATGATTGGGGTATCTGCAATAGGCATGATGTTATTTACATCAAGACCAGTAGGAGACGCAATGGCAACAACAATATGGGGGACCTCATCATCATGGACCCTCACTGCATTACCTTTATTTGTATGGATGGGAGAAATTTTATTCAGAACAAAACTCTCTGAAAATTTATTTAAAGGTTTATCTCCTTGGATGCAAAAATTACCCGGTGGATTAATACATGTTAATGTTGTTGGATGTGCACTATTTGCAGCAATTTCTGGATCCTCCGCAGCAACAGTTGCAACTGTTGGTAAGATGTCTATTCCTGAATTGAGAAAAAGAAATTATCCAGAAAAGATTTTACTTGGTAGTTTAGCTGGATCAGGAACTTTAGGTTTGTTAATTCCACCATCAATTATCCTGATAATTTATGGAGTGGCGGTTCAAGAGTCTATCGCCAAATTATTCATTGCTGGGATAATTCCAGGGATAATGATCGCACTTATCTTTATGTGCTATGTAGTTATTTGGTCATTAATAAACAAAAAATCTATGCCAAAAATAGTTGAGGAATATTCATTTTTTGAAAAAATAAAAAGATCAAAACAACTTTTACCAGTAATATTATTAATTTCAGGCGTAATAGGTTCAATATATACTGGAGTAGCTACTGCAACTGAGGCAGCATCTTTGGGAGTTATTGGAGCTTTAATTTTATCTTATTTTCAAAAAAGTTTAACCTTAGAAACTTTCAAAATATCCTTATTAGGTGCAACAAAAACATCCTGTATGATTGCATTTATTTTAGCAGGTTCAACTTTTTTGTCTTTGGCAATGGGCTTTACTGGGTTACCAAGAAATCTTGCTTTGTGGATCGAGAATATGAATTTATCTCCGTACGTATTAATTTTTGTTTTAATGATTTTTTATATTTTCTTAGGTATGTTTCTAGACGGTATCTCGGCGGTAGTATTGACTATGGCCATTATAGAGCCAATGATTAGACAAGCTGGATTTGATATGATTTGGTTTGGTATCTTTTTGGTTATTGTCGTGGAGATGGCCCAGATTACTCCACCAGTAGGATTTAATTTATTTGTTCTTCAGGGTATGGCTAACAAAGATATGGGTTATATCGCTAGAAGTGCCTTTCCATTATTTTTGTTAATGGTTCTAGCAGTTATATTAGTCGTGATTTTCCCAGAGATTGCTTTGTGGATGCCAGAACAAATGATTAAAAATATTAATTAATATTTAGAAACTTTTTCTCCAGCTATAATTGCTTTTAAGTCATCATATTCTTTACAGTTACAACCCTTTAAGACTTCTAATCTCTCAACCGCTAAACTATGTCTTTTTGTTGCAACATAAAGTTCACCTAAATATTCGTTGATACCGATATGATATGGATTAATAGCCAATCCTTGAAGATAATATTTTTCACCATTTTTAAAATCTCCAAGTTTTCTAGAAGTAAAACCAAGATAGTTTAATGTATCTGGTTTATTTGGCTTTTTTTTATTTGATTTAACTAAAAGTTTTAAAGCCTTTTCGTAGTTAGATTTAGCTTTATCGTTTTTACCTTTTTTCTCATTTTTTTTTGCAATTTTAATTAATTTTATTGCCTTATCATAATTCGATTTTGTTGCAGCTCCATCGCCACCGCTGTCACTTGATCCAGCTGCGTAAGAATTAGTTATTAAAGTTAAAGACAATAAAAGTGTAAAAAATATTTTTCTAATCATTTTTAAATTTGCTCATATTATTTAAAGTTTTCAACTTAAGTCCATCATCTATTAAACTTTGTTTTATCGACTTAGCTGTAGCTAACGAACTTATATTATCACCATGTATACAAACCGAGTCGATTTCACAAGGTATTTGCTTTCCACTGTGACAATTAAGCGACTGATTCTTCACCATATTTAAAACGTGTTTTTTTGCCTGCTCTGGATCTGTAATTAAAGCATGAGGTTTTTTTCGGGAGACAAGATTACCATCATCCTCATAATTTCTGTCCGCAAATATCTCACAGGCTATTTTCATATCAAGTTTTTTTGCAGCTTCCTCCATTTTAGATCCAGTGGGAACCAAATAAATTAAATCTTTGCTGATTCCTTTTATACTTTTTGCAAGTGTCCTTGCTAAATCAATATTTTCACATGCCATATTATTTAAAGCTCCATGAGGCTTAATATGTGTAACGTTTTCTCCTTGTTCTAATGCTATCTTTTGAAGAATATCGTATTGATTAATTATAAGCTTTTCAATTTCTGAGTCAGATAAATTCATTCTTTCTCTTCCAAAATTTTCTGGATCATTGAAAGATGGATGCGCACCGATACTTACACCATTTTTTTTTGATATTTCTATGACTTGACTCATAGTTTCTTCATCACCAGCATGGTATCCACAAGCAACATTTGCAGAATTAACTATTTCCAATAATTCTGGATCATGTTTATTTGAGTGGTGTTTTGATTTTTCCCCTAAATCACAATTTATATTAATTTCCATAGTTATAAGTGTTAAGTATATCATGGCATGATAAAAAATATATTAAATCTTGGTGACGCAGCATTGTATTGCGACTTTGGTAAAGAAGTAAATAGAGAGACTAATACTCAAGTAATTAGATATTTCAAAAGTATTCAGAAAGAGAATATTGTATCAATAAATAATTTATCCCCATCTTATAATAAATTAATAATTTCTTTTGATTTAAAAAAAACGAATTTTAAAGATTTAAAAAAGTTAATAGAAAATCTTAACATTACAAATGAAGATGATCTAGAAAATAAAAAAATTGAAATACCAGTGTGTTGTGACGAAAATTTTGCTTTAGATATAGTTAGATTGGAGAAAAAACTTAATCTTAAAAGAGAAAAAATTTATGAAAATTTTTTTGATAAAGAATTCTTTTGTTATATGACAGGCTTTATTGCAGGAATGCCTTTTTTAGGAGATTTATCTGAAAATATGAGGGCAAAGCGTCTCGAAACTCCTAGAATTAAAGTTCCTAAAGGATCAGTAGCTTTGACTGAACAGTTTGCAAATATTTATACTTTTGAAAGTCCAGGTGGATGGAATGTTATTGGTAATAGCCCATTAAGAATATTTGATAGTTCAAAAGAAGAAAGTCCAAATTTAATAAATCCAGGTGATATTGTATTTTTTAAAGAAATATCAAAAATTCAATACGAAAGTTACAGTGAGTAAAAATTATTTTAAAGTTATTAGAGCTGGAATCAATACCACTTTTCAAGATGAGGGCCGAAAAAATCTCTATCATGTTGGAATTCCTTTTAGTGGAGCAATGGATAAAAGAAATTATTTATTATCAAACAAACTTGTTGGTAATAAGATAAATTCGCCTGCTTTAGAATTTGCGTACCAAGGTCCTTTACTAAAATATTTTGGAAACAAAATTAATATTGCAATCACAGGTGACATAAATTTTAAGATTAAAAAAAAAGATATAACTATTGATGGTAACTGTTATCAATCTTTAAATTTAGACAATGGTGATGAAGTAGATATTTTATCTACCAATAAGTCTGTGTATGGATATTTAGCTATTGGCGGTCAAATAGATTTAAAATATCAATGGTCTAGTTGTTCTACAAATACAAAAGCAATAATTGGTGCAAATGACGGTAAAAAGTTTGAAAATGAACAAGTGATAAATATTTCAAAATTGAATAATCACTCAGTGGAAAAAAAATTAAATTATATAAATACTAAAATAGAAAATATTAGAATAATTAAAGGAACAAATTTTGATTATTTTTCAGATAAAGGAAAAAAAACCTTTCTAAAAAAAGAATTTATTGTCTCAAAGTTAACTGATCGTATGGGTATGAGGTTAGAAGGACCTAAAATAGAGAATATCATTGATACCAACATTAAATCAGAAGGATTAATAAAAGGAATAATACAAGTGCCTGCAGATGGCAATCCCATTGTTATGCTTTCAGATCATGGGACCATAGGAGGCTATCCAAAAATAGGAGTAGTAATAAGTGCTGATTACGACAAATTAGTTCAACTATCACCAGGTTCTAAAATAAAGTTTAAGCAGGTTGATTTATCTAGCGCAGAAAATTTATTTAAGTTATATGACTTAGAAACTCAAAATTTAATTTCTCAAATTGAATGAATGTAATCAAAACAATACCTGGACCTTTTCTGGTTTTTTTTGGCGCTGTAAGCTTAAGTTTTGGAGGATTAATTGTTAAGTCTTTTGAAGGCTCTACGCTCTGGCAAATTTTATTTTGGCGATCATTTTTCTTTATAATTGTTGTTAGTTTTTTTCTTTTGTTCACTTATAAAAAAAAATTTTTTAGTGCTTTAATTAAATCTGGAATTCCTGGATTTCTTGGTGGAGCTATTTTATCTTTAGGTTTTGCTAGTTATGTATTTGCTATGTATGAAACTACAGTGG
The DNA here is from genome assembly GCA_902586495.1 of uncultured Pelagibacteraceae bacterium. Taxonomy (GTDB): domain Bacteria; phylum Pseudomonadota; class Alphaproteobacteria; order Pelagibacterales; family Pelagibacteraceae; genus Pelagibacter. The sequence goes on from CACIHQ010000001.1 coordinate 57,391, forward strand.
CAAATACAAATTTTATTATCCAAACACAAACTCTTTTTTTGGCAATATTTGGTTATGTTTTTTTGAAGGAGACAATATCTAAACTTACTTTCTTTTGTATATTGCTTGCTATCTCAGGTATTTTTTTGATGCTTGGAACTTCAATCTCTCCCGGCGAAATGACAGGCAATCTTGTAGCATTTGTAATGCCAATCTCTTTTGCAATTTTAATATTAATAGTAAGGAAGTTTCCCGAGGTCGATATGATTCCACTTCAATTAGTGGCAGGTATATTTGCAATGATAATTGGATTATTAATGTCGCCAACAATAATTATATCCTCAAAGGATATTTTTTTGGGATTTTTAGCAGGTTTTTTTCAACTAGGTTTTGGTTTTATACTTATTACAATTGGGGCAAGGTCAACTCCTTCAGCTTTTGTTGGTATAATAATGTTAACAGAAGCTGTTTTAGGCCCATTGTGGGCTTGGATGTTTGCGAATGAGAATCCGCCTATTTTTGTTTTAATTGGAGGCTCAATAGTTATTACTGCAGTTGTTTTGCAGTTTTTCAATAAATTTTTAACTAAAAAGAAAGCATATTAAACATTTATGTTCATGTTAATTTATGATATAAAGAAATTAATTACGGGAGAGACTACAAATCTTTGTAGCGCCGAAGGAGCAACCACCCAGGAATCTCTCAGGCAAAATGGACCGTAACATATTAACTCTGGAAAGAGATTAAATTCTCGCCGAAGGAGCAAAACTCTCAGGCAAATATACAGATGGGTAAAAAGAGTTAATATGGATACAAAAAAAACATCGCTTTATCAATTGCATCAAGACAGCAAAGCAAAATTTGTAGAGTTTGCAGGATACCAAATGCCAATTCAATATTCTGAGGGTATTGTTGAAGAACACAGGTTCACAAGAAACCATTCTGGTATTTTTGACGTTTCGCATATGGGTCAATTATTTATCTATGGCCAAGAGGATTTAGTTGATGATTTAGAGAAAGTTTTTCCATTAGACTTAAAAAATTTAAAACTAAATCACTCAAAATATAGTTTTTTAATGAGTGACAATGCTGGAATTTACGATGATTTAATAATTACTAAAATTAAAGATGGCTTTTTAATAATTTTAAATGCTGCTTGTAAAGAAAATGATTTTAAAATTTTAAAGGCGCTATTAAATGATAAATACAAAATGATTTTGGATGAAGAAAGATCTTTGATTGCAATCCAAGGACCTAAATCTGTGCAAATTCTTAAAAGTGTTATTCAAGGTGTTGAAAATTTAAATTTCATGTCAGGTAATTGGTTTACACTGGATGACCACAATATTTATGTTACAAGATCAGGATACACAGGTGAAGATGGTTTCGAGGTATCACTAACTAATGAATTTGCAGACGGGTTTACAAGGAGATTAATTGATAAAGGCGCAAAATTAATTGGCCTAGGGGCACGAGATACATTAAGATTGGAAGCGGGTCTATGCTTGTATGGTCATGAACTAAGTAAAGACAAGACACCAGTTGAGGCAAATTTGAAATGGGCTATTTCAAAAGAGAGAATTTTAAAAGGAAATTTTATTGGATCAGATATAATTGCTAAACAATTGACCAATGGAGTGAGTAAGATAAGAGTAGGGATAAAGCCGGAGGGAAGAATAATCGCTAGAGAAAAAACTAAAATATACAATGTGTCCGATTTAGAAATTGGCGAAATAACAAGTGGAACGTTTGGACCAAGTGTTAATGGCCCTGTGGCCATGGGATACGTGGAAAATGAATTTTCAAAAAAAAATACTAAAATATTTTTAGAGGTTAGAGGTAAAAAGCATCCAGCTACAATTTGCAGTTTGCCTTTTTACAAAAAAAATTATGTAAAAGGAGTTAATTAATGAGTGAAGTAAAATTTTCTAAAGAACACGAGTGGATTAAATTAGAAGGGGATATAGCCACTATTGGGATAACCAAGCATGCAACAGAAATGCTTGGAGATATAGTTTTTACAGAACTTCCAGAAAAAGGATCTAAGGTAGAAAAAGACGGAACAGCAGGGGTAGTAGAATCTACAAAAGCTGCAAGTGATGTATATACACCGGTAAGTGGCGAAGTTGTTGATTTAAATCAATCTATTGTTGATGACCCATCGAAAATAAATCAGGATCCAGAAAATTCTGCTTGGTTCTTTAAATTAAAAATTAAAGATAAGTCAGAGATGGATACTTTAATGAATAAAGACGAGTACGATAAATTTGCAAAGGAGAGCTCAGCATAATGTTACAAAATTCACAAAAAGATTTTTTAAAAAGACACATCGGTCCTTCTGAAGAGGATCAATTAAAAATGCTAAAAAAATTAAATTATAAATCTCTGGATGATTTAATAGATAATACTGTGCCGGAAAAAATACAGTTTAAGGGTGAACTCAATATTGGCGAGTCGAATTCAGAATATGAAGCGTTAAGAAAACTAAAAGCAATTTCAAAAAAAAATCAAATTTACTCAAATTTTATTGGTATGGGTTATTATGGAACGTATACACCATATGTAATTTTAAGAAATATATTAGAAAATCCAGGTTGGTATACTTCTTATACACCCTATCAGCCAGAAGTAGCTCAAGGAAGATTGGAAATGTTATTAAACTTTCAACAAATGATTGTTGATTTTACAGGTATGGATATTGCAAATGCATCTTTGCTTGACGAAGGTACAGCGGCAGCAGAAGCTATGGGTTTAAGTCATAGACTAAATAAAAGTGACAGTAATTTAGTTTTTGTTTCAGAAAATTGTCACCCACAAACTATTAACGTTATACAAACTAGAGCAGAGCCAATGGGTCTAAAAGTTCTTGTTGGAAATGAGGACAAAATTTTAGAGCAGTTAAAAGAGGATATTGTTTGTGGAATTTTACAGTATCCTGGAACTTTAGGTGATATTAAGGATCCTAGTGAAGCGGTAAGTAAAATTCATAAAAAAAATGGTAAAGCAATTTTAGCGTGTGATCTTCTCGCTCTTGCTAAACTAAAAACACCAAGAGAGCTTGGAGCTGATATTGCAGTTGGTAGTTCTCAAAGGTTCGGTATTCCTATGGGTTATGGCGGACCTCATGCAGCATTTTTTGCAACAAAAGATGAATATAAAAGATCAATGCCAGGAAGAATAGTTGGCGTATCTGTTGATAGACATGGAAATAAAGCTTACAGATTATCACTACAGACCAGAGAGCAACATATCAGAAGAGATAAAGCTACAAGTAACATTTGTACCGCTCAAGCTTTGTTAGCAATAGTTTCTGCAGCATATGCTATTTATCACGGTCCAAATGGAATAAAAAATATTTCTGAGAGAGTATCTCAATTAGCTAAAAATTTTGCTGATAAGATAAAACAATCTGGATATGAATTATATTCAGATTATTTTTTTGATACAGTAACAATTATTACTAAAGAAAAGACTGATCAAATATTTAAAAATGCTTTAGCTCAAAAAGTAAATATAAGAAAAGTAAATTCAGAAATGCTTGCTGTCTCTTTTGATGAAAAGAAAAATGTTTATAGAGTAAATCAATTATTAAAAATTTTTAACGCTGCGGAGTCCATTAAAAAAGAGGATCCTACAGTAAGTTTACCCAATCTACCAAAAAAATTATTAAGAACTTCTAAATATTTAGAACATCCTGTTTTTAACTCGTATCATTCAGAAACAGAAATGCTTAGATATCTTAAGAAATTAGAAGATAAAGATATAGCTCTCAATAGAACTATGATTGCCCTGGGCTCATGTACAATGAAATTAAATGCTACTGCAGAAATGATACCTATTTCATGGAGAGAATTAGCAGAGCCTCATCCATTTGTGCCCATTGAACAGATGGAAGGATATAGATCAATGTTCACAGATCTTAAAAATTGGTTAAGATCAATTACTGGTTTTTCAGGAGTTTCACTGCAGCCTAATGCAGGCGCTCAAGGTGAATATGCAGGGTTAATGGTAATAAGAAAATATCATTTAGATAGAGGCGATAATAATAGAAATATATGTTTAATACCAAGTTCAGCACATGGGACTAATCCAGCAAGTGCCCAAATGGTTGGAATGAAAGTTGTTGTAGTTAATTGCGATAAAGAGGGAAATGTTGATTTTGAGGATTTAAAGAAAAAAGCTGAATTATATTCTGAAAATCTTGGAGCATTAATGGTAACTTACCCTTCTACGCATGGAGTTTTTGAGGAAAAAATATCAGACATTTGTGATTTAATTCATAAACACGGAGGTCAAGTTTATATGGATGGGGCAAATTTAAATGCCCTGGTAGGTATCGCAAAACCTGGAAATTTTGGTCCTGATGTTTGTCATATTAACTTACACAAAACATTTTGTATTCCGCATGGTGGAGGAGGACCTGGAATGGGACCGATTGCGTGTAAAAGACATTTACAAGTTTATCTTCCTAATCATCCAGTTGTCAAAGATTGTGGGCCCGCAACAGGAATTGGTGCAGTTTCAGCTGCTCCATGGGGAAGCTCAAGTATTCTGTCAATTTCATGGATGTACATTAAAATGATGGGGTCTGAAGGACTTAAATTAGCTACTAAAATTGCAATTTTAAACGCCAATTATATTGCTAATAGACTTAAAGATTATTTTCCTATTTTATATAAAGGCTCAAAAGGTAACGTAGCTCATGAATGTATAATTGATATTAGAACAATTAAGTCTGAGACCGGAGTTACTGAAGAAGATATCGCCAAAAGATTAATTGATTATGGGTTTCATGCTCCAACGATGTCATGGCCAGTAGCCGGTACCATGATGATTGAACCCACTGAAAGTGAGAGTTTATCAGAGCTTGACAGATTCTGTGACACATTAATAAATATAAAACTAGAAATAGATAAAATTAAGTCTGGAAAATTTGATAAAGTTGATAATCCAATTAAGAATGCTCCTCATACTGATATGGAGCTTGCATCAGATGACTGGAAACATAGATATTCTAGAGAAGAAGCAGCCTATCCAGCTAAATTTTTAAAATTAAATAAATTTTGGCCTCCGGTTGCACGCGTAGATAATGTTTATGGAGATAAGAATATCTTTTGTACTTGTCCGAGTATGGATGAATTTAAAGAAGACGCAGCTTAATTAATGAAAATAGCTGTAATCGGCTCAGGCATATCAGGCTTAAGCGCAGCTTATTATTTATCAAAAAAACATCAAGTAGATCTTTTTGAGAGAGAAGATCACTTTGGAGGTCACTCTTGTACCATTGATGTAATTCTTAATGAAAAAAAAGTATCTGTCGATGTAGGATTTATTGTATTTAACCATCAGACATATCCAAATTTAATAAATTTTTTTAAAGAGATTGATATTAAAATTGAAAAAAGCGATATGTCATTTTCTGTTTCTGTAGAAGACACTAATTATGAGTATTGTGGTAAAGGTTTATCAGGTATCTTTGCCAACAAATCTAACTTATTGAATATTGAATTTCTCAAAATGTTTTTTGACATTCTAAAATTTTACAAAACTTGTGACAATATCTCAGAAATAGATCAAAAAATAACTTTAGATGATTTTTTAAAAAAAAATAAATGGTCTAAGGGTTTTATTGATTATCATATTATACCAATGGTGTCTGCGATTTGGTCTATGCCACCATATGAGGCAGGTAAAATGCCTATGAGTTTTTTTTTAAAATTTTTTCAAAATCATGGTCTATTTAAACTTAAAAACAGACCTCAGTGGTACACTGTCACCCAAAGAAGTAGAGCATATGTCAATAAAGTTTTATCGCTAATCAGTGGTCGGTATTACAAAAACTATAGGATAAAATCTGTTAAAAGAATCTCATCAGGATTACAAGTTTATTATGGTGGCAATAATGAATTTTTCCATTATGACAAGGTCGTTCTTGCAACCCATGCAAATGAAGCGTTAAATTTGATAGATAATCCATTAGATGAGGAAAGAAATATTTTATCAAATTTTAGTTACAGAGAAAATTTAGCAATATTACATACAGATGAAAATATCATGCCTAAAAATAAAGATGTATGGTCCTCATGGAATTCTTTTGTTGATAAAAACAATACAAACAAAAACTCACTTTCATACTGGTTAAATCTTCTTCAAAACTTAAAAAATGAAAAAAATATATTTTTGACTTTAAATCCTATAAAAAAAATATCTGAAGACAAAATTTTAAAAACAATTAATTTTACACATCCTTACTATGATCAAAAAGCATTAGATAATCAAAAAAATTTAAAAAGTATTCAAAACAAAAAAAATGTATTATTTTGTGGGAGTTATTTCGGTTATGGTTTTCATGAGGATGGCATAAAATCATCGATTGAAATGTTAAAAAATTTAAATGATTAGTTCAATTTATAATGGGACCGTTGTTCACAAAAGATTTAAACCTAAAACTCATTTTTTTAAATATAGAGTATTTTCATTACTAATAGATTTATCAGAGTTAGAGCAGATAGATAAAAATATTAAATTTTTTTCGTTTAACAAATTTAACTTAATAAGTTTTTTTGAAAAGGATCATGGAAGTAGAGATGGAACTTCATTAACCTCATGGGTAAAAAAAAATTTACATGAAAATAAAATCAACTCAAAGGATATAAAAATAAAACTATTATGTTATCCAAGAATTTTTGGGTATGTTTTTAATCCCTTAAGTGTTTTTTTTATCTACGATGTTAATGATAAATTAATTGCTATTTTATACGAAGTTAAGAATACATTTGGTGAACAACATACATATATCTTTAAAGTTGAAGACGACACTAAACTTTTTCAACATAATTGTTCGAAAAAATTTCATGTGTCACCGTTCATAGAGATGGATTGTAATTATTTTTTTAGAATTCTAAAACCCTGCGAAAGAATATCTGTCATTATAGATCAATACCAGTCTAAAGAAAAAATCTTATATGCCTCTCAGGATGGAAAAAGAAAAGACTTAAACAGTAGAGAATTATTAAAATCATATATAAAACACCCACTTATGACTTTTAAAATAATATCTGCGATACATTTTGAAGCGTTTAAACTGTGGACCAAAGGTATTAAATTTATTCATAGAAAATTAAAAATTAAGAATAATATTACTTTTGAGAGTTAATGAATTTAAATACTGTTTCAGATAAAATAGTCTTTAGCATTTTGAGAGATATAAAAGTTGGTCATTTAGATCTAACTAATTATGATGGTAAAAATTATAGTTTTGGGAACATCGAAGATTCTTTACATGCAGATATAAAGATAAAAAATAAAAACTTTATGTTTAATTTAATTAGATCAGGTAGTGTTGGTCTTGCAGAATCCTACATGAATGACCATTTTGAGACGAGCAATCTATCTAATTTGATAGAGATTACCGCAAGAAATATCAAACAAATTTATAAATTTTCTGGATTGTTAGATCTTTCTTTCATTAATTACTTAAAAAGTATTTTTGTAAAAAATACGAAAAATAGAAGTAAATCAAATATTTCAAAACATTATGATCTTGGGAATGAATTCTTTTCTTTATGGTTAGACAAGACTCTAACTTATTCAAGCGCGATATTTGATGAGAAGAATAAAAATTTATCTGACGCTCAAAACAATAAATATCAAAAATTGATAGATTTAATAAAGCCTGGAGTTGGAGATAAAGTTCTAGAAATAGGTTGTGGCTGGGGAGGTTTTGCTGAGTATCTTGGAAAAAAATACGATGTTAAATTAGATTGTATTACAATTTCAAAAAAACAATTCGAGTATGCTAAAGAAAGAATTTATAGGTGTGGACTAAATGAAAAAGTTAATATCCAAATAAAAGATTATAGAGATTTAAAAGAAAAATATAACTCTATCGCATCCATAGAAATGATTGAGGCGGTAGGCCAAAATTATTTAGAAGGTTATTTTAAAACAATTAAAGATAATTTGTCAAACAATGGAAGTGCTGCTATTCAAGCAATAACAATTGATGATAATCTTTTCGATAGGTACAAATACAAACAAGATTTCATTCAAAAATATATTTTTCCTGGAGGTTTTCTTCCGAACAAAGGCAGTATAGATAAGTATGTTTCAAATAATGGTTTGACTATAAAATCTTACGAATCTTATGCTGATCATTACTCAAATACACTTGCTATTTGGAGAAATGAATTTAACAGGAAATGGGAGTTGATTAAAAAACAAGGTTTTGATTTAACGTTTAAAAGGATGTGGGAATTTTATTTATCGTACTGCGAGGCAGGTTTTAAGTCTAAAAATATTGATTTAATTCAATTTTCTATACAGAATAAATAATAGGGGAGACCATGAGCAACATAAAACTTATTAAACCAATTTTATTGATAATTTCTTTATTCTTAATTACAAACTGTTCAAATAATACAATGAAACCAGAAGACTTTATAAATAAAAAACCAAGATTAATAATTGAGGAATACTTATCGGGTAATGTAAAAGCGTGGGGTGTTTTACAAAATCGATCTGGGAAAGTTATAAGGCAGTTCTCAGCAGATCTAGATGGTAAATGGGATGGTAATCAATTAATCCTTGATGAAAAATTTAATTGGGATGATGGTGAGATTCAAACAAGACAATGGCAAATTACCAAAATTGATGAAAACAATTATGAAGGTACAGCTGGTGATGTAGTGGGTAAAGCCAAAGGCTATTCTTATGGCCAAGCGTTCAAATTTGAGTATGTTTTATTAGTTCCCGTTAAAGGCAAACAAATGAAAATTACTTTCGATGATTGGATTTTTAAACAAGATGATAGAGTAGCTATAAATAAAGCAACAATGACTAAATTTGGTTTTAAGGTAGCAGAATTAACAGTTGTTTTTGTTAAAGACTAATTTTTTTTCTGATACTTTGTCATTTTACTTATTAGACTAAAATATAATTTACTCGGTAAAAAACTAAAAAGTTTAAGTATTAATGTTAATGATTTTGGAAAATGGATCTCAAAGATATTTTTATTTACTAATCCTTCATATATTTTGTCAGCGGCATACTCTGCAGTTTTTAAAAAAGGCATTTTAAAATCATTTTTATCTGTCATAGGAGTTTTGATAAAACCAGGGGACACTAGACAGACGCGCACGTTTGAACGACCAAAATCAAAATATAAACTTTCAGCCAAATTATTTAAAGCTGATTTTGATGGTCCATAACCTGTCGAATTAGGCAGTCCTCTATAACCTGCTATAGATGAAACTATAGCAATTATTCCTTCTCTTTTATTTCTAAAATATTCCTCAACAGCCTTGATACTATTTAATGTACCAAAAAAATTGACTTTGAAAACATCTTCGATTTCTTCAACATCAATTTCTTTTTCTGTTCTTGGATTCCATTTACCTGTTGAAAAAAAACAAATATCAATTTCTTTAAATTTGTTTTTAATTTCTTCAAAGACTTCTTTGCATTTATCTTTGTCAGTGACATCTAGTGGAAATGGCACAATATTATCATGACCATTAGATAAATCTTTTAGTAGATTTTCTCTCCTAGCAGATACAGCAACATTCCAACCCATAATTGCAAATTTTAAAGCAAGAGCCTTTCCAATACCTGAACTTGCACCAGTTATCCAAATTGTTTTTTTATTCATTTTATAAAGATGTATAATACCATTATGTTAAAAAATAAAATTTTATCATTTATTCTTTTTTTTATAATAACTTTTTCAGCCTCATTCATTGGAGGTGCAGTATCAATTAATTTAAAAGAACCTTGGTATTCAACGCTTATTAAATCAAGCTTGAGTCCACCAGACTGGGTTTTTGCTCCTGTTTGGACTATTTTATACCTTATGATGACTATTGCAGTCTGGAACTTCTGGCATAGCAAAAATCGAGACATGAATACAGTTTATATTTATTTTATTCATATAATAATAAATACAACTTGGAGTATTGTATTTTTTGCATTGCACAAAATATTTCTAGCCATGTTAGTTTTGATTATATTAATAATATTTATTTTTTTGTTAATCATAAGATTTAAACCTGTAAATAAATTAAGCTTCTATTTAATGATTCCCTATTTACTTTGGTGTTTCTATGCTCTATTTCTAAATATTAACTTGGTTTTACTAAATTAATATATGGATGATGTTGTAATAGTTGGTGGGGGTATTATTGGTGCAGCAACTGCTTACTTTTTGTCAAAAGAAGGTAGAAAAGTTAAGGTTATAGAAAGGGATCCAACCTATAAATCAGCATCATTTCCATTATCTTTAGGTGGTTTTAGAAGACAATTTTTTCAAAAAGAAAATATTTTATTAGGAAAATTTGCAAGAGAATTTATTTTTCAAATTCCAGAATTACTCAAGACTGAAAAAAACCCGAATCCTACAGCAAGTATGGTGCCCAATGGCTATCTATTAATGTTTGGACCTGAACATGCAGAAGAACAATATAAGGCTCTAGAAAATCATCAAGCATGTGAAGCTGGTACGAAAAATATTAGAGGTTCTGAGTTATCAAAACATTTTCCTTACATAAATGCTGATGGAATAGAAACAGCTACGTTTACTGATAATCAAAGTGAAGGTTGGATAGATCCTTTTATGTTTCATAACGCGTTAAAAAGTAAAGCTACAGAACTCGGAGCAGAATTTATCAAGGGAAATATAAAATCTCTTTCAGAAATAAAAGCCAAAACTATTATTTCTGCAGCCGGTTGTTGGACTAAAGAATTACTTGAAGATATACCGGTAGAACCACAAAAACATACTGTATTTCGTGTGAAGTGCCCCAAACATATTCCTGAAATGCCTTTAACTGGAGATTTACCATCAGGAGTTTATTGGAGACCTGAAGGAAAAGAATATTTAGCCGGTTCACCAAAATCGGTGTTTGATGCAAAAGATTTAGAACCTGCTTGGGATGATTTTGAAGAATTGGTTTGGCCTGCACTCGCAAATAGAATTCCAATTTTTGAGGAATTAAAATTAACAGGAGGATGGGCAGGATATTATGATTGTAACAGATTAGATAACAATGCTGTTGTAGGCAAGCATCCTAAATTTGATAATATTTATTTGGCTACAGGCTTTACTGGTAGAGGATTGATGCAAGCACCTGGTATAGGAAGAGCCTTAACTGAATTAATAACCACTGGTGCTTATCAGTCAATTGATATTTCTAACATGGCTGTCGAGAGAGTTCTTGGTAAAAAAGCACGACCTGAACCTTATGTTCTTTAATTAAGTTCCACAAAAAGTTTTATACTCTTTGTTATTTTCATTTGGAATTTGATATTTATATGTATTTTTCTTTTCTATGTAAGGGGTTTTCAAAATTTCTAAAAACTCAAAAAGCATTTTAAAATTATTTTTATTTGCTAGATCTAAAGTTTCTTCTACTTTATCATTTCTTGGGATTACAAGTGGGTTAACAGTCCTCATCAATGCTATACTTTTTTCATTGGAACTATTATTTATTATCAGTCTTTCATTCCACCTCTTTTTCCAATCTTTAAAAACTCTATCTTGAAAGTCTTCTTCTTCTTGAACTTTAAATTCCATCAAATGGCAAAAGGTATTTGTGTAGTCAACTTTTTTTTGATGCATCCAAGTTAATAAATCTAAAATTAAAGTTTTGTCTGTGCTGTGATTTCCTAGTAAACCAAGTTTTTTTCTCATCATTTCAAGCCACTTTTCTTCATAATTTTTTTCAAAAGTATTAATTATTTCAGTAGCAATCTCGATTGCCTTTTTTTGATTTTCATCGATCTTAGGAATTAGACATTCTGCAAATCTTGATAAATTCCACTTTGTAATAATTGGTTGATTGCAGTAAGCGTATCTTCCCATATGATCAATAGAACTAAAAACAGTTTTAGGATCATATGTATCCATAAAAGCACATGGGCCATAGTCAATTGTTTCTCCTGAAATTGACATATTGTCTGTGTTCATAACACCGTGAATGAAACCCACCCTCATCCAGTTCACCACTAGATCAATTTGTTTACTCATAACATTATGTAAAAGATCTATTGCCTTATTTTTTGAATTTATCAGTTTTGGGTAATGTCTATTAATTACATAATTCAATAATAGCTCTAACTCATCTTTTTTATCTCTTGCTGCAATATATTGAAAAGTTCCAACCCTAATATGACTTAAAGCGACTCTAGTTAGAATAGCACCTTCAAGTAAAGTATCACGCATTATTTTTTCACCTGTCTTTGCTACCGCCAGACTTCTTGTTGAAGGAATGTTGAGATTATGCATTGCTTCACTTATGATATATTCTCTCAACATTGGACCTAATGCTGCTCTACCATCACCATTTCTTGAAAATGATGTTTTGCCTGACCCTTTTAATTGAATATCAAATCTTTTATTACCATTAGTTATATGTTCACCTATTAATATTGCTCTACCATCACCAAGCATTGTAAAATGGCCAAACTGATGTCCTGCATATGCCTGAGCAATTGTATTACAACCCTCAGGAAGAGTATTTCCTGTAAATAAAGATGATAGCTTGTCTTTATTAATTTTTGTTAGATCAAGATCTAATTCTTTAGCTAAACTCTCGTTAACTATAACCAATTCAGGATTCTTTACAGCTACAGGTTTAATATGTTCTTTAAAAGCATCAGATAGTCTTGAATAAGAGTTATCAAAATTCCAATTTATAGTATTTTCCATAGAAAACTATTGACTCCAAATTCTTTTTAAAATTTCTTCTCTGCCACAAGCTTTTTTATATCTTAAATATCTTTCTAGCTTAATCTTATAAAAGTCCTGATGATACTCTTCAGCTCTATAAAATTTTTCAAAACCTCGAATGTATGTAACAACTTTTTTATTAAATCTGTTTTCTAATTCTTTAATATTTTTTTCTATTAATTTCTTTTCATTAGTGTTTTGATAAAATGCAACCGATCTGTAACTATAACCTTTGTCACAAAACTGTCCGTAAGAATCAAACGGATCTATATTAATCCAAAAATTTTCAAGTAACTTTTCATATGAAATAATTTTTTTATTATAAACAACTTCTACCACCTCAAAGTGACCAGTATTTCCATACGTCACCTCTTTGTATGTTGGGTTCTTAGTAATTCCACCCGAATAACCTGAAATTACTTCCTCTACACCATTTAATTTTTCAAAAGACTCTTCCATACACCAAAAACAACCACCGGCAAAATATGCTTTATCTTTTTGAGCTGAGAGTGAAAAATTAATATTAGTAAAAATTATGAAAATTATTATAAAATATTTCATTAAATATCATAAACAAAATTGTTATGATAAGTCCATCTTATTAAAGGTAGCCTATTTAAAAACTGCTACCTTTAATAACTTAATTCACGAATTATTTTTTTTTATATTTCGCTGCTTCTTCAGAACCACCAGTAGCTGAACCTTTACTGTATGAGTGAGCTCCCATACCAGCTAACTGACCATCTTTGACAATCAAATACTGATTTCTAATTTCTTTGCCATCGAAGAAACATTCTAATATCTCCCTAACACCATCTGCATATCTTGATTGTGCAGTTAAAGATGTACCAGAAGTGTGAGGCGTCATACCGTGATTTGGCATACTTCTCCACACGTGATCATTTGGTGCAGGTTGAGGGAACCACACATCACCGGCATAACCACTTAATTGACCACTCTTCAGAGCTTTTGCAATTGCATCTCGATTACAAATTTTTCCTCGAGCTGTATTGACAATATAAGCACCTTTTTTCATTTTGCTTATCATAGCATCATCAAACAAGTTCTCTGTTTCTGGGTGAAGAGGACAATTGATTGTTACAACATCACAAACTTTAACCATTGACTCTACAGTTTCATGAAATGTTAAATTAAGTTCTTTTTCAACACTTTCAGGTAATCTGTGTCTGTCAAAATAATGCAAATGCGTATCAAATGGTTTCATTTTTCTTAACGCATCCAATCCTATTCTTCCTGCCGCAACAGTACCAATATGCATACCTTCAACATCATAAGATCTTTGAACAGCATCAGCAATATTCCAACCACCCTCATTTACAATTCGGTGTTGGTTGTGATAATCCCTCACCATAGAGACAATCATCATAACAATATGTTCAGCAACTGACCTTGAATTACAATACGTTACTTCAACAACATCAATTTTGTTATCCATTGCTGCTTGTAAGTCAACGTGGTCAGAACCAATACCAGCTGTTATTGCCATTTTTAAATTTTTGGCTTTAGCTATTCTTTCTTTAGTTAAGTAGTAAGGAAAAAAAGGCTGAGATATAACGATATCTGCATCAACTATATGTTTATCAGCTTCACACCCATCTCCATCTTTACTATTTGTAACAACAAATTCATGTCCGTTACTTTCTAAAAATTTTCGTAAACCAAGTTCACCAGAAACACATCCTAATAATTGACCTGGTGTATAATCTCTTCCTTTAGGTGAAGGAAGTGTCATACCATCTGGATACTTATCTATTTTTGGAAGCTCTGATAAAGCATAGGATTTTGGCATCCCTCCTTTTGGATCATCATACAATATGCATAATATTTTCATTAAATCTCCTCTGTAATTAAAAATTAAATTGCCACATCTAACCCTATTTTTAAGGATCAAGCAAATAAATTATTTTTTACTTGGCTATATTTTTTTTTAAAATAAAACGATTGATTACTATCGCAAAAACTATAATTATCACTGAGCCAGTTATTACTGGGCTTAAAAGATAATCAAGTGAGACACTACCAATTATTACAATAATTGGGTTTCCCCCCGCCGGTGGATGGGTAACATTGAATAATATCATTAAGCCTACCCCCAAACCTACAGCTAAAGGGATTGTTAAAAATATTGGAAGCGGGATTAGATATAAAAAAAATAATCCCACTAAAGTAGTTGTAACGTGTCCAAAAAATACATTTTTGGGTTGAGCGAATGGACTTTCAGGATAGCCATATAACAAAACCATTGATGATCCAAAAGAGGCTAGTAAAAAAATACCTAATTCAGTTTTGTAAGTGAGCACGGTTAGTATTCCGATTGTAATTATCGAAAATAAACCAGCTAAGAAAGATTGCTTGATATTACCCATAAGAATTAGTTTGATACTATTTTTTTAAGCGCTTTGAAAGGTAATAATATACAATCTTTTCGGGCAAAGTTCTCTTTTATAAATAAATTTGAAAATAATTTCAGATTATTATTAAAAATTTTTTTATCTTTATAAAAGAATAATTTTGCATCATCACATAACTTAACAATTTTATCTTTTTTGCTATTTATAGAAATCTTTGAAAGTAGGCTTGCAGATGCTTGACAATATATACAAGAGGCTGTTTGATAACCAAAATTAATTATCTTATCTTCTTTTATTATCAATTTTATTTGGATTTCATCTCCACATGTGGAATTTTTTAACTTTAAATAATGAGTATGATTTTTAATATCTTTATTATTTTTTGAATTAGCGGCAATATTTATTATTTCTAAATTCATATTTTTTTATATATCATAATGTATAAACCTTACTATTTACCTTTTAAATATTAAAAAACCGCAAAAAGGGAAAATTTTTTTCCACAATATTTATTTTTGTTGTAGTTGAAACTAAATAGAATTAAATACCTATTAATGTTAGAACTTAAAAACGAAAAAATAGCAGTTCCAATTGTATTATTTGCAGGTCTTATCTGGTCATTTGGTCCTCTAGTAGTAAGATATATGGATGATCCTAATTTAGTGCCGTGGCAGTATATTTTTGGAAGGGGTTTAACGATTTTTATTCTTTTAAATCTTTATTTATATTTTGAGGAAGGTCTAAATTTTTATAAAAATTATAAAAAAGTAGGTAAATCAGGAATAATTGGTGGTTGTGGGTTAGGTGTGGCTATGATTTCATTTATTTACTCAATAACGAATACTAGTGCAGCAATCACTTTATTATGTTTAGCTGCAATGCCTTTTTTTACTGCTTTACTTGCATTTCTTTTTTTAAAGGAAAAAATTAGCTTAAATGTATGGATTTCAATATTTATTGCGACAATAGGAATTGTAATTATGGCTATTGGAAATAATGAAAAAAATTCGATTGTAGGATTTATTTTTGGTATTACCTCTTCTATTGGTTTTTCAATATTTTCTGTGACTTTGAGATGGAGAAAAGAAACTCCTAAGTTTACAACAGTAGCTATTGCTGGTTTGTTTTGTTTTGTTTTAGCTGCTTCGGTAATATTATTCAAAAACCAACCATTTTTTTCGACAAGTTATAATTCTTCATTGTTCTCGCTACATGGAACTTTGGTGTGTATGGGAATGATTTTATATGCAATTGGATCAAAAGCAATTCCTGCAGCAGAATTAACTTTACTATCATTGACTGAAGTAATTGGAGGAATTTTTTGGGTTTGGCTACCATTATTTGGTATAAATGAAATTCCAACAACAAACACAATAGTCGGTGGTTTTTTTCTTTTTATCTCCCTTTTTTATTATAGTTTAATAATAAAATGGAATAAGAGACACATAGCATTAAATTAAAATTTCATTGAAAAAAAAAAATTATATCACTAGTTATCAGATGAAATGATTAAAAAAAATACAATAGTAAATAGCTGGAACGAATGGGATCCGCTAAAACATGTAATAGTGGGAAGGGCAGATGGTACTTGTATACCTGCACCCGAACCCGCCTTAGATGCAAAAGTTCCAGAGGACTCGGACATGAGAGGAAAATTTGGTCCAAGAATGAAAGATACTGTTGATAAAGCAAACGAACTATTAAATAATTTTTCAAATGTTTTAGAAAAAAGGGGTATCAAAGTAGATAGACCAGAACCAATTAATTTTAATCAAAAAATTTCTACACCAGATTGGAAAGCAGAAACAATGTTTGGTTGTATGCCTCCAAGAGATGTCCTGCTTACAATAGGAAATGAAATCTTAGAAGCGACAATGAGCTATAGATGTAGATGGTTTGAGTATTTATGTTATCGACCTCTTTTAAAAAAATATTATGAGGAAGATTCAAATATGAGACATGAGTCTGCTCCAAAGCCAAGATTGACTGATGCCGATTATAGAAAAGATTATTTGTCAGAGAAAATTGGCATACAAAAAAGACTTCAATGGACTGAAGAGAAGTTTTTTGTAACTACTGAGGAGGAACCTTTATTTGATGCTGCAGATGTTTTGAGATTCGGAAAAGATTTAATAGTTCAACATGGATTTACCACAAATTTAAAAGGCATAGATTGGTTAAAGAGACATTATAAAGACCATAGAGTCCATGCAGTAAACTTTCCAGGAGACCCATATCCAATACACATAGATGCTACTTTTACCCCCATTAAAGAGGGATTAATAATCAATAACCCTCAAAGAAGATTGCCTAAGGATCAAAGAAAACTTTTTGAGAAAAATGGATGGGAAATAATTGATGCTGCTCAACCTGCACACAATGAATCACCGCCTCTTTGTTATTCCTCTGTTTGGCTATCAATGAATGTATTAGTTTTAGATCCAAAAACAGTTTGTGTAGAAAAAAGTGAAAAATATCAAGCAGAACAACTTGATAAATTAGGGATGGAAGTTATCCCGATTGATTTAAGAGATGCATATGCGTTTGGAGGCGGACTTCATTGTAGTACAGCAGATGTATTTAGAGAAGGAGATTTAAAAGATTATTTTCCAAAGCAATAAAGGGATTTATCTTTTCTTAGTTTTTTTTCGATTTGTCGATACTAAATTTTTCTAACTGGCTTAAAGAACTTTCCGAAGTATTATCTATGTTGTCAAATTTAGCACGTCTTTCCATCTCTTTTTGTATTAATCTTTGTTCTCTTCTCATTTCATCTTGTTCCCTAAGTTTTTGTTCTCTGTCGAATTTTTCTTCCCATTCTCTAATTTTAATATACTCAATTTCTTTCTCCTTTTCTTCTTCTTCTTTTAATCTTTTTAATTCTCTATTTTTACGTCTTTGTTCTTTAAGATCTCTTTGATGTAATTCATCT
This sequence comes from uncultured Pelagibacteraceae bacterium, assembly GCA_902586495.1. Classification (GTDB taxonomy): domain Bacteria; phylum Pseudomonadota; class Alphaproteobacteria; order Pelagibacterales; family Pelagibacteraceae; genus Pelagibacter. Next base: position 75,398 of record CACIHQ010000001.1, read on the forward strand.
TCTCTTACTTTTAAGTCAATATCTTTTCTATTTTGTTCTTCTTCTCGTATTTTTAATTGTTTTTCTTTCTCTCTTAATTCTTTTGCTACTAGAACTAATTCTTCATCTTTTCTTACTAATCTTTCACTCTCAATTTTTTGTTTTTCATCTTTAAATTTTATTTCTTTTTCTTTTAATTTAATTTCATCTTCAATTCCTTTTAATTTATTACTTTCTTTAAGTAATTTATCTTCCCAGACTTTTAAATCTTTTTTTTCTTTTAAAAGTGAATTTCGGTCCTCAAGTTTTTGTAATTTTATTGCTCTAATTTTATTTTGTTCTTTATTTTTTTTATAATTTGATATTGCAGAGGTAATAGATTTCGTTGTAAAGGAAGCAATCTTTGACAGTCCATGCTTTTCTTTACTTACTCTAGTTCGCGACTTTTTTTTTGTTTTCATTTTATAAAAACATTATTTCACTAGAGAAATAATTATTATTCAATAAAAATTTTAAAAAATATTGTTTAAAAAATTAGGTTTTAAAGCTACAACCTGCGAGAGATAATTAATTGACCTGATTGTCTGTTTTGACCTGTTCATCCTCTTTTTTATATTTTACACCTTTTCTCTCAAGTATCTCTTTAACCTTGTCAGAATATGGCTCCTCAATGTGCACTGTTGATGGATTTAGCTCAATACCAGCTGGAGTAATCGTTTGAGGCATTGCCACAAACTGAGAGTCAGGATTTTCGACAGTTTTTCTTACTTTCATTCTATACATCCCAAAAAAACCAATTACAGAATGAAAAAAAAACAAAAAAACAAAAAATCCATTTGGGCCAACAAGGTCCATGAATATTGAGCATAAAAATGGGCCACTCATCGCACCCAAACCAAACACAAATTGAAGACCAGCACCAGCAGCCACAAATTTTTCTTTTGGAATGAAATCATTAGTGTGTGCTAAAATTAGAGAAAACATTGGCAAACTACAAAATGAAAAAAGAACCAAAAAAATATAAAACCAGGTTTTACTTGTTGCAAGTCCCCCCGGTAAGTACATTTGTCTAGAAACTAAAATTGTTATAATTGCAAAAGTCGCTGCACCAAAAGTAGCAAAAACTATCACTTTTCTTCGATCGTACATATCTGATATTTTTCCTACTGGAAATTGAGAAATAGCTCCAGATATAGCCAGCAGAAACGTTACAATTGAAATTTCTAAAATCGTAAAATTCATTGAGGTCGCGTACACAGCTAATAGTGTAAAAAGTGCAGCCTGAATAGTTCCATAAAAAAAAGAGCTCACTATTCCAAAAGGGGATGATTCATAGAGATCTTTAAGTGTCATAACTTTAATTCTTTTAAATGTAGGTGGTTTTTTTTTAGTTAGCAAAATAGGTATTAGAGCAAATGATGTAATTACAGAAACTAAAATAAAAGGCTGGAAATTAAGAGGACTACTAAAGTTTAGTAAAAACATCCCAATTCCCATTGTTCCATAAAGTATGACCATGTAGATCGACAAAACACTTCCTCTATTTTTGTTACTTGATCTATCGTTAAGCCAGCTTTCAGCAACTGTATAGATGCAAACCATACTTATCCCAGTCAGAACTCTTAAAAAAAACCACACTAAAGGATTGACAATTATCGAGTGAACCAAAATGACCAAAGATGATAATGATGCAAATGCCGCAAAAACTCTTATATGTCCGACTCTAGATATAATATTAGGAATAGTTGCTGCACCTATAAAATAGCCAACAAAATATCCTGACATCATGAAACCAGTTGAGGTTAAGCTAAATTCTTCTTGTACTGCTCTTACACCTAGGAGAGAACCCTGAAAACCGTAGGCCATCATAATACATCCCATACCCAAAAATAGTGCCCAAGAATTTTTTAAAACTTTGTTCATAAGAAGCTGTAACTATTCGCGATGTATTATTAAATCAAGTCTTAATTGTGACAAGTTTAATTTTTTCTTAATTTTAAAAATGAATGTATTGCAATGGTAGTAATTATAATCGCTCCACCCTGGAGTGTTTCTACACTAGGTTGCTCATTAATAATAACCCAGACCCAAACAGGGCCAATAATAGTCTCTAGTAAAAAAAAAAGATTAACTTCAGCCGCAGGTATAAATCTTGGGGCTATAGTCACTAGTACGAATGGTATTGCAACACACAAAATACACATTAGGGGGACAATAAATAAATCTTTATCTATAAGTGTAAAACTCTCAATAAAAAATAAGGCAAAAGAAGCAACAAATAATTTACCTATTACAGCTGCAGGCACTAAGTTTTTTGTTTTAGCAGATCTAATTGTTATAGCGCCTACAGCCAAACCAAGAGCAGTTACAAAACCTAAAATATCTCCATAAAAATTTCCAACCTTTAAAGAGTCGAAAAAAATGTAAACTATTGCGATAAAAGTAATTATTATAGAAATAAATGTTTTGCGATCAGGCGGCTCTTTTAAAAAAAAAGCGCCAAGAATTGCAGATAACATTGGTGCAGTAGCGATCATAACAAGGGTATTTGCAACATTTGTATTTTGAATTGAAACAACAAAAGTAATATTCGTTATACTAAAAGTTGCGATATAAATTATTCCGTGAAAACCAGAATTAAAAAGAATCTTAAAAAAATTTAATTTGTAAATTATCAACATTCCAAAAAAAACAGTAAAAAAAGGTATGATACCTCGATAAAAAACTAGGCCCCAAGTATCAAGATTTGAAAGTCTTATAAATAATGAATCTGGTGTTATAAACATTACAGCTACAAAAGCAAGCAAAGAGCCTTTTTGCTGATCAGTTAAACTTTTCACGCTTTAAGCTCTTTCCAAAAAGTCTTAGCAAGATTAATTTTTGAAAGATCGTAAAATGTTTTCAACCCTGTAGGAGAGGTAACATTTATATCTCCATTAAGTTTTTGATCAATAAAATCGATACCAGCAAAAAAAATGTTCTTTTTTTTTAAGTCTTTTCCAACAATATTTGATATTTTTTTTTCATTTTTCGTTAAATTTATATTCATTGGCTTAGCGCCTTTACTCATATTACTCAAAAAAGAGCCTTTTTTAGGAACTCTAGATATTGCTCCACATACCTTGCCATTAATTATAAACACCCTTTTATCGCCATTTCTAATTTTAGGTAAAAATTTTTGACACATGATATACCCATGTTTTTTTATAAATTTATTTATAAATTTAGATTTAAAAATTTTGATAAGATGAATATCGTTGCCGCTGAAACTATGGATTGGTTTTATAACAATTTTCTTATTTCTATTAAAAAAACTTCTAATTTCATGAATATCCTGAGTAAATATTGTTTTTGGCATAAACTTTTGAAAGTTAGTGGAATAAAGTTTTTCAGAAACATTTCTGATTGAAGTTGGATCATTAATAATTTTAACATTATTCTTAATTGTATCTAAAATAAAAGTTGATGAGATATATTCTAGATTAAAAGGAGGATCTTGCCTAATTAATACAAATTTACACTTAGAAAGAGCCAATTTTTTTCTTTTTAAGATTTTAAAAAAACTTTTTTTTTTATATTCAAATTTAATAAAAAAACCATTTGCCAAAACTTTTGAGTTTATTATTGATAAATTTTTTGGATCATAATAGAAAATTTTATAATTTTTTTTTTGTATCTCGTTTGCTAAGAATATAGTTGTATCTGTTAGAGGGTTGAGATTCGTTGGATGGTTTCCCTGAATAGCAACTATTTTATTTGTCATATAATTCATTTAAATCTTCATTTTTAGAAAATTTACTTATCATTTGATCAGCATTTGTTGTTCTATTATTGATGATTTTTTTTAAGTGGTTTAAGAATATAACTTCATTCCTACCACCTTTGTTGATAATGTCCCTTTTTTCAAGCCCTTTTTTTGATAAGTCTAATAAAGTTGATGACCAATAAAAAAGATCTTTACCCATTAACTGAGTATTAAAACCTTTATGAGGTGCTTCTAAATAAGCATTAATGATTTTATCTTTATCCCATTTAGAGACTAATTCATAAACTTCATTCAGATTTCCGTAAAGTATACCAACAAAGAAAGCTGGGCCTGAACACAAGCAATCCCATCCGCAAGTATCCATAGACCTTACTTCAATATATTTTTTTAATCTATTTTCTGTAAATATCGTGCTTAAATGAGTAGACAAATCCTTTTGAGAGGGAAGTCTATTATTAATTTCATTTATTTCTCCGTTCATGAAATGACTGAATTTATAATTTTTACCAGAAATATATTTTAATCCATCCTGAATAAATAAAATTGGAAAGTTAATTATGAAATCAGCATATTTCTCAAAATCTAAATTATCAAAAAATATTTTCGGTAATCCTCCCCTTGAGGTATTTTGCCAAACTTTAGATCGATAAGATAAGTATCTTGTTTGTTTTTTTTCGACTATAGAAGAATTAGCAAATAATGCTATTGAGATGGGGACTATTGAATTAACAATTTTAAATTTTTTAATAAAATCTTCCTCTGAACCGTAGTCTAAATTTATCTGAGTTCCACAAGTTCTATACATCATGTCCAAACTTAAGTTACCTCCCAAAGGCATATCCTTTGTCATCAATTTATACCTTTGCTTTGGATTATTAGGTATTTCATTAAGTTTCGAGATTGGATCGAAACCAGCACTGACAATATTAATTCCAAGTTTTTTTGTAACTTGTCTTAATTCAAATAAATAATCCTGAGATTCTGCACAACCCTCATGAATATTATTAAGCTTATCACCAGATAGCTCTATTTGATTACCTGGTTCTAAAGTGATATTTTTTCCGCCTTTATTAAGGCCTATGATGTTATCTTGTTCAACAATTGGGTTCCAGCCAAATTCAATAAGAGCTGAAAACATTTCTTTTGTTTTTAGATAATCTAATCTTTTATTAGTTTTATCATCAAATAAAAATTTTTCATGTTCAATTCCGATTTTAAAATTTTTGGGTTCTTTAAGACCTGATTTAAAATACTTAATTATCTCATCTTTGTTATCAATCATGTAAATTTCAATTAATATTTTATTTTAAATTTAAATTAATGAATATGGTTTTCTCGAAAAAATTTTTTTAACCATTGGTTTAAAAAAATCAAGTGGAAGAGATTTATAATTAGGGTCGAATGAATTTTGATCGTATTTCTCACAAAATTCTATAGTTGCTTGGTAGTATTTATGTCCCTTATATTTATCTCTTTTATTTTTATCTCCACCTAAATGATGAGCATAATAAAACATTTGGAATTCCCCATGTTTTTCAACTATCCAATGTGTTCTCTCTGATACATAGGGTTTCAATATTGCAGCAGCATATTCAGAGTGATTCATTGGAGCAAGTTCATCTCCAATATCATGTAATAAAGCAGCTACAACCATTTCTTCACTCTCCCCGTTCTTATATGCTCTAGTTGCGCTTTGGAGTGAATGTTCCAACCTTGAAATTTGGTAACCTTCTAGTGTCTCGGTTAAACCTGACATAAACTTTAATATTCTATCCGCCGTTTTACTAGCAAAATTTTTTTCATGTCTATCTAAAAAAAGATAATCATCTTTTGTCCCATTTTTCATTTCTATAAAACTAACTTTTTTCATAAATTAATTATTTGATGCTGAACTTAGCAATGAAAGTTGTGTGATCTTATTATCTCCAAGTTCATCAACTGGTTTTACTGGATAATCACCAGTAAAATAATGGTCTGTCAATTGAGGATAAGTGTCATTCCTCTTATCAAAACCTATAGCTCTATATAGTCCATCAATTGATAAAAAAGTTAAGGTTTTAGCTCCAATATATTTACAAATTTCATCAGTAGTTTTATTTGCTGCGAGTAATTCTTTCTTTGTAGGTGTATCGACTCCGTAAAAATCTGGAAACTTTATTTCAGGACAAGCAATTTTCATGTGAACTTCTTTTGCACCCGCGTCATAGAGCATTTTTATTATCTTATGAGAAGTAGTTCCTCTAACTAAAGAGTCATCCACGAGAATTATCTTTTTATTTTTAATAGTTGATTGGTTGGCATTTAATTTCAATTTTACCCCTAAACTTCTTATTTTTTGAATTGGCTCTATAAAAGTTCTGCCAACATAATGATTTCTTGTGAGCCCTAATTCAAAATTGATACCAAGGCACTCAGCATAACCTAGAGCTGCGGCATTACCAGAATCTGGAACTGGAACAACTATATCTGCTTTTAAATTGCTTTCTTTGGCTAACTCTTTACCAAGATTTTTTCGATATTCGTAAGCACTCTTATCATTTAAAATACTATCAGGTCTTGAAAAGTAGATATATTCAAAAACACATGGTCTTTTTTTTCTTGGAGGAAAAGGTTTAATACTTTGAATCTTATTATCTTTGATTAAAACAATTTCTCCATTGTCAACCTCTCTTACAAATTTCGCACCAATTATATCCAAAGCACAAGTCTCTGACGAAAGAACATAACTATTATTCAGTTTGCCAATCACAAGCGGTCTTATTCCGTAGGGATCTCTCACACCTACCAATGAGGTCTGAGTTAGCATGACTAGAGAGTAACCTCCTTGGATTTGAAATATCGCGTCTACAATTTTATCGATAGTTTTTTTTCTTTTTGATCTTGCTATCAATTGAACGATAGTTTCAGTATCTGATGTTGTGTAAAAGATAGCACCTTCATCGACTAATTTTTTTCTTAATGAAATTGAGTTTGTAAGATTACCGTTGTGAGCAACACCGATACCACCTGCATTAGTATCAGCAAAAAAAGGCTGTATATTTCGTAAAGTATTTTCACCAGTGGTGCTATATCTATTATGCCCGATTGCATAATTTCCTCTTAATTTATTTAATATCTTTTCTTTATTAAAGTTATCTCCAACTAAACCGAATCTTTTTTCTGAAAAATAATGTGATCCATCAAATGATACTATTCCACAACCTTCTTGACCCCTATGTTGTAGTGCATGCAAACCTAAAGCAGTTAGAGCTGCAGCATCTTTGCTATCACTTATACCAAAAACTCCACATTCCTCTTTAAGTTTTGGATTAAAGTTCTTTAATTTTTTCTTTAGAGTCTTGATAAGTTTTTTCATCTGGAAATTCTTTTAATAAATAATTACTACCTTTTTTCAAATATGGAAAGATGTATGATTTATTATGATTTATGGGCCATTTATCATGATTATAAACAATATGTACTGCAGAAAATATACAAACAGCGATTATGTAAGATCTTACGAATCCAAAAAAAAAGCCGAACATTGTGTCAAAATTTCCAAGCCCTGTATATTTAACAGCTTTGCTAATCCCTTTATTAATCAATAGGATAAAGAATATTACTATTATAAAAATACTTATACCTAGAGCAATATCTAAAATATATTCATTATCTATAATATCTTTAACATAAGGTTTGATTCTTGGAAAAATAATTAAAGTTAAAACATATGCTAATAACCATTTGGCCATAGCCAATATACTTAATACGAAACCTTTTATATAGCATTTGATTAAGGATAATATTGTTATTATTAAGTAAACCAAATCTAAAATTGATATTGAATTATAAAACTCGTTTAAAATTTCCATTTAAATTTTATTTTTCAAAAGGTTTAATCAATAAGATTAAGGATGGTAAAAGAGTTAGAACAGATATCATCGCAAGTAACATCGCAATTCCTGTAAAAATACCAAAATAAATTGTTGGAATAAAATTAGATAAAATCAAAATTGAAAAACCAAAAACAATGGTGATTGACGTATTTAAAATTGCCTTACCGACTGTTGAGTGACAAACTTTAATTGTTTCCTTATAATTACTCAGATTATTATATTCTTCTTTAAACCGATAAATATAATGAATACTATTATCAACGGCTATACCTATAGTGATAGCTGCTATTGTAATTGTCATCATATCTAACGGAATACCAAGTAGACCAATAATACCCAAGATAAAAAAGGCTGCTATAAAATTTGGAACCACACCAATCAGTGAGAGTTTTATATTTTTAAAAAGAATTAAAAACATCACAAAAATACCAATCATAACAAATCCGAGGGTCAAAATTTGTGATTTGAACAGACTTTGAAGTAAATTATTAAATAAAATCAAAACTCCTGCGAGTTTGAACTCTTTTTTTTCAAGTCCTAATTTTTTTTGTAAGTCATTATTTATTTTGTTTATTAAATCATTTCTTCTTAAGTCTTTTTTAGAGTCTATAATTCTGAGATTTATTCTTGCTTCATTATCTTTTATAGAAATATAGGGATCGACAATTTCTGTTCTAATACTCTCAGGAATTTTTGAATAAAGAACTCCCATTTCTAAAGTTCCCAATGGTTTATTATTATTAAGCAAAGTTGCAACATCAATAATTGAAGAAAAAGATAAAACCTTACCAATTTCTGGTAGGCTATCTAAATAATTGTGAACTGATTCAATTTTATCAATCTTATCTTTTGTGAACCAATATTTTTTTTCATCTTCCTCATTATCTTCATTTTCCCAATCTTCAAATTCATCATCGCTAGTCTCAGTTTTGCTTTTTGGGAATTTTAAAATTACTTCTAGCGGTGTGGTACCACCTAATTTTTCATCAATAAGTTTCATACCTTTGTAAATTTCAGTCTTTTTACTAAAATAATTTATGAAACTATTTTCAACCTCAAGACGGCTAATGCCAATGATGCTAAATAAAATAATAATTCCAGTTAGGATAAAAATTGACTTTTGATAATCTTGTGAAATCTTTGAAAGTAAAGATGTAATTTTAGATTTTTCATATTTAATAAAAGAAACATTTTTTTTTGGTACAAAATTAATAAGGGTTGGTAGTAATGTAAATGTAATACAAAATGAGATTACCAAACCCATTGTCATCATCCAGCCAAAATCTATTATAGGTTTTATTTCACTAAAAATTAAAGACAAGAAAGCAATAATGGTTGTCATTACAGTATATAAGATTGGCCAAAACATTTTCTCAGTAGTTAAAATCAAAAGATCTAAAATATTTTTATTAGGAAAAATTTCTTTTAGTTGTAAAAAACGTGTACTCATATGAATATTCATTGCCATAGTCAAAATCAACATTAGTGCAATAAAATTTGAGGAGATAACTGTTACTTTCCATCCTAACAAGCCGAGCAAACCTGTCATTATGATTACCGAGAAAAAGCAGCTACTTATTGGAACTAATATCCAAATTAATTTTCTAAAGATATACCATAGTGTTGCGATTATAAATAAAAGAACACCTAATCCAAAAACAACTATATCGCTTTTTATAAATGTCATCATATCATCTGCAATCATAGGTATACCGCCCAAGTGAATCTTGCCTATATTTTCATAACTTTTAATTACATCTCTTATTTCAACAATATTTTTATGATTTTGTTTTTTTATTTGGTCTTTATAAATTTCAATTTCCTCTTTTGATTTATTTTTAATATCATCTAAAGGCTTATTTTTTTTTAAATAAACAATGATTCCACTAGTCTTACCATCTTCACTAATAACGAAGTTTCTAAAAACTGGACTAGCAATTATTTCTTTAAAACCTCTATCTTTATTTACATCTTCATCTTTAAGAGTTTTGAAATTTTCCAATCTTTCCTTTAGTGGAGCCTCTGAATTATTTAATAAGGGAATATCTAGCAATGTAACCACACTATCTACCCACTCTAAACTTTGTATTTTATACTTTAAACTTAAGAGATTATTTATTGAGGTATCAGTAATCATACCTTTTTTAGGCGTATAAGTTAAAATTAAAAATTCTTTTGATCCGTAACGTTGATTTACCTCTTGAAGATATTTAAGGTCAGGATCACCATCTATTAATAGAGTATCAGATGAGGCATCTAGCCTGAAATTTTTTGAGTGATATCCAAAACTTATTAACGCTATTATTAAAAGAGCAAATATAAACTTAGGATTTTTAAGTATAAAATTTTGATAAAAATGGGTGAACATTAACCCTATTTATATTTTAATTTAAGTATTTTGAGTATCTTTAAATTTGGTAAACATGGCCTCGAACTCAAGCATTACATTCCCAGTTGGACCATGTCTTTGTTTACCAATAATTATCTCTGCTAAATTTGATACCTCATTCATTTTAGCTTGCCATTCCGCATGTTCTACTGTAGCTGGTCTTGGTTCTTGTCTTTCCAGATAATATGCTTCTCTGTAAACAAACATAACCACATCCGCATCCTGCTCAATAGAGCCAGATTCTCTTAAATCGGCTAATTGAGGTTTTTTTTGATCTCTTTGTTCGACAGCTCTTGAGAGTTGAGATAAAGCAACAACGGGAACAGAAAGTTCTTTTGCAATGGCTTTTAAGCCTTGAGTTATTTCTGATATTTCTTGCACTCTACCATCTTTATTATTTATTGATCCTCTCATTAATTGGATATAATCAACGACAATCATATCTAGGCCAAATAATCTTTTTATCCTTCTAGCTCTATTACTCATAGCCGCAATACTTATAGCTGGGGTCTCATCAATATATAAAGGAAGTTCTGTAATATTTTTTGAAGTTTCAATAAATTTGTCAAATTGCTCATCTGAAATTCTACCACGTCTTATATCATTTGATTTTATTCTTGATTGTTCAGCAAGTATTCTTGTTGATAATTGTTCTGAAGACATTTCTAACGAAAAAAAAGCTATTGATGATTTTCTCTGACTTGCTTGTAATTTTTGGGCAGCATTAAATGCAATATTAGTTGCTAAAGCAGTTTTACCCATAGATGGCCTACCAGCTATAATTATCAAATCAGATTGATGTAAACCACCCAGTCTATCATCAAGGTCTCTTAGACCAGTTGGTACTCCAACTATACCTTCTTCATTTTTATAAGCAGCTGAGGCCATATCGATAGTTTTTTTCATTGCTTCATCAAACTTAATTAATGATGTGTTAAAAGATCCTTTTTCTGCTAAGTCAAATAAAAGTCTCTCAGAATCTTCAATAATATTTTGACCACTTATATTTAAATCACTCATTTTGGCTGAGTCTATAGTTTGTTCTGAAATTTTAATTAGCTCTCTTCTAACAAACATATCGTAAATTATTTTTGAATATTCAATAGCTTGTCTTGTAGAAGTGGAAAATTTTGTAATTTTTACAAGATACTCAGGAATATTAATATCATCTTTCTCTGTTTCAAAATAATTTTTGAGCGTGATTGGATTTGCTAGCAATCCTTTGTAAATGAGGTTTTCAACTGCATTAAATATTTTTTGATGCATAGGGTCATAAAAATTTAGGCTAGAAATAATAGTACTGATTTCATCAAAAATTTCGTTAGAAACTAGTATTGATCCTATTACTGATTGTTCTGCTTCTATATTGTTTGGTAGTTCATTAAAGTTTTCTTTTAAAATACTTAAATTTTTTTCCATAAATAATCATAACAAATTTTGGGATAAATTTTCTTTTTTAAATATGTTGGGGAAAAAATTGTATAATTATTGAATTGTATCTGAGGATATTACATTAATCATTATCTCAGCATCAACTTCTGGGTGTAAGCTTATTTTTACTTTAAATTTTCCAATTGATTTAATATCTTTAATGGGTTGTATCATTGAAGGTTTAACTTCTTGATTATTTATTTCTTTGATAAGTTTTGAAATTTCGGTAGGCTTTACTGAGCCATACAGTTCATTGTTTTCAGTGCAAAGCTTTTTGATTTCATATTCTTTTTTATGAATTTTTTCTGAAATTCTCTTTGCTTCTTGTTTTTTTTCATTATCTTTTTTTGAGAGATCTGTTTTAATTTTGTCTACTTTAGAAATATTTTCTTTAGATGCGTATAATGCTTTTTTATTTGCAATCAGAAAGTTTCTAGCAAACCCTCTTTTAACTTCTATAATTTCACCTATAGATCCAATTTTTTTTAAGTTTTCGAGTAGTATTACCTTCATTTTATATTAGCGCCAGATTCCTTGCTCTTTTAATTGATAGTGATAGTTCTCTTTGTTTTTTTTGACTTACATTCGTTATACGAGATGGAAGAATTTTACCGTTTTCAGACGTGTATTTTTTTAACAATTTAATATTTTTGTAATCAATTTTTGGGGCACCTTTTATGGAAAGTGGGCAGTTTTTTTTAAATTTATACTTATTAGGCTGAAAAATACTTAGCTTAGCAAAATTGCTTTGTTTGTTTTTTTTATTTCCAGACTGTCTTTTCGGCATAATTAATTCATTTATTAGCTTTTTCTAAATCATCTTTTTTATTAAAGTAACTTGTATCCAAGTCAAATTTCTTAACTCTAACTGTTAAATATCTTAATAATTTTTTATCAATTGACTCATTCTTCTCTAACTCATTTATGGCCTTACCATCACATTTAATTTTAAAATGTATATAGCTACCTTTTTTATTTTTCTTGATTAGATAGGAAAGATTTAGCAAACCCCAATTTTCAGTTTTTATTATTTCGCCATTGTTTTTTTCAACAATTTTGGAATATTTCTCAGTAAGTTGTTTTAAATCGCTTGGTGATGCGTCTTGTCTTGCTATAATTGTATGTTCGTATAAATTCATTTAAACTTTCTAAAAAAATGAGGATATACTATTATAAATCTTTAATTACAATAGTTAAAAAGTTTTAAAAAATAGGTTTTTTTTATGTTTTCAGTAATTTTCCCAGGTCAAGGGTCTCAATTAGTTGGAATGGGAAAAGAACTCTATGATAAATTTAATATAGTAAAAGACCTTTTTAAACAGGCAGACGAAACATTAAATTTTTCTATTTCTAAGCTTATTCTAGAAGGGCCAAAAGAAGAATTAGATTTAACAGCAAATACACAACCAGCAATATTTTTAATAAGTTATTCAATATTTAATTTAGCAAAAAATGAATTCAACTTAGATTTAAATAAAGCAAAATACTTTGCGGGACACTCTTTAGGAGAATATTCGGCATTATCATGTGCAGGATATTTGGATTTTTCAGATACTTTAAAAATATTGAGAATTAGAGGGGATGCTATGCAAAACTCTGTACCTAAAGGACAGGGAGGAATGGTTGCGGTATTGGGATCAACAGTTGATGAGATTGAAAGAATTTTAATGGAAAATAAAGAAAATTTAAAAGCACAAATAGCAAATGATAATTCTGAAGGTCAAATTGTTTTGAGCGGGAAAACTAAAGACTTAGACCAATTTATTCAAATTTTTAAGGCCAATTCAATTAAAAATATTAAACTTCCTGTAAGTGCACCCTTTCACTGTGAACTAATGAATAATGCTACAAAAATTATGAAAGAAGAGTTAAATAAACTTAATTTTAAAAATGGGCAAAATAAATTAATTTCTAACGTTACTGCTAATGAGATTAAAGACCCAGATGAGCTTAAAAATCTCTTAATTAAGCAAATAGAGAATAGAGTTAGATGGAGAGAAAGCGTGATTAATATGATAGAAAATGATGTAGACCATTTTATAGAAATTGGACCTGGGAAAGTTTTGTCAGGTTTGGTAAAAAGGATCAATAGAAATGTTAAAATTGATACAATTAATTCTCAAGGTGATATTGAAGGTCTAAAAATATGACTGATTTAAAAGGTAAAAATATTATTGTTACTGGTGCTTCAGGTGGGATAGGGAATTCAATAATTGAAAAATTAAATCAATCAGGAGCAAATATTTTAGCCTCAGGTAGAAGAATAGAAAAGCTTGAGGAATTAAAAAGTAAATATGGAAATATTAAAATATTAAAGTTTGATATATCTCAAAGCGATAAAATCGAGGAATTTGTTGAAAACGCAACTATACAACTTGGTGGTAGTTTAGATTGTGTCGTTAATAATGCAGGCATTACCCAAGACAATTTAGCAATAAGGATGAGCTTAGATGAATGGAAAAAAGTTATTGATGTTAACTTAACATCAACTTTTTTGATGAGCAAATCAGCAATTAAAAAAATGCTTAAAAATAAATCCGGAAAGATTGTTAATATTACGTCAGTCGTTGGACACACAGGTAATTTAGGACAGGCCAATTACACAGCTTCTAAAGCAGGTATAATTGCAATGTCTAAGAGTTTGGCAATAGAATATGCAAAGAAAAATATAAATATAAATTGTATTTCACCTGGTTTTATTAAAACAGCTATGACGGATAAATTAGACGATAAATTCAAAGAGGCTATAATATCAAAAATTCCCTCTGCCCGACTAGGAGAGCCAGATGATATTGCAAATGCTGTACTTTTTTTATGTTCTAGTCACTCAAGTTATATAAATGGAGAAACCTTGCATGTTAATGGAGGCATGTATATGGCTTGACAAAATAGGTTTTTAAACTAATAACAATTTATAACAATAAGGATCAAAATGTCAGAAGATGTTTCAAGTAAAGTTAAAAAAATAGTTGCAGATCACTTAGGTATTGATGAAGCAAAAGTTACAGAAGAATCTAGTTTTATAGATGATTTGGGTGCGGATAGTCTAGATACTGTGGAATTAGTTATGGCTTTTGAGGAGGAATTTGGTTCAGAAATTTCTGATAGTGAGGCTGAAAAGATTTTAACAGTTGGAGATGCTGTAAAATTTATAGAAGGAAAAGCTAACTAACAATTAATGCCCACAAACAAAGATGGGGTAATGATAATTCTTTCCTCTCCATCAGGAGCAGGAAAAACAACACTAGTTGGTTTATTATCACAACGCCCTAATTTTGAAATTTCGATATCTCATACAACAAGAGAGCCTAGACAAAATGAAATACAAAATAAAGACTATTATTTTGTCAGTGAAAAAGAATTTAAAAGGCTGATAGGAAATGAAGAATTTCTAGAATATGCAAAAGTTTTTAACAATCTTTATGGTACAACTCGTACTCCTGTAATTGAAAGACTAAACAAAGGGAAAAATGTTTTATTTGATATTGATTGGCAAGGCGCAGATCAAATAAAGAATAAAAAATTAGATTACAGACTGATTACTTTTTTTATTTTACCACCGAGTAAACAAATTTTACTTGAGAGACTATCTCATCGACATATGGGTGATAAAACTATGGTTGAACAAAGAATGAATCAGTTTAGTCATGATGTTTTGCATTGGATTAATTATGATTACGTAGTCATAAATGATACTTTAAATAATTGTTTTTTAAAAATTCTTAATTTAATTGATGCAGAACTAAACAATGGTTCAAAAGATTACGATAAAGATTTTATTAGAAAACATGTAGAAAAACTAACCAGTTAGAATTTCGTATTCTTTGACTAAATTATAATATGTATCAAGATTCAAATTTTGTGGTCTCAAATCTAAATTTAATTTCAATTTTTCTTTTATTTCATCATTTCCATGAAACAATTGATTGAAAGGTTTTTTAATCATTTTTCTTCTATGATTAAAAAAAGATCTTGTAATCAATTCGATATTTTTGGCTTTATTGATTTTGAAAAAATTTTTTTTTGGTTTAAAAATTAGTAAAGTACTTTCTATTTTTGGTTTAGGCCAGAAAGCAGATGGATTAATGTCACAAACTTTTGTTATTTCTAGCTTCCATTTAGCCAAAATGGATAATCTTCCGTAATTAGATGTATTTACGTTCGCTATGATTCTGTCTGCCACTTCTTTTTGAAACATTAATACTAAACTTTCAAACCAAAATTTTTCATTATCTAAGTTGATAATCCATTTACACAATATTTCAGTAGAAATATTGTAAGGTAAATTTCCAAAAACAATTAGCTTATCTGATGATAATTTTTTTTCGTTAACATTTAGTATATCATCATTGATTATTTTTAAATTTCTATGAAATTTTTTTTTTAAATCAGTTGCAAGATTACTATCCTTCTCTACTATAAAAAATTTCTTTGGTTTTTTTTTCAATATATATGATGTCAAATTTCCTGTCCCAGGCCCAACTTCTAACACTGTCTTATCTTTAATATTTTCAATACTTGTAATTTTTTCTAAAATCTTTTTATCTATAAGAAAATTTTGACCCAAACTTTTTTTTGCTTTGATCATTTTATCTTTTCTAGAAAAGATATAGCTTTGTATAAACTAAGAGAACTTGACAAATTTTTACCAAGCATTGTCTCGTTAGGACCATGGTCAGGTGAAATTCTTAAGAAAGGTAAACCTAATGTAATATTAATAGCATCATATTCAAAAAGAGTTTTAATGGGTGTTAAAACTTGATCGTGATACATTCCTATTATTACATCAAATTTTTTCCTATTATTTTTTAAAAAGATTGTGTCAGCAGCATAGGGTCCATATACTTTGAATCTACGTTTCTTTAAATCTGATATTGTAGGTTTAATAATTTTTTCATCTTCATTAAATTTATTAGTACTTTCACAATGTGGGTTAAGACCTGTTAGAGCAATCTTAGGTTTAAACCCTATATAGGTCTTATAAAAATCATTTATTAACTGAACTTTTTCAAAAATTAATTTTTTCTGAATAAATTTTGAAACTTCTTTTAAAGGAAGGTGGGTTGTTACTGGGCAAACTGATAAATTATTATTATATATTAACATCGCTATTTTTTTTTTATTAAATTTTTCAGCAAAATACTCTGTTATTCCTAAAAATTTTTTTTTTAAAAAGTTTTTTTTTGAGATAGGTCCATTTATTAGTTTATCAGAATAATTTGACTTTAATAAAATTATAGCAATTTCAAAACATCTTCTGATATAATTATTCGATTTATTGCTAATTTTCTCAAATGCTTTTTTTTGATTATAATCAACATTGATTAAATTTATTGAATTGTTGCTCAATTTATAATTAGTAATCTTTTTTAAATTTAAAATTTTTATCTTTTTTTGAAAATTTAATTTTTTCATTTGAAGAGAGAGGATCCTGTGAGAGGCTATTAAAACAAGGGGACTTTTAATTTTTTTTTTTTTTAAAATTTTAAACAAAATTTCAAAAAAAATACTATTGGGTTCCCCTGCAACTAATATTATTGGTTTATAGCTCATCTATTGTAATATCCTTTTTTAATTTATTCAAAAATAAATTGGAAAATTGATTCAACTGTTCATTGGTTTTAATTCTTACTATTTTACTTAATTCTTTATCAACATTTAAATTTCTTTTTGAAATTTTTTTTTCTTTCAATTTAAGAATTAGATATCCACCAGGAATTATTATAGGATTTGTATATTTATTAATTCCAATTTTAGAAATTTTTTTTAAGATTTTTTTATTAACTGAATTTTCACTGATCCAACCAATATTTCCACCAACTCTGGAGGTTTCAGAAATACTATAAATTAATGCAGAATTTTCAAAACCATTTTTTTCAATGGCGTCCTCAATAATCTTAAACTTTTCATCTAATGTTTGGTTCTCTTTTAAATCAAATACAATCTCAGAAAGGAGATACTCAGTTTGATTTTCATTTTTTAATATTTCCTCCTTTAATTTATCTAAATTAATCTTAATTTTTTTTGAATATTTATCATAGATAAATTGGTTCCATATAGCATTTATTGTCAATTTATTTCTTATGAAATCAGTTTCAATATCAAAGCTTTTAACATAAGCCAATAACTCATCAACATTTGTGTATCCACTTTTAGAATATGTAGAAATTAAAATTCTGTTAAAGTCCTCATTATTAATTTCAATTTTTTGAACAATCTTTTTTAAATTAATTTCTTTTACTTTATCTTTGATTAAAGAATTTCTGGCAATCTCAAAAATTTTTTCATTATCTAAATTATTAATGTTTTTATTTATAGACTTTAAGTAATTGATTTCATTTAAGATATCTACAGTTGTGATTATTTCATTATTAATTTTTAATAGTATTTTATTTTCATAGGAATGTATTGGATAATTTATTAAAGATGAAAAAAAAATTATAATTAAAATTAAATTAATTCTCATGAAACTAGTTTTTATTGATCAACTTTTTGTTCAAAGCTTGTTAAAGGTGTTAAAGTAATACTAAATATTAAATTTTCTGATGGTTTTAAATCTCTATCCTCATAATAAGATTTATTATATTTAACTCCAGCGATTAAACAGTCATTTTTATATTCATAGAGCAAATTATAATATTCAGTTAAATTAATTTTTCTATTTCGTCTTGTATTAAATGTAATATAGTTTTCATCATTAAATTTTAAAGATGTTTTATTTTCAATAGTATTTGTATCACCAATTGCTTCATTTTCTTCTATAAAGTTAAATGTTGTGTTGAAATTTTTATAGATGATTGATGTGTTTAATGAGTTATATTCCAATGTATTAAGATCATTGTCTAGTATGAAATCATAAGATACATTTATAATGTTTGAAAAATCATTGGATATTGATCCAAAAATATTTGGATCTTTACCACTTAATCCAGTTGATTTGGGTATAAAATTTTCATTCTCATCTCTATAGACAGTTGCAATTTTTGCCTCAAAAAATTTATTTATATCGTCTAATCTTGATTTTTTGTACTCAACTCCCAGGGTCAAAGATCTTCCTTCTTCAAAAGAGTCATCTATAGCAAGTCTATTTATGTCAAATATTCCATCAACATTTATAGATCTATCACTTGTGGAATAATCTTTCATGTCACCTGGATTTAATCTAAATGATATTTTTGGAGTGAGATAATTAACTTCTTCATCTGTCTGATTAATAAGCGGTAGACTAGTATTGAACTCAATAATACTCATAAGTTCCATTTGAGGGCTAGATTTGTATAACGTATCATTTTTAGCTACAGTATTTAAGTTTTTTAGATAAATGTTATATTCATTTTTAAATCCGTTATCTGATAAAATATTTGAACTCTTAAAATTTAAATCATTTATAATTTTTGTTCTTAAATTATTAGTATTGTTTAGATCATTGCTACCGCTAGATTTGAAATTAATTGTTCCATTATTAAAATCGCTAAATAATTGTTTATCAAAATCATAATAAGGTAGTATAAATTGATATCGATCTGAACTTACAAGGTTTAGACTTTCAAAAGATTGAAAGCCAGTTACTAAATTAAATTTACTATTATTTAGAATCAGTTTAGCTTCAGAGTTCAATACATCATAATCTTTTGGAGTAGTCCTATTTTTAAAAATATTGCTATCAAAAATCTTTAAATAAGTGTCATTTGAAACTGTTTTTAATGAGATAAAAAAATCACTTTGAGTAAAATTTTTCCAAGCTAAATTTGCATCAAACTCAGCAAAAAAGTGACTTATACTATTGGTTTTATTTGAGAGTGAAGATTGATAACCATCAACAAATGAAAAATCTAATATCGCTGATGAATTTTTATTTTTTAATCTATACTCATTTTGAAACATTTTAATATCACTATCAAATAAAGTGGGCCTGAATGTAAAATCTTTATCATGAGATATTACATGGTAGTAAGGTAAATTTAGAGATGATCCTAAAATATTAGAATTATTTACGCTTGGTTTTAAAAAACCAGATTGTCTTTTTACAGTTGGATCAGGATGAAAAAATTTTGGAAAATATAAAACAGGTACATTATAAATTTTAAGCAGAGCATTATCATAAATTAGTTGTTTCTTATTTTTATCATGTTTAATTTGACTAGCTGTTACAACCCAAGGAGGACAATCGGTATCGTCATTACAACTCGTAAAAACACCTTTTTTAATTGTGGTAATATTATTCTCACTTTCAGCAGATACACCTTTTAGGCGAGGATCATTTTTTAAATCATCAAATATATCCTTTTTTAAATTAATTTTGATATTTTTAGCAACAAAACTTTTTTCATTGAAATTAAACATCCCGCTATCAAAAAATAATTTATCATTTTGAGGTAAATTGAAATTGAAATTTACTAAAATTTTTTCTCCTTTTAATATTTTATCCTCTAAAGAGAAATTGAATTTTTTTAACTCCATATAAGTTTGTTCATCATTATCAACTAAGGTAGAATTTTTACTTGAGCTTAATAACTTTTCATTTCTAAGAAAAATAACATCTGATGATTTTAAAATGAATCTCGAGTTAAATTTACTTTTAGTTTTTCCTTTACTGGTTATTTTTTCTCTATTTCTCTCATAAGTAATATCATTTGATGAAATGTTATAATCATTAATAGAGTCCTTAATTATAACTTTACCGGTAGCATTAAGTATATTTTCATTCTTCAAATAGATAAAATTATCAGCTTCGATAATGACACCATCATTAGTCGAAATTTTTCCTCTTTTAAGGCCTATGATTTTGTTTCCATCATCTAAGATTTGAATCTCAGATACATCAAAGTTAAATTGATCTTGAGCCATTGAAAATGGCATCAATAAAAGCTTCGTAAAAAATATTATTAGAATAAATAAAATTTTATTTCTCATTAAATTTTCTTATTATTATAGAGTTAATAATTGTTAACAATATTAAAGGCATTAAAACTGAACTAAATATATTTATTTTTTCTGTTTTTCCCAGAACATTAAAAAAATTAAATAAATAATATATAACCACTGAAAAAAATAGACCTATTGAAATTTTGAGTATTGAACTTTTTAATTCTTTAGTGCTGAGCATTATTATACTTGATAAAACAGTCATAAGAACGAGATAAATTGGAAAAGAAATAAGCCTCAAAAGTTGTATATCTATTTCAATAATAGAATAATTTAAAGACTTATAATTTTCTCTTAGTTGTAATAGCTCTATTATTGAGAGTGATGATAGATTTGAGAATAGATTTTGAATAATAAGGTAATCAAAATTTGTATTAATTTTTAAACTTTTAAGTTTTTGTTTTTTATTTTTATCAAAAACTTCAGCATTATAAATTATCCAATTTTTACTCGATATATCTATTTTTGGGCTAACAATATTTCTTCTAATTTCAAAATTATTATTAAACTCTGAAATGTAAGCATCAATTAAATGGTTTTGTTCTATTTTTACTGAATTTATAATTAAGATTTTATTATCTACAACATCTTTTATCCAAAGACCATTTTTAGTTATAACAGCTAGATATTTACCGTCTTTAGTATAATTGGTTTTTAAATCTAAATAAAAATTTTTTAGACTTGAGGAAAAGCTGTAAAAGAAAGTGATAATTAAAATGCCGAGAAAAAAACTCATCAGACTAATAATAAAAAGAATATTTGAATTTTTTAAACCTGTGTATTTAAAAATACTTAATTGATTATTATTGAACAATGTTATGAAAAAAAGTTGCGTAGAAATAAGAAAGATGAATGGAAACATTTCAAATATAAATGTTGGTGAATTTAAAAGTGATAAATAAATTGGAAAAAAATTATCTACTTTTATATCTTTAAAAAAATCTAATTCACTTAGCAAATTTAATATAAAAATTAAACTAAACATTACTAATGAGACATAAAAAAAAGAATTCAAAAAAATTTTACTTAAAAATTTAATGTAGGTTTTCATTTTTTTTCTTTTAATGGATTTATTGTCAGATATATGATTGTGTAAATTATGACTAAACTTAAAATGGGAATACTAAAAATTTTAAGATTTTCTAAAATATTATTTTTTACAAATCTTAAACTAACTTCAGAAGCTACAATAATTGACAGACCTAATAGAAAAATAATAAGTCGATAATTGAAATAATTTATATTTTCTTTTGACTTTAAAATAAGAAATAAAATAGTTAACATTAAAGTTGGAATATAAAAAGGAATTATAAATCTTTTATATAATTCTTTAATAACATTATTTAGATTTTCTTTTACACAATTTTCAATGATAATATCCTTTGTATTAATATTAAAAAATTTCCAATTATTTAGTCTCAAATAACATTTGAATAGTTTCGATGTAGATACCTCTTGAGTCTTTACATAAGTTGTTGTGTTACTTTCTAAGTTTTTTAAATTGAAATCTGATTTAGAAAATCGAAAATTAGTAATTTTATCATTGACAACATTGATTTGTTCTCCCTCATATAAAACTAAAATTTGAGTATTTTTTTTATTGATAAAATTTCCTTTTTTTGCGTATGTAATCTGAAAATTATTAATGTTTTCATCTTTTTTTAAATAAATATTTAATAAATTTCCATCCTCATCTTTACCATCGCTGTAGATTGTAACATTTTTTATAGTGTCATTAAATTTCTTTTGTTTAATAAAGCTTTCTAAAAAATTTACTGACGAAGTCCTTAAAAAGGACCTTGCTACATCTTGAGTGCTAGGAACTATAAAAGCAGCCAGAGAAATTTGCACTAATGTTAAAAAAATTGAGAAGATAAATAAAAAATTTATAAGTTGAAACTTGTTGACACCAAAGTTCCAAAATATAATCAATTCATTGTTTAACTCATATCTTGCAATTACATAAAAAAAACTGAAAAAAAATACGAAGGGCAGTACTTTACTTACTATTTTAGGAAAGTTTAGCAATGAATAGTTTATATAAACCAGATAATCTCTACCATCTTCAATCATTATGTCTAAAAAGTTGACAGCCTGAAATACCCAAATAATTATGCTTGCACTAAAAAGAGTGATGAGAAAAAAGGTTAAACAATCAATTAATAATTTTCTAAATAATATTTTTTTCATTGAAATCTTACAAAATAGTACTTATATATTTTCAACTATTAGTTTACAATTAACATACAACTTAAAGTACACATATATTAAAAATGTCAATAAAAATAAGCTTTAAAAAAAGCACATCCAGAAAAAATTCTACAAATTTAGTCTTATTTGTCGATGAAAAATTTAGATTGAAGCAAATAAAAAAATATATTTCAGGTCAAGAACTTTCCTATATATCAGATTTGTTAAAAACATATGATTTAAATAAAAAGTTGTTGGTATTTGAACTTACTTCAAAGAAAAAAGTTGTTTTAGTATCTATAAAAAAAAATATTAAAAATTTTGAGATTGAGAATTTAGGTGCAGAACTCTACGGCCATATAAATTTTGGAAAAAATTCAGAATATTTTATTTACTCAGAAAATAAAGTAAGTAACCATAAAAGTTTTATTGGTTATTTCCTTCATGGACTAAAATTAAAATCTTATCAATTTAAAAAATATAAATCAAAAAAAGAGAAAAGATTAATTACTGTCAACGTCCTAGGAAGAGGAAGTGATTTAGGAAATTCTAGTCAATTAAAGTTCAAAGCTTTGGAGCAAGGAACTTTTTATGCAAGAGATTTGGTTTCTGAGCCAGGTAATATTCTGCACCCTGATGAATATGCAAAAAGAATAAGAACACTTAAGAAATATGGACTAAAAATTAATATTTATGACCAAAAAAAACTAAAAAAGTTAGGTATGAATGCTCTGCTTGGGGTGGGTCAAGGAAGTATTAGAGGATCCTATCTTGTAACAATGGAATGGAGAGGAGCAAAAAATGCTAAAAAACCATTGGCTTTCATTGGTAAAGGAGTTTGTTTTGATACAGGTGGATATTCTTTAAAACCTGCAAAATTTATGGAAGATATGACTTATGACATGGCAGGTTCAGCAGCTGTAGTTGGACTTATGAAAAATCTTGCATTAAGAAAAGCAAAAGTAAATGCCGTAGGTGTAGTGGGGCTCGTTGAAAACATGGTAAGCGGCAATGCTCAAAGACCTGGAGACATTGTAAAGTCTTACAGTGGAAAAACAATTGAAATTTTAAATACAGATGCAGAGGGAAGATTAGTTCTTGCTGATGCTTTAACTTTTACTGAAAAAAAATTTAAACCTAAATTTATGATTGACTTGGCTACTTTGACTGGTGCGATAATTGTTTCCCTAGGTTCTGAATATGCAGGACTTTTTTCAAACAATGATAAATTATCAAAAGAATTGATTGATGCAGGTGAAAAAGTTGAAGAAAAACTTTGGAGAATGCCCTTACATAAAAACTTTGACAAATTAATAAATTCTAAAAATGCTGACATGCAAAATATAAACTATGTTGGTGGTGCAGGCTCAACTACTGCTGCACAATTTTTACAAAGATTTGTTTTAAATAAAACACCATGGGCACATTTAGACATAGCTGGTATGGCTTTTTCAAAATACGGGGGAGCTTTAAATTCAGGTGGTGCTACTGGTTATGGAGTAAGATTGTTAAATCAATTAATAGAGGACTATTATGAGTAATATTGAGAACACACTATCAATAATTAAACCTGATGCTGTTGAAAGAAACCTGGATAGCCAAATAAAAGAAATGTTTATCAAAAATGGTTTTAATATTATTAAAGAAAAAAAAATTCAAATAGATAAGATTGAGGCAGAAAAATTTTATAAGGTGCATGAAACAAAGCCTTTTTACAATGATTTATGCACTTATTTATCATCGGGACCAATAGTTGTCATGGTTCTTGAAAAAGAAAATGCTATTTTGGCCAATAGAGAATTAATGGGATCAACAAACCCAAAAGACGCGAAAGAGGGTACAATAAGAAAAAAATTTGGGTTATCAATTGATAAAAATTCTGTTCATGGTTCTGATAGTTCAGAGAATGCAAAAATTGAAATTGACTTTTTTTTTAAGTCGTAGATAGCAATTTTTTTATAGCTTTTGGATATAGCATATGTTCCTCTTTTAAAATTTTTTTTGCTAAAGTTTTTGGATTATCATTTTTATTTATTCTGACCTTTTTTTGTAAAATTATTTTTCCAGAATCTAGCTTTGAATTAACAAGATGAACAGTGCAACCTGAAAACTTTTCATTATTCATTATTACTCTTTCATGTGTATTTAGTCCCTTATATTTTGGTAATAACGAGGGGTGAATATTCAATATTTTTCCATTAAATTTTTTAATAAAGTCTCTAGAAAGAATTTTCATAAATCCCGCAAGACAAATTAAATCAATTTTTCTTTTTTTTAAAATTTTTAGAATTTTTTCCTCATCTTTATTATTTTTAAAATTAAAAATTTTGGAGACGATTTTAGTTTTTTTTAAATAACGAATTCCATTTGCTTTTTTATTATTTGACAGAACAAGATCGACACAGATTGGAGAGTTTCTTAACTTTGAAAATTTAATTAATTTTTTCATATTACTTCCATTACCAGAAATAAAAATTGCTGTTTTTTTCTTTCTAACTCCAGTTAATCCTACCATTCAATTTAATTTGCCCTTTCCCACTACATATTTTTCCTATGATATATGGTTTATATTTTTTAGGAAAAAATTTAATAACCTTGTTTAGATTTTTTGGATTTATAATCAAACAAAAACCAATACCACAATTAAATGTTCTTAACATTTCTTTATCACTTATAAGATGACTCTTTAACCAACGAAATATTTTAGCAGGTTTTACTTTAATTAGATTTATTTCTGCACTTAGATTATTTGGCAAGATTCTTTTCAGGTTATCTGCTAAACCGCCACCCGTTATATTTGCACACCCATTTAACAAATTTCTATTAGTTAAATTCAAAATTTCTTTTACATAAATCTTAGTAGGCTTTATTAGTTCTTCTGCTAAAAATTTATTTTTATTTATATTTATTTTTTTTAGGTTTATTAAGTTTCTAACCAAGGAATATCCGTTAGAATGTAAACCACTAGATGGGATTCCTAAGATTAAATCATTTTTTTTTATTTTTTTCCCATTAAGGATTTTTTTTTCCTCAACAATTCCTACGGCAAAACCTGCAATATCAAATTTATTTTTGGTATATGTACCAGGCATTTCAGCAGTTTCACCACCAACTAGATTACATTCAGAAATTTTACATCCTTTTAAAATACCAATCATAATAGACTTCAATTTTGATAAATTAATCTTATTAATTGAAATATAATCCAAAAAAAATAAAGGCTTCGCACCTTGAACTATTAAGTCATTGACGCTCATAGCCACAAGGTCAATTCCTATTGTATCAAATTTATTCAATATATTAGCTATTTCAATTTTGGTTCCAACTCCATCTGTGCAAGCAACAATTTTTGGATTTTTTAGATTTTTGGGAATATTAGTGATTGATCCAAAACCACCTATATTATTCAACTTTTTTTTGCCTTTTTTTCTTGCAGAAATATTGGATATGAATTTAACAAATTTGTCAGCAGCATTAATGTCAACACCACTTTTTTTATATGTTAATATATTTTTACGCATTAATTCATACCATGATGTTTAAAATAAAAAAAAATAAATTAAAAATCTTATATATTTTTTTTATAGTTCTATCTTTAAATTTATTTTTTTTTTCCACAGATAAGATTTTTTCTAAATCATTTGACATAGAAAATGTTGATATATCTAGACCATTTCAAATAAATTTTGATAAAAATGATGTAATTGATGAGGGTTTTAATCAAGCATTTTTCGAATTAATTTCATTGATAGTTAATTCCAAAGATCGAGAGAAAATCAATAACATTAAATTAAACAAGCTTAAAGGAATGATTGAGTCATTTTCTATTCAAGAAGAGAAGTTTATAAATGATGTATATTACGTAAACTTAGGAGTTTCATTTAATAAAAAAAAAGTCTATGAATATTTAGAAAGTAAAAATATTTTTCCATCAGTTCCAAAACGTAAAAAATTTTTATTTATTCCAATTATTATAGACGAAAATAAAAAAGATCTTTTATTATTTCATAACAACAAGATATTTGAGAACTGGAATAAAAATAATGAAAAAACACATCTAATTAAATATATATTGCCAACAGAAGATCTTGAAGATTTAAACCAGATAAAAAAAAATTATGAAAATATTGAACAATATGGTTTTGATGAAGTAATTTCAAAATATGGTTTGAAAGACTCAATTATATCTCTATTTTTTAAAGGCGAAGATAAAGTGAGAGTTTTAACAAGAATAACTTATAATAAAAACGTTGTTTTAAAAAATCAATCTTTTTCTCAAAAAAATATTAATGAAGTAGATCAAGTAGAAGAATTGACTAAAGTATTGAAAACGGTTTATGAAGATCATTGGAAAAAAATAAATCAAATTAATACTTCAATAAAACTTATATTGAACATTAAGATAAATAACCAAACGAGTAATATTTTATCAGATTTTGAACAAGATTTAGATAATCTAGATTTGATTAATGATTATTTTATAACTAAATTTGATAAAGACTTTACCTTTTATCAAGTAATTTTTAACGGAACTCCAAGTATTTTTTTAAAAATAATGGAGGAAAAAAATTATAATTTTGACACACAAAATAAAATTTGGTCAATTAATTGATATGAGTAATACGGATCAAAAAATCTTAAATTTTAAACATGAAAAAAATTTAAGAGATAGCGATTTTTTTGTGTCATCAAGCAATAAACATGTCTACGATTTGCTTAATAATTGGCCTAATTGGGAAAAAAATTTTATTAATATAAATGGTGAAAATTTTTCAGGTAAAAGTCACTTGATAAACATTTTCATAAAAAAATTTAAGGGGGTTATTTTTAATGCTAAATTATTTAATAATGAAAATTTATCAAACTTAAATTTATACGAGAATATAGTTTTAGAAAATTTGGATGAAAAAATTAATGAGAAACTTATTTATTCCTTAATAAATCTTGTGGAACAGAGTAATAAGTACTTAATTATTACTTCTCACAAGCCAATAGTCGATCTAAATTTTAACTTAATTGATTTAAAATCAAGATCAAAAAGCTTTTTAATTCAAAATATTAAAAAACCCGAAGATGAGTTAATTTTTGCGCTATTAGTAAAGAATTTATCAGATCGTCAGATCATTATAGAAAAAAAGTTAATTAATTACGTAGTCAAAAGAATTCACAGATCTTATAGTAAAATTTTTGATTTTATATATAAGATCGACGAAATGAGTTTAAAAAGAAAAAAACCTATTAATATTAATTTAATTAAGGAAATTTTAGGAGAATAGTTGAGTATTTATAGAAGTCATAGTTGTAACGAATTAAGAAAAAAAGATGTTGGTAAAAAAGTCTTACTTTCTGGTTGGATAAATAAAAAAAGAGATCATGGTAATCTCTTATTTATTGATTTAAGAGATAATTACGGAATTACTCAATGTATAATTGATAAAGAAAACTCTAATTTTTCAACACTTGAAAAAATGCAACTTGAAACTGTTATAAAAGTTGACGGTGAGGTAGTTGATAGATCAGAAGAAACAGTAAATAAAGAAATTAGCACTGGAGAGATAGAAGTCTCAATAAAAAGTTTTGATGTTTTAGGAAAATGCAAAGAACTTCCTATGCCAATATTTAGTGACCAAGAATACTCAGAGGAGATTAGATTAAAATATAGATTTTTAGATTTAAGAAGAAAAAAAATTCATGAGAATATTATTTTAAGATCAAAAGTGATTTCTTTCATAAGAAACGAAATGAATAAGCTGGGTTTTTTAGAATATCAGACACCAATTTTAACATCTTCTAGTCCTGAAGGAGCAAGAGATTTTTTAGTTCCAAGTAGATTAAACCCTGGGAAATTTTATGCATTACCTCAAGCACCACAGCAATTTAAACAATTAATCATGGTCTCTGGTTTTGATAAATATTTCCAAATAGCCCCTTGTTTTAGAGATGAAGACGCGAGAGCAGACAGAAGTCCTGGAGAATTTTATCAATTAGATTTAGAAATGTCTTTCGTTGAACAAGAAGACGTTTTTAATGTGGTAGAAAAACTTTTAGTAAATACTTTTAAAAATTTTTCAAAAAAAAAATTATTTAACGAAAAATTTCCAAGAATTCCTTATAAAGAAGCGATGTTAAAGTATGGTACTGATAAACCTGATCTTAGAAATCCTTTAATAATTAATGATATAACTGATTTTTTTTTAAGAGATGATATTAAATTTGATATCTTTAAAAAGTTAGTAAAATCTGGCTCTAAAGTGAGATGTATAATTACAAAAGATACTAAAAATAAACCAAGAAGTTTTTTTGACGGTGTCGACAAATGGGCAAAAGAACAAGGTGCGTCTGGTATGGCCTATTTTACTTTTGATAAAGATAAAGAAGTTTTTGGTAAAGGACCTGTAGGGAAATTTTTTTCAAAAGAAGCCTTAGAAGAATTAATGATTAAAACAGGAGCCAGTATAGGCGATAGTATTTTTTTTGCATGTAATAAAGAAAAAGATTTAGAAACTATAACTGCTTTGGCAAGAAATAAAATTGCTCAAGACTTAGATTTAATAGATGAAAACATTTTTGCATTTTGCTGGATTATCGATTACCCAATGTTTGAGAAAGATAAAGAAACAAAAAAAATAAAATTTAGCCATAATCCATTTTCAATGCCACAAGGTGACATAGATAAAATAGAATTTACTAAACCTCTCGAAATTTTAGCTTATCAGTACGATATTGTATGTAATGGAATTGAACTTTCATCCGGGGCTATCAGAAACCATATCCCTGATTTAATGTACAAATTATTTTCTGTAGCTGGATATAATAAAAATCAAGTTGATCAAAAATTTAGTGGAATGATAAACGCATTAAATTATGGTGCTCCTCCTCACGGAGGTATTGCACCGGGTTTAGATAGAATAGTTATGCTTTTGGCTAATGAAAAGAACATTAGAGAGGTAACTATGTTTCCAATGAACCAAAATGCTCAAGATTTGATGATGAACGCACCTTCAGAAATAGGGGAGGATCAATTAAAAGAACTGGGTATTTCTATTAGATCAAAAAAATAGTTACTTTTTACCTTTAAGGCTTATTTTTACGTCAGATAAATCCACAAGATTTTTTTTATAGTTGTTTCTAACAAAACCCTTGCTGGTCATATCTTTAACAATTTTCAATAATTGATTTTGTTCTTCCGGATTTTTTTCATCTAAATTTGTATTTTCATTACTACCAATAGCTGGTGTATGTGCTAAATCCTCTCTATTTTGATAGGAAATGGCTAATTCTCTAAATATATAATCTAATATTGAAGAGGCACTTAAAATTCTATCATTTCCATAAACTTTCCCAGATGGCTCAAACTTTGTTCCAACAAATGCATTAATAAATTCATCTAGTGGAACGCCATATTGAAGTCCAAGAGATATTGCTATAGCAAAATTGTTCATTAATGCTTTCACTAATTCACCTTCTTTACTTGTATCAATAAAAATTTCTCCAATTTTGCCATCCTCATACTCTCCAGTATGTAAATAAACTTTATGATCACCAATTGTTGCTTTTTGAATATAGCCTTTTCTTCTATCTGGCATGCTAAACCTTTTGCCATTAATATCTGTATTGTTTGAAGTCTTTTTGATTAGTTTCCCTAAATTTTCCTGGCTAGTTTTTTTTATGTTAGGTTTTACTTCAATATTGCTATCTAAAATTTTTTTATTATTTGGATCTAAACTCTTGGTTTTCCTATTATCAAGTTTAACATCTAATATCTCAAATTCTCCATCATCTCTTTTTTCAAGACTTTTTAACTCAGTTTCATTCATGTCATCAAGATGATGAATCACTTTAAATGTACAAGTGTAATAAGTTTCGACTAAGTATTTTGACATAAAACCTCGGTGTTAAAATTGTTTGATTAACTTACAAAATTCTTTATATACAAATTCAAATTTTAGTCTAATTTATTTTATACAATTTAAAATTGAAATTTTTTATTTTTTTATGTTGACAGTTTTTAATAAAATTTTCACTTGGTGGAATCGTGACACATTCGGAACAAGATTGAAAACTATTTTTTTTGGCAAATTTGTTGGAAAAGATGATTTTGGAAATAAATACTATGAGAGTAAAAAAGGAAAGAGATGGATTATTTATGCAGATGAAGTAGATGCAAGTAAAATTCCAGTAGAATGGTTTTCATGGATACATTTCACATCTAACAAAATTGAAAAAAATCACGAACTTAAAAAATACAAATGGCAAAAACCACACAAGCCAAATTTAACTGGGACAGATTCCGCTTATTATCCAAATAAAAATAAAAATGTTAATGAAAAAAAATATAAGACTTGGAAAATTTAAAATAAAATTTTTATTATTTATCCTTTTTTTATCTTTAAATTTTTATAACAACTTAAGTTCTAATTCAGACTTAGAGGGTATTATAACAGAAATTAAAGTATTAGATAAAATCAGTTCTAAAAATATTTTAGTAAAACTTAAAAATGGTGATGAAACCATGCACAAAGATCTTTCGATAAGAAGTATGAAATGTAGAAATTCAAAATTTGATGATAATCCTGAAATTACAGCTTACATACAGGTGAAAGACTTGAGCAACAAAAACAAAGATGATGTATTTGTTTTCAATGGCTGGATGTTCTCTTCTAGTCCATCAATAGCACCGTTTGATCATCCAGTTTATGATATATGGCTTGTTAAATGTTATTAAACAATTTTTTCATTATCAAGCCAGCTCACATTAAAATCTGAGTTGATAAATTTTTTATTACTGAGTAATTTTTTGTGTAAGGGGATCGTAGTTGTAATTCCGTCAATCACAAATTCATCTAGGGATCTATTCATTCTTTGAATAGCTTCTGTTCTATTCCTTCCGTGGCAAATCAGTTTACAAATCAAGCTATCATAATATGGAGTAACTTTGTAACCTTGAAAAATCGCACCATCCACTCTAGTTCTAAATCCTGATGGCTGATTACACATTGTTATAGTTCCTGGAGAAGGTTGAAAATTATTACTTGGATCTTCTGCATTAATTCTACATTCTATAGCATGACCTCTTGGATTAATGTCTGATTGTTCTAGTGCAGTCTCCCCAGTATAAGCTATCCATATTTGTTCTTTTATAATATCTATACCAGTAACCATTTCAGAAACTGGATGTTCTACTTGCACTCGCGTATTCATTTCTAAAAAGTAAAATTTTCCATCTTCATATATATATTCCACAGTTCCAGCACCTTCATATCCGATTTTACTTACCATATTGACAGTCTTTTCAAAAAGATCTTTTCTAATTTCATCATTCAAAACTGGACTTGGGGTTTCCTCAATTAATTTTTGATGTCTTCTTTGAACAGAACAATCTCTCTCATGCAAATGAACTGTCCTATTTTTTCCAGCTAATATCTGTACTTCAATATGCCTAGGATTTTGAAAAAACTTTTCTATGTAGACCTCTTCGTTACCAAAATATTTTTTTGCTTCTGATCTAGCAGTTGCAAATAATAAGTCAAAATCTTCATCATTGTGAACTATTTTCATTCCTTTTCCACCACCTCCGCCAGAAGCTTTGATTAAAACTGGAAACCTAATTTTTTTAGAGAGTTCTTTTGCTTCAACTACGTCCTTAACCCCACCCTCTGATCCTTCAATAACTGGCAGACCATTTTCTTTTGCAATTTTTTTAGCTTGAATTTTGTCACCCATCATCTCTATATGTTTGGAAGATGCACCAATAAATTTTATTTTATTTTCTTCTAACATTCTCGCAAAATTTGCATTTTCTGATAAAAAACCATAGCCTGGATGGACAGCTTCAGCCCCTGTAAGATCTATAGCAGATAACAAAGCGGGTATATTTAAATAACTACTGGAAGGTTGATGTGAGCCGATGCAAACACTTTCATCAGCTAACTTTACATGCATGCTGTTTCTGTCAACATCTGAGTGAACAGCAACAGTAGAAATTCCCCATTCTTTACATGCTCTTATTACTCTAACTGCAATCTCTCCACGATTTGCGATTAAGATTTTCTTAAACATTATTCTAGTACAATTAAGACTTGACCAAATTCAACAGGTTGTCCATCATTCACCAAAATTTTTTTTACAACACCAGCTGAAGTTGATGGAACATGATTCATTGTTTTCATAGCTTCAACAATCATAACTGTATCACCTTTTTTGATTTTTTTTCCAACTTCAACAAACTTTTTCGCTCCAGGTTCTGGTGCATGATATGCAGTTCCAATTATTGGGGACTTAATTTCTATACCAGAAATAATCTCATCTGAAATATTTGCATCTGAACTTGATGAGGAAACAACTTTTGGATTTTGAAAAGATTGATTGTTTACTGATATACTATTTTTTGAAACTTTAATTTTTGTATCCTTAACTGTATATTCTAATTCAGTGAGTTGAAATTCGTCTAAATATTCAGTTAATTCTTTTATTATTTTTTTATCAATTTTCATTTTTTTATGAGCTTTTGCATAGAAATTATGGCTAAAATATAACCGTCTATACCTAGTCCAAAAATTCCACCTGTAACTATATCACTTATAAGAGATTTTTGTCTAAATTCTTCTCTCTTATATATATTTGATATATGTAATTCTATAATAGGTTTTTTAAATACGTCTAAAGCATCTCTTATGGCAACTGATGTATGTGTGAAAGCAGCAGCATTAATTATGATTCCATTAAATTTTTTTCTGGATTCCTGAATTATATTCACCAATTCTCCTTCAACATTGGATTGAGCAAATTCTACTTCTAGACCCAATTCATTTGATTTTTTAGTACAGATTTCTTTTAATTCTTTAAAAGTAACTGAGCCATATTGTGATTGTTCTCTTTCACCTAATAGATTAAGATTTGGACCATTAATAATAATTATTTTATTATTCATCCAGCTTTTATATACGATGAAAAAAATAAAAAAAATAAAAATTAAAATAAATGGTAGTTTTAAATTTGTAAAAGATAATACAAATTTATCGGATCTTTTAAAAACTTTAAAAATACCATTAAAAAAAGTGGCTATAGAGTTAAATCAAGAAATAGTAGATAAAAAAAAACTAAATAAACGAATTTTAAAAAATAATGATAAAATAGAAATAGTTCATTTTATTGGAGGTGGTTAGTTTGAATAAAGATAAATTTATAATTGCTGGAAGAAATTTTAAATCTCGTTTGATTGTTGGGACAGGAAAATATAAAAGTATGTCACAATGTGCTAGGGCAGTAAAATTATCAGGTGCAAGTATAGTTACTGTAGCTGTAAGAAGAGTTAACATAACTGACAAAAAAAAAGCTCTTTTGATGGATTATATTGATCCAAAGAAAATCACTTATTTGCCAAACACCGCAGGCTGTTTCAACTCAAAAGATGCTTTGAGAACACTAAGATTAGCAAGAGAAATTGGAGGATGGAAATTAGTAAAACTAGAGGTTTTGGGTGATAAGAAAAATTTATTTCCAGAAATGATTGAAACACTGAAATCAACTGAGGTTTTATCTAGAGAGGGATTTAAAGTTATGGTTTATTGCAACGATGATCCTTTAATGGCCAAGAGATTAGAAAACGCTGGAGCTTGTGCAATAATGCCTTTAGCTGCTCCAATTGGCTCTGGTCTTGGTATACTGAATAAAATAAATGTTAAAATAATTAGAAAACAAACAAAATTACCTTTAATTATTGACGCGGGTCTTGGACAAGCTTCCGATGCTACCATTGCAATGGAGCTTGGATGTGATGGTGTTTTAGTAAATACTGCAATTGCAAAAGCTAAAAAACCTTTAGATATGGCTCTTGCGTTTAAGAACGCAGTAATTGCA
The DNA here is from genome assembly GCA_902586495.1 of uncultured Pelagibacteraceae bacterium. Taxonomy (GTDB): domain Bacteria; phylum Pseudomonadota; class Alphaproteobacteria; order Pelagibacterales; family Pelagibacteraceae; genus Pelagibacter. The sequence continues at coordinate 109,812 of CACIHQ010000001.1, forward strand.
GGAAGACAATCTTATTTATCGGGTAGAATTCAAAAAAATTTAATGGGTAGTGCATCATCACCCTTAAAAGGAATTATTTAGCTTTTTTATAAAATCTTTTTTTTTTGAATACTTTTTTTTTATATACTTTTTTATTTTTAAGTTGAATTATGTTCTCATTTGATTTTATTTTATCAAGATCTTTTAATTTTTCATAGTGTTCTATCAATACAAGCGTTTTTTTTGATTTATTTTTAAAATCAATTATGTATTCAGGAATAATTAGATTATTATCTGTAATTATATCTATTTTCATTTTATTTTTCTTTTCAAAATATTTTAAGTCTTCAATAAAATTTACTTTTAAAAAATTAGAAATTTTTTCACAAACTTTTAAAGTTACATATTTTGCCCTATTTAAAACTGTATTTAACTCCACTAATTTTAAAATTTTTAAAGCAAAGGACTCATCAGTAAGATTTATTTTCCATTTGACTGCACTCTCTCTTAGTCTTTGTCTAGACATTTCTAATAAGCCAAAATTACTTATTCGTCCTATCTGAATTCTAGCTCTATCAGCTCTACATTTTTCTTTTAGTCTTCTCTCAACCAGTTTTCTGTTTCCATAACTAAGCATATCTATAAAATCAATTATGATTAATCCTGACAAATCTCTAATTTTGATTTGTCTAGCTATCTCATCTGCAGCCTCTAGGTTGGTATCTAAAGCAGTGCTTTCAACATTTTTTTGCCTAATTGAACTTCCAGAATTTATATCGATTGAAACTAAGGCCTCGGTTGGATTCACTACTAAGTATCCACCAGATTTTAACTTTATCTCTGTCTCAAATATTTGATTAAGTTTTTGTTCAATACCCTCCTCGATAAATAAAGGATTTTTACCCCTATATTTTTTTATTTTTTTTAAATGTGATGGCATCATCATTTTCATAAAATTTTGAGCTTTTTTGTATCCCTCATTTCCTTCAATTAATATAGTTTTTGTGTTCTCATCATACATGTCTCTAAGCGTTCTTTTTATAATTTCACTTTCTTGATGAATAAGTGATGGAGCAATAGAATTTATTGCATTTTCTTTTATTTGATTCCAAGTATTAATTAATGTCGCTAAATCGTGACTAATCTCATTTTTTGTTTTGTTACTACCAGCTGTTCTGACAATCAAACCCATTTCTTTTGGTATCTCAATTTCATTAAGTATTGATCTAATTTTTTTTCTATCAGCTGGGTTAAATATCTTTCTTGAAATTCCTCCACCCTTTGGAGTATTGGGCATTAAAACAATGTATTTACCAGCAATTGAAATAAAAGTACTTAGAGCGGCTCCTTTTTGACCTCGCTCATCTTTGATTACCTGTACAAGTATTACTTGATTTGGTTTGATAACCTCTTGAATTTTGTATCTTTTAAATTTAATTTTATTTTCTTTTTTTTTCTCTATAGAATTATCGTAATTTTCTTTTTCCTCATGATTTTTAACTTCTATTGGATCTTCTAAATCTAAGTTACCTTCTGCAATACGCTCTTCTTCTTTCTCTTCAACTTTTTTTGACAATTCCTCACGAGCCTTCTCTTCCTCTAATTTGATTAATTCCAGATCACTCCTTGGAATTTGATAGTAATCTGACTGAATATCGTTGAAAGAGAGAAAACCGTGTCTTTCTCTACCAAAATCTACAAAGGCGGCCTGCAGTGATGGTTCAATTCTGCTAACTTTGCCAAGGTAAATGTTATTTTTAATTAAATTATTCTTTAAACCTTCGTATTCGTAATCTTCAATACTATCATTTGATTTAAGTACAACTCTTGTTTCATTTGGATGCGATGCATCAATGTATAAATTTTTTTCCATAATTTTTTTAGTGATTTATTAATTAAGTAGCTCATAGTAAATTTTGTGTATTCTTTATGCCATATCTTTAACAAATTCCTGAGTATAATGGAAATAAAATGAGTCATTATTTAAAAAAAATATTTATTGGTATTATTGGAATTTCATTAATTTCCTTTATCTCAATAATGGGAATTTTATGGAATTTTTCTAATGATATACCTGATTATAAGTTTTTAAAGAATTATAAACCGCCAGTATCAAGTAAGGTTTATTCAGGTAATGGTGAATTAGTCTCGGATTTTTCAAAAGAAAAAAGAATATTCATTCCGTATAGTTCAATTCCAAAAAAAGTTATTAATGCTTTTTTATCTGCTGAGGATAAAAACTTTTTTTCACACCCTGGTGTTGATGCAAAAGGTGTTCTCAGAGCTGTAATCAATAATATTAGTAATATATTAGCCTCAAAAAGATTAGAAGGTGCATCAACAATTACACAGCAAGTAGCAAAAAATTTCTTATTAACAAATGAAGTTAGTATAAATAGAAAAATAAAAGAGGCGATACTTGCTTTTAGAATTGAAAGAGCACTTTCTAAGGAAAGAATATTAGAATTATATTTAAATCAAATTTATTTAGGCAGTGGAGCATATGGAGTAGCAGCAGCTAGTCTTGAATATTTTGACAAATCAATTAAAGAGTTGAGCTATATTGAAGCCGCTATGCTTGCGGCATTGCCAAAAGCACCAAGTAAATATAATCCTTACCGGAATTCTGATTTAGCTAAATTTAGAAGAAATTTAGTATTGAAAAATTTATTAGAGAACAATTTTATTAATCAAAAACAATATGAAAATTTTAAATCACAAAAAATTGAATTAAAAAAAGCAAAAAAAATTTTTTTAGAAGATGCTCAATATTATATTGAGGATGTGAGAAAAAATGTAATTGAAACGCTTACTTATGAAAAAGTTTATAAGCAAGGATTTAATATAAATACTCCTATTAATTTAAAGTTACAAAGAATTGCTACGAGGTCTTTGAGAGATGGATTGATTGAATATGATAAAAGAAAAGGCTGGAGAGGACCAATTAAAAACGTAAAACTTGAGAGAGAATGGTTCAAAAATCTTGGAGAATATGAGCTTGAAAAATCAATAAATTGGGAAATAGCTATAGTAAAAAAAATAGATAAGTTCTCTGTAAAAATAGAAACAAAAGATAAGGCAGAGGGTGCAATAAAATATAGTGATATTACTTGGACAAAAACGGAGTTAGATAATTTATTAAAAGTTGGGGATATCATTTATGTAAAACAAATTTCAGAAAATAATTATAGTTTAAAACAAATCCCAGAAATCAATGGAGGAATAGTTGTGATGGATCCTTTTACTGGAAGAGTACTGGCTATTTCAGGAGGTTTTAGTTTTAAAAGAAGTGAGTTTAATAGGGCTTCGCAGGCACTAAGACAACCAGGATCTGCTTTTAAACCATTTGTTTACGCGTTAGCACTAGAAAATGATTTTACGCCTTCATCTTTAGTTTTAGACGCACCTTTAGTTTTGGATCAAGGGTCTGATTTAAAACTGTGGAAACCAGAGAATTATGGAAAAAAATTTTACGGACCATCAACATTAAGAGTGGGCTTAGAGAAGTCTAGAAATTTGATGACTGTAAGAATAGCTCAAAAACTAGGCGTGAAAAATTTAGCTCAATTCTCAAAAGATCTTGGTATTTATGAAAATCCAAACGAACTATTATCTATCTCACTTGGTTCTGCTGAGACAACCTTATTAAAATTAACATCAGCTTATTCAGCCTTTATAAATGGAGGTAAGTTAGTTACACCAATTCTTATTGATCGAATACAAGATAGTGAAGGAAATACTATATTGAACAATGATCAACGAACTTGTAGTAACTGTAATATGATTTCATTTACAGGGAACGATTACCCAGAAATTAAAGATAATTATAAGCAAGTTTTTTCTCCTCAGACAGCCTATCAAATTACATCTTTGTTAGAAGGAGTAATTAAAAGAGGAACTGGAAAAAAATTAAGAGATTTAAATTTAAATTTGGCTGGTAAAACAGGAACAACAAATGAGAATACTGATACTTGGTTTATAGGTTTTACCTCAAATTATGTAATAGGAGTTTATGTTGGGATGGATGATCCAAAACCTTTAGGTAAATTTGAAACCGGCTCAAAAACAGCTTTACCAATATTTAAAAAATTTGTTCAATCAGCAGTACGAAAATCTGATGCCAGACCATTTAAAGTATCAAAAGGTATAACTATGATGGTTGTTGACTCATCTACGGGTCAAAAAGCTAAATTCACATCAAAGAACACAATTTTAGAGGCTTATAAAAGCAAGAATGTTGTAGACGGTGAAATATTGTATTCAAATAATAATAGATTAGATACTAATAATATATTAAGATTTTATTAATGGACTTTAAATATATAGATTTTAAAAAAGATATTGAAAAAATAAATCAAAGAGTAAAGGAGTATCTTTGAAAAGAATGATATTTATATAAAATTAAAAGATCATAATAAAAAACTTCTTGATCCAAATTTTTGGAAAGATAAATCGAAATCTCAAAGAATTATTAAAGAAAAAAAATTATATGAAGATTTGGTAACTTCTTATGAAAAATCAATTTTAGAATTAAATGATTTTGATGAATTAAATAAGATAGCATCAGATGAAAAAAACATTAATGTTCAAAATGAATTATTAAAAAATATTAAAGATTTAAGAGAGTTGGTAAAAAAAAATGAAATTAAATGTTTTTTGTCTAATGAAGCAGATTCACTTAATTGTTATATAGAGATCCACGCTGGTGCAGGAGGAACTGAAAGTCAAGACTGGGCAGAGATGTTAAGAAGAATGTATTTAAAATGGTCTGTTCAAAAAAAATTTAAATCAAATTTGATTAGTGAACACAAAGGTGATGAGGCGGGAATAAAATCATCGACAATTAGTATTGAGGGCGATTATGTTTTTGGTTGGCTTAAAAAAGAGTCAGGAATTCATAGATTGGTGAGAATTTCACCATTTGATTCTGGCTCAAGGAGGCATACAAGTTTTGCTAGCATCTGGGTTTATCCTGTTGTAGATGAAAACATTAATATCGAAATATTGGACAAAGATCTAAGAATTGATACTTATCGTTCTAGCGGTGCAGGAGGACAACACGTAAATACTACTGATAGTGCAGTTAGAATTACCCACTTACCTACAAAAATTGTCGTACAGTGTCAGAATGAGAGATCTCAACATAAAAATAAGGAAACCTGTCTCAATATGCTAAAGGCAAGACTCTATGATTTTGAAATTAAAAAGAAAGAAAAACAAAATCAAAGTAATGAGCTCACAAAATCGGAAATAGGATGGGGTCATCAAATTAGATCCTATGTTTTACAACCATATAGACTTGTTAAAGATAATAGGTCAAATCACGAAAGTTCAGATCCAGATAAAGTATTAAATGGCGATATTGATCAATTTTTAGAGAAATCACTGTACCAAAATTAATGAAAATATTTTTAAAAATCATATTAATACTTACTTTTATCATAGTTGCATTTATTGGTTATTTTAGTTTAGTAGGTATCAAAACAAATAAGTTCAATACACAGA
>CACIHQ010000002.1:0-35000 GCA_902586495.1 uncultured Pelagibacteraceae bacterium
CTTTTTTAAAAGATAATTTAGAAGTTATTTTTTTTTCATTAATATTTTACGGTCTTTCATTTTTTTTATTAATCAAAGAATATTTAGTTATTTCCAATTCTTTATTCTTTTATAACTTCCCAATATTAGAATTTTATAGATTTTTAATTATTTTAATTTGTTTTTTCTGTTTATTTTTTGGAAAAAAAACTTTTAATAAATACATATTCTTTTTAATCATCCTAAATTTATTTTTTTTATATAGCTCATTTTTTGGAGAACAAATCAGTTTTACACTTCCAGCAAATATTTACTATGCATTAAGATTCGACGATGAAATAGACGAATTTTTTTTTCAAAAAAACAAAGTAATATTAATTAACACATTTAATATAATTCTTCCTTTAATTGCTATTTCATTCTTAAAGATCTCTACAGATAAATTAAATAAATTTAAAAATTTAAGTATAAATATTTGCGATATTTTGCTGATTTTATTAGTTTTATTACTGTCTTATAAATATTTCTTTATTTCGCTCCCTCGTGCAATTTCTATCGATAACTTATTGATAAATTTTCACTCATCAATGTATTTCTTAAATATTTATTTCATTATTATATCTGAAAATATATTTCAAAAAAAAGAAATAAATTTTTTTGTAATTATAAAGATTTTACTAATTTTTTATTGTTTTTTAATTGGTGACTCAATTTTGCATCCTCTAATTTGTTTGTTAACCTTTATGATTTATCTTTTATTTTACAAAAAAAACAAATATGTTTTAATATTGTTCTCCCTCTTTTTTTTGATTATTTTAATATCTAACATTTTTAAACTTTCTTCTTTAAATCTAGAATTAATAAAATTCCATTTGATAGATTATCAAACTTCTGGCACAGTTTTGCATTCAATTTTTTCTAGATTAGAACATATAGAATACTTTTTATTTCTATCGACTAATTTAAATTTTTTAATCGGCAATAACATTTTTTATATAGATGCTTACACATATCCTCATAATTTATTTGTGGATATTTTTATAACTACAGGTGTTATAGGTTTAATAATTTTTATTTATTTAATCTTCAATCTAATAATCCTGATTAAAAAAAAATTTATCAAAAATAATCTTTTTATCTTAATTTTATTTTTTCAATCCTTTATTTTTTCTAATCTTTCAGGATTCTTTTTTAATAACACAATACTAATTATATCTTTGGCTGCTTGTTTTTGTGTCTTAAAACCAAAACATTTTAGTATTTCATAAATTTCAAATGGACTTGGAAGATTTGTAATTAAAAATGCAATCAGAGTTGAAAAAAGACTTGCCAGTGCAGCACCAGCAATACCATACGAAGCTATCAAATAACTATTTAAAATAATGTTAAATAGAATTGTTGCTAATTGATAAAACAATATATTTAAATGATTAGATAACAAAAATTGTTTTTGTATCCATAAATTTATTACTAAAGAGAAGAATAAACTAATAGATAAAATGATAAATGAATTATGTGCAACAATATAATCCTTTCCAAATAATTTTAAATACAACTCACCAAAAATTACCACTGCCCCTAAGAATAAAAGTGAAGAATAGAAACTTAAAAATATTATATTTCTAAAAATTCTACTCATAGTATTTTTATCATTAATAAATCTAGATAAATTTGGATATATAAATTGAAAAAATAATGTGCTAAATATTAAGATTATAGTTATTAATCTTGAAGCGGATGAATAGTAGGCTGATTGCTCAGGGTTTAAAATATTTGAAATCATTAAAATGTCTATCCTCATTGCAACGATTAATGAAAAGGCAAGCAGAGGAAACAAAAAAATTTTATTTATAATTTTTATTGTATATTCTTTTTCAAATATTAAATTCATAAAATTATTCCCATTTTTTTTAAAATAAAAAATAACAAGCAAGGCAAAAAATAGACTTTCTAAAAAATAAGCAAGAGCTATATAAATGAAGTCAAATTTATTTAGAATAATAAATAATTTAATACAAAAAAAAATTAAACTTTGTATAACCTTAATCTTAAAGATTATTTTGAACTGACCTCTAACAAATATTTCACTATAAAAAATAGAAAATGGTTCAACAATTAAAATTAAACTAATAATGAGTATCAAATTTTTAAGATCCTCATCTAAAAAGAAAAAATTTAAACTTAAAGCTAGTAAAGTGTAGAGAAATACTGAAGCATAAAATGTTATTAAAAAACAAGAGCCAATTTCTCTTCTTCTATTTTGAAAATTTTGAGAAATAGCCTTATTTAAATAATAATGAATATTTGAAAATGAGAGACTATAAAGTAAAAAAAAAATTGTTTGAGCAACTGTAAATTTACCAAATTCCAAAGCAGAATAGTTTCTAGCAAAAAGCAAAATCACTATAAATGAACATATTTGAGTAATAATATTAGATGAAAAAAAATAAGATAAATTTGGAAGAAATGATTTAAAGTTTTCTAAATTAGAATAAATTTTTTTCATAAATTCCTATATTTTCTCTTATAACCTTATCTAAAATTTTAACTCTATTTTTATAATTGTGTTTGGAAAATGTTTTTTTGTGTCCATTTTTTGCAACTAATAATAATTTTTTTTTATTTTTTAAATAAAAAACAATTTTACTCATTAAGTCTACAAGGTTTTTATAAACAACTATCTGTCTATTGATTGAAAATAACTTATCTAATCCAATTTTATTGTCAGTTAAGACTAGGCACCCCATACCCGTTCCCTCAAACAATCTCATATTTCCAGCATACTTCGTATCTTCAATATGAGAATTTATTAAAAGCTTGCTTTTATTTAAAAGTTTCAACATATCATTTCCATAAACTGCTTTTCTACAATTAATTAATATGTAAAATATTTTATAAATTAATTTTAATTTTTCGGAGAGTTTATAATCAGAATTAAAAGAAAACAAAAAAATCAATAAATAATAAAAATTTTTAATAGGGAAATCAACACCTATATATGTATTATTAAAATTTTTTAATAAAATATAAATTAAATTTACTCTATTAATATGAAGACCAGATTTCATATAAAGCGAACCAACAAAAGTTACATCTATAGATCTTTTTTTGTTTTTTAAATATTTTTTAGGAAAGGCATTAAAAGCATGATGAATTATAAATGTTTTTTTTTTAATTTTTTTTTCTATCTCAATTTTATAACCATAAGTACACGTAATTATTATGTCTGCGAGTTTTAATTTTTTTCTAATTTTTTCTGTGACCGGAGAACAATGAAAAGCTATAATTAATTTTACATGCTGTAATTTTTTAATCTTATTTATAAATTCTTTATTTAGAAGAGAATAATTTCCAATATATACTATATTTGATTTAAAATGGGATATCTGCTTTATTAAAAGATCTTTGTCATTCTTTTTTCCCAAATATTCCTCAGACCATTTATTTTGTAAAGTTTTAATATTTGTAAAAATTTCATTACATTTATAATTTTTTTTTGCTAGCTCTTTAGTAATATTATTTTTTTCGCCAAAACTAAATTTCAAAACTTCGTTTAATGTATCTTTGTAGCTTGATTTTTTTTTATAAATTTTATTTTCGATCAATTTTACAGCAGACGGATATAAAGACGAAATTCTTGTAAAATTAAGCATCAAAAAAGGATTTTATACACAAACATACTTTTTTTAATTTTAATGTGTCCATGTGTTCACCAATAGGTAAACTAATTATACTATTTTTCCATCTAGTTGCATTCATTTTAATGCCATAAGACTTATGTTTTTTTCTAAAAACAGGAAGTTCAGGCAAAGGTGAGGGGTAATGAATAGCTGTAGAAATTCCATTTCTTAATAAATATTCTTTTAGTTCATTTCGTTTACTAGTTTTAATTACGAACAGATGGTTAGAGCTTTTTGAATTTTCAATTTGCTTTACAAATCTTATGTCTCCTACTCCATTTAAGTTGTATCTATAAAATTTTGCTTGTTTTTCTCTTAAATTGATCCATTTATCTAAATAATTTAACTTAATATTTAAAATACCTGCCTGAATATTATCAAGTCTTGAGTTCCTACCAACAATTAAATGATTATTTTTTTTTAAACCTCCATGATTTGCAATTTTCTTAGCTTTTAAAAAAAGACTTTTTTTGTTCGTAACTATACATCCTCCATCGCCGAAACATCCTAAGTTTTTTGATGGAAAAAAACTAAAAGTTGAAATATCACCAAAAGTTCCTGTTTTTTTTTTATTATATTCTGAGCCATGTGATTGAGCACAATCTTCTATTAATTTTATAGACTTATTTTTAGAAAGTTTTTTGATTTGATTTATATTTGCAGGATTTCCGAATAAATGTACAATTATTATGGCAGATGTTTTTTTGGAAATTTTTTTTTTTAAATCCTTAATACAAATATTGTGAGTTTCGTCGATATCAACAAATTTAACATTTAGGTTATTATTGATAACTGCCTCAGCGGTTGATATCCAAGTATTCGCTGGTACAATTACTTCACTATTTTTTTTTAAACTTAAAGATCTAATTGCTATTTCAAGTGCATCAGTACCATTCGCAACCCCTAAACAAAATTTTACATTTAAGTATTTAGAAAATTTTTTTTGAAAATCAATTAGATCTTTTCCACCTACAAATGCAGAGTTGATGATGTTTTTTTTAATTGAATTAAATATTTTTTTATCAAATCCGTTTATTTGTTTTTTTAAATCTAAAAAAGAAATTTTCATTTTGATTTATTTTTTAAATTAATTTTTTAACCCATGTAGATGGTGTCTTTTCATTAATTATTTCAACTGGTAAATGGTACTTGAAAGGTTTCACTCCATTTTGTTTAACATAATTAGCTGTGTGTTTAATAGCATCCTTTAATGAGGTTCTTGTTTTATAATTAAGTAATTTTCGAGATTTATTTGAGCTACATGTTGCAAATTTTACCTCTTTAGGCCTAACTGGTAAAAAGATTGGATTCCCGTTATATCCTACTTCGTTTGCAACAATTTCAGCGACTTCTTTAATTGTTATTTCTTCTTCATCAGGACCAACATTAATAATCTCTTTATTGATATTTTTATCTAAAGCAATTTTTTCTAAACAATAGATAACATCATCAATATATGAAAAACATCTTTTTTGTTTGCCATCACCGTATATTATTGAAGGTTTATTTTGCAAGTTTCTGTTAATAAATATAGAAACAACATTTCTAAATGGATCATCATATTTTTGATTAGGACCAATAATATTATGTGGAACAGCTATATTCCATTCCATTCCATTTAAATCAGCTAATATTTTCAACACGTTTTCTCCGGCAACTTTAGCTATACCATACGGATCCTCTGGTCTTGGCATCATTTCTTCATGAAAAGGTGGGGTTTGGTTTCCATATCTTGCCATCGATGAGCAATAAATAAACCTTTTTGCTTTATTTTTTATCGCGGCTGTTATTACTGAAACGCTTGCTTGGAAAATATTATTTGTAATTATATGTGGAGAAAAAACTGATAAACCCTCGTGAGCTGTAGCGGCACAATGGTAAACTATTTCACATCCTTGGGTAATTTTACTCATTTCATCAAGGTTGTTACAATCTGTGTTAAAAAAAGAAATTCTTTTATCTAAATTTACCAAATCACCTCCAATCAAATTATCATTTCCAACAATTTCATGACCTAAATCAAGCATTCTTTTTGCTAAATGACTTCCTAGAAAACCTGCTACTCCAGTAATAAAAATTTTCATAAAATTGTTTTTACAGTTATTTTAATTAATTCCAAGTCTTTTAGAATTAGTTAATTGATTTAAGTAAATTTCTTTATTTTTTTCTATAGATCTATAAATAGCATTAATCAAATTTACAGTTTTAAATGCTTCTTCACACTCAAATTCTGATTTTCTATTTTTTTTAAGTGAAAATATAAAATGTTTATAAAATTCTAAATGGCCAAATCCATAGACATTTTCTGGCTTTGTAATATACTTTCTCTTATCGATATTTTTCTTAGGGTAATAATAACTGATCTCATTCAAAGCAAATCCTCCTATTTTAACTGAACCCTTAGCGCCCATTAAACTAAATGAACCTTCTACATTATGAGGTCTCATTGCTGTTGTAGCTTCCATAATTCCAGTTTTATTTCCTTTAAATTTAAAAAGAATTAAAGCTGTATCTTCACACTGGATTTTTGCTAAGTGACTAGTAGCTTTCGCGAAAACTGATATTGGATCTCCCATTATAGTTCTCATTAAATCCAAATGATGACATGCTTGGTTTGCAACTACACCACCATCATATTTCCATGTACCCCTCCAACTCGCTTGTTTATAGTAGTTTTTATCTCTCATCCACCTTACAATAACACTTCCATGTAATAATCTACCAAATTTTTTTTTTTTTAAATCTTTGAGTAACTTTTTAATTGGAGTATTAAATTTATTTTGCATGACTACAAAAACTCTTTTTTTTGTTTTTTTTGACAAATTTAAGATATTTTTTGCATCTAAATTTTTCAAACACATTGGTTTTTCTACAATCACATGACATTTGTTTTTTAATGAAAATGAAATATGCTCTGCGTGTAAACCTGATGGTGTTAATATAATTACAACATCAGGATTTGTGAGTAAAATTGCTTTTTTATAATCTTGATAAAATTTTAATCTATATTTTTTATTTATTATAATCTTTTTTTTTATATTTGAATCGCATACACCAATAATTTTAATCTTTTCTTTTCCTAGTTTTTTTAAACTATCAAAATGCTTAGGAAATATTCTCCCACAACCTATAATTAATGCATTTATCATAGTAATTTTTTTATAACTTTTTTTATTAATAGAAATAGCTGATTATTATAAATATCTATATCATAATCTGAGTGGCTTTTAGGTTCTTCTGACATAATTTTTTTAAATTCTTCGTCTGATAATTGAAGCTTTTTTTTAAAAAAATTCTCAAATTGATTGATATTTTGTCCAGGTATTGGAGGGAAAGACATCATCTCTAAAGCATGATCCCTGCTAATTTCTTTATTTCTAATTTTACACGAGAGATGTAAAATTCTTTTATCTATATTAAATTTCTTTGGCAAAATATAACCCTGAAAAAACATAGTAAAAAAAGATTCTTGATGCTTTCCACCATAATCCTCCCAATTAAAATTTTTTTGTAAAATATCTTTAGCTTTTGTAGAATTATAATTAATATAATCTAAAATATTTATAACATTTATCTTTTTTTTTATTTTCTCATAGTAAAACTTTTTAAAAGGATACATTCTTGGAAAGGTTTTTAATTTTTTTTTTCCAAATTTTTTGTGAATTTTTTTAATATGACTAAAATCATCTTTTCTCCACCCCCAACTATTTATTGTACTATGCTCAGTGGCAAAGTTTACACCAGATAGAATATATTTTATTTTCTCTTTGATTGCGAAATCAATTATATATGCAAATATTGCATGATCAGTAATTAATTCAATATCAGGTACACCAGCTTTCAAGAAGCTGATTTGTAAATCTCTAAATTCCTGCCAATCTAGCACCAGAGTTTTATAATCAAAGCCTGTTTTGTCTAATATCTTACTTATATTGTGATTAGAGATTTTTGAATTCCAACCATTGTCCATATGTATGACAATTGGTTTCAATCCTAACTTCCAAGCTTTATAAACAACAAAGCTGGAGTCTATACCTCCGCTTAATCCAATTACACAATCATATCTATTATTTTTTTTACTATCAGTAATTCTGTTTTTAATTTCTGATAAATTTTTGCTTATTTCAGTTTCTGTAAAATTTGTATAAAGATTTTTTTGCTTCTCCCATTCAACACAAAAATTACAAATATTTTTTTTTGTTATTTTGAATTCTTTGATTGAATCATCCATAATACAAATGGGACAACTAACCATATAAGTGCTCCTTTTCTTCACCAGAAGGGTAGTTTAAAACTATTCCACCACCTGGTTTTTTCATAATAAATATTGTTGAGCTTGCAAAAGCTCTAACTCTAGTCTTTAAAACTTTTTTAATATCCGAGTAATCTTTGGCACCACCTTTGTATATTATTGGAACTTCAAAAATATTTTCTAAATTCTCAATTATTTCTAAGTTTGAACCTGACATAGAGCCATCTATACCAACATTTGTTATACAAATCTCACCTACACCTGTTTTTATTAGTAATTTTAAATAATCTTTAAGATCTAACTTTAGTTTTTTACTATTAATATAGTTATATAAATGAAAATCATTTTCGTGTTTAATAACGTCTACTGAAGCGATTACACTTTGAGAGCCAAGTACCTTTATGCATTGATCAATTAAATCAAAATTTTTTAAATTTTTATTATTTAAAATAATTTTTTCGAAACCAGATTCAATAATTTGTTCAGCCTCTTCTACGGACGATATTCCACCTCCATAACTCATTGGGAAAAAAGCTTCACCTGAAATAATCTTAAGATATTCTATATCAACTTTAGATTTATTTTTTGTTTTATATACATCTAAAATAATCATCTCATCAACTTCATAGTCATTAAAAACATTGATTACATTGATAGGATCTCCAACATATATTTCTTTTTCTTTATCAAATTTTGTAATATGGATTAAATTTCTATTTTTTAATAATAAAACTGGAATTATTCTCTTAAGTAACATCGACAACACTCTTTAATAAAAAATTAATTAAATTAATCCCATTTCTATGACTTTTTTCTGGATGAAATTGTATACCTATAATATTTTTTTTTCTAACAATTGATGGGAATTTAATAAAATGATTAGATGTTGATAAAATATAATCACTATCACATTCAACATAATAATTATGAGCAAAATAAAATTTTTTTTTATCAAAATCTTTCAATTTTTTTGTATAAATTTCATTCCAACCCATGTGAAGACTGGCTTGATTTTTTGGACTTAAAAATTTTTTTACTTTACCAGAAATTAATCCCAAACCACTTAGCTTACCTTCCTCACTACTGTCAAATAAAATTTGCATACCAGCACAAATACCAATTAAATAAGTTTTATTTGAATCATTCAAATTTTTTAGTTGTTCGATAAGTTTTATCTTTTTTAAGTTATCTATAACTTTATCAAAAGAACCAATACCTGGTAGAAAAACTAAATCGAAATCCTTAAGAATATCTCTGTCATCATAAATTTTAGCATTAAATCCACAATGGAAAAGTATATTTTTTAATGAAAGAATGTTACCACCTGAATTAATAATCAATATTTTCATTTTATCTCAATTTTTTTTAAATTGTACTTTGTGAAAAGTTGGTTCTTTTAATATTAAATCTCTTAATAACAAAAAGGGTACAATAAAAATAATCGCAATAAAAATTAAATATTTTTTTTTTAAAAAAATTTTTTTTAAATATAAAAAATATATGTTTAATCTACGTATGAAATAAGCAAAATATTTAAAATATTTGTCTGTACTTGATCTTGGGTAGAATTTTTGACCATAGTCATGATTAATCCATTTACAGTTTTTATTATTTAAAAAAAGTATTTTACCATTTAATATTAAATCCATTTGAAAAACATAACACCAATTTGAAAGAGACATTTTATTTGGCCACCAATAACCTTCGAATGAACATTGTTTTAAAAAACTTAACCTGTGTAAACCATAAAAAAAAGCATCATCTGAATTGTAACAATATAAAAAAACTCTCTTAAAAACTGACTCGATGTCAAAATAACTTGGACGTAATAGTTTTTTATCTAATTTCTCATTGTAAAGTAACCAATATGGAACAGCGGTAGTGGCCATTTTTTCTGAACTTAAAATTAAATATAAGTTTTCAATCGTAAATACATCAATTTCATCATCATCAGCCAACCACATAAAATATTCTGTAGAACACCTATCTCTTAAAAATAAAAAATTTTTTAAACTTCCAATATTTTTTTTATGATAATAAAACTCAATTTTTTCTGAGGAAAATTTCTTTTCTATATTTTTATAATCAGTGTATTTGTCATCTATTCCATCAACAGAAACTATTATATTAATTCCAAATTTTTCATAACTTTTTAGGCTATTTAACGCTCTTAATAAAAGATTTGGCCTTTGGTAAGTAGGTATACCAACTGTTATCTTGTTATTCATATTTATCTGATTATTAATCTAAAAATATAAAAATTATACAATTTTTTATAATAAATATTTATTAAAGATGAAATTATTATATTTTTTAAAATGATAAAAGTTTTTAAATTTTTAAAATCTAGATTTATATATATAGTCAATTATTTTTTAAAACCAATATTATACTTGCATCACTATAGTTCAAAAAAAATCAACTATGATTGGGATGTATCAAATGCAGCATATGAAAGAATTAATATTTTAAATAAAATTTCTGAGCAAATATCTGCGAAAAAATACCTTGAAATAGGCTGTGATACTGATGTTGTTTTTAATAAAGTTAATTGTGAAAATAAGATAGGAGTAGATCCAATTAAAGGTGGGACAATTAGAGATACTAGTGATAACTTTTTCAAAAACAATAAAGAAAAATTTGATTTAATTTTTATCGATGGTTTACATACATTTGACCAAATTTTAAAAGATTTTCAAAACTCCTTTAAATTTTTGGAAGATGGAGGCTATATAGTAATGCATGATTTAATGCCTAGAAATTGGTTAGAAGAGCACGTTCCAAGAATAAGTAATAATTGGTGTGGTGATGTTTGGAAAATTTCATTCTTATTAAATGATATTCAGTATCACGAATATAATGTAATTTTGACTGATTTTGGACTAGGAGTCTTTAAAAAAAAAGGAAACAAATTATTTTTAAATAAAATAGATATGAAAAGAAAAAAATTTGATTTTTTTTGTGAAAATTTCCCAAAACTAAACTTGATTAAAAAAGAAGAATTTTTAAAAAAATAACTAATTTTTTCTAAATCTTCCTCTGTAATTTTCATACACATCTATCTCACTTCTTTGAATATTCAGTCCATGATCAATCATCATTTTTTGTATTTCTTTTTCGTAATTACAAATTTGTTCCAATTCTTTAGGAAGTATGGCAAATTTATTATCTCTACCTTCCAATTTATTATCTATAGTAAAATGTTTTTCAATTACTTTTGCTCCATTACTCAAGGCAAATAATGCATCATTAATACCCTTTGCGTGTCCAGAATAACCAACATTTCTAAAATTTTCTTTTAAATAAAAGAATTTTTTAAAATTACAATAATCATAATCTAGAGGATATGTACTTACACAATGTAAAATAAAAAATTTTTCTAAATCTTTAAATTGTAATAAATTTTCTAATTCATTTTTTTTCAAAGCACCTGTTGAGACAAACACATACTCAAAATCATTTAAGGATTTTTTTATAAGGTCTATATCATAAGCTTCCACAGAAGGTATTTTTATATATTTTGTGCTAACTGATTTAAGAATTTCATATTCTTTATCACTAAAAATAGAGGCAAAGCATTCAATGTTTATGGATTTAGAATAATTAAATAATTCTAAATATCTATCATGATTCAAAAAAGCCTTTTGGTAAATCTCGCGTCTGCCATCATTATCCCATTCCCCCTTTTTTAAATTAGAAGGATCCCACAATTGAAATTTAACAATTTTACAACCTGATTTTTTAGAAGAATCAATCATCTTTTTTGCTAACTGAAGATCTCCTAAAAAATTCCAACCAATTTCAGAAATAACCATTAATGTCTATTCCATATTTGTTCATTTAAATTATTTTACAAAATTAACCCAGAGCTTTTTATTGGTTACTAAAGCTACATTTTGAGCACAACCCCAATCACAATGACAATTATTTTTTATATTACTACTTTCAATGAATTTATCAGAATTTAAAGCTAATAAAGATTTAAGATTATTGTTATAATTTTTAACATTTCCCAATTTATTTGATAAAACTTCACAAGGATAAACATCTCCGTATTCTGATAAAACAACAATTTTTTTAGATGCGTTGCAATATTTACCTAAATTTTGTTCTTTTTCAAAATCTGATCTGATTTTTTCTTTTGTCTTTTTAACTAATAAAGACAGTCTTGTTATTAAGCTACCTTTTTTTTTTTGTTCTTTATTGATTTGATCAACTTTAGCTAACAATTTCTTAAAATGTAAAAAGTCTAAACCAGACTTACCTTTAGCGTTTCCATGTACTTTTGATAAAATCATTCTATTAAAAAAAAAGTTTTTTTTTGAAAAATCAATTAATTCCTCGACTTCGGCTGCATTGAATGTAGAGTAAGTAATTACAATTTTAGTAGATAAATTTTTGTATTTTTTTGAAAGTTTTTCAACAACTTTATTAGTTTCTATCATTTTTTTAAATAACCCAGGAATTTGTCTGATCTCATCATGCTTTTTTTCAGGGGCATCGATCGACAATTGAATGTTTATTTCCGTTTCAGAGTATTCTTCTAACAAATTGGTCAACTTTTTTTCTATCTTATCAGGATAAGAACCGTTTGTTGGCACACTTATCATAAGAGGTTTAGAATTTTTAATTATAATCCTTATTATATCATCTAAATCATTTCTTAAAAACGGCTCTCCCCCACTTAACGAAACATATGGAATATATCCAGCAAGTTTAAAAATTTGCTCAATTTCATTTATCTTTAATTCTTTACTTAAATTTTGATTAGCGAGCTCTATGTTATCTAAATAAAAACAAAATTTACATCTAGCATTACATCTTGCTGTTACAAAATAAATTAAATGAAAAATTTCATCATTTTTTTGCGCGCTGTAAATAGCCTTTGAGACATTTAAAATATTTTTAATCATTAATAAAACTTCTTACTTTTTCTTTATCCAAATTAAACAAGTAAAGTAAAAATAAAAATAATATACTTAACATAGATTTTACAAATGTAAGACTTAATTTACTTTTCTTCAAGACGTTAAAAATATAAATTCTATTTGTGAATAAACAGTATATTAGTTTAAGTTTTGTCATCTTACTTGATATTGACACTCCATAAATCTCGTATTTTTTTACAAAATATTCCTGAATATTGTATCCTTTTCCGATTGTTAATAATTTTGAAATTAATCGATGATCTTCACCAAATGAAATATTCTCATCGTACATGTCCGTAAGTAAAAAATCTTTTTTTTTAAAAATTATTGAGGAATGACAAAAAGGATTGTAATAGTAAATTGTTTTTATTATATCGGTAAAAGATTTTTTTCTTTCTGAAAAACTCTCCCTTTTATAATTACTAATAATTACATTTGATCCTACAATCGAATACTCTCTATTTTGTATAAGAAAATTTATTTGTTTTTCAGTTTTAAGTGGAAAAATAAAATCATCTGAGTCTAAAATAGATATATATTCTCCTTTACTGACCAAAATTCCATGGTTTCTACATTTTGAGGGCCCAATATTTTTGTTTTTTTTTATTAAAATAAGATTTTTTAAATTTAGCTCTAAAACTATTTGAACAGTATTGTCATTAGAAAAATCATCAATTACTATAATTTCTATATTTGGGTATGTTTGATTTAAAACACTTTTAAGACACCTAAGAATGGTTCTTTCACTGTTGTATGTTGGAATAATGATGCTGACTAATGGTAAATTACTCATAACTTAAAAGTTTCATTGTAAGTCTACTTTCATAAATTTATTATATAAGAAAGTATTTAGACCAATCACTTACATAAGTACTATTAACATTACCAAATTTTTTTTTAAAAATCCTCAATTTTTTCTGTCTTTCTTTTTGAAACCACCAGAAACTTATATCATTTTTTTTATCTAAAAAATCCTTTAAATCATTGTAATTTGAAAAATATAAATTCATCTTTTTTAAATCGTTAATAAATTCTTTGCCAAGCTTCGATAAGGAATGTTTTTTTTTATCAAGTACTAATAAAAAAGGTATATCAAAAGATAAAGTCTCAAATAACATTGTACTGATATATTCAAATATAATTAATTTAGATTTAAATATTATATCTTTATCAGTTTTAATTTTTTTTATTGGTACATCAAATTCTTTACTAACCTCTTCAATTGAAAGCTGATCTGGATACCTGAATTCAGGGTAATATTTTACAATTAAATTCTGATTTATATTTTTTAAAAAAAAGGAAATTTCTTTTACATATTTTTTATATAAAAATAACTCTGTAAAAACGGACTGAAAATTACTCCTTCTAAGCGGTCTAATTACGTAACAAATTTGATTATTTTTTTTACTATTTAAGTAAACTTTGTTTCTCTCATAAAAATAATTAAGTCTTATAGAAGAAAGTTTTTTAATGAATCTTTTTTTATTTGAAAACCAATTTATAAATATGTCACTAATATCATTTTCATTAGTACCTAAATATTTCAATTTATACAAACCATAATTCCCTCCATGTTGACCTATAATTAATTTTTTGAATTTTTGATTCTTCCAATTTGCTAGGTTAATTTTCAATATTTCGTCATCTATATAAGTAGAGTCTGTATAAATTTTTTCTGGTTTTTTTAAAAAAGATTTACCAAAAGAATTAAGTTCCTCAAAATATTCTAGGTAAAACTTTGGCATAATTTTATTTAAAACTTTAAAAATATGATAATTTTTTCCGTGCTCATTAAAGCTTTTATTAAATTCAAATCTAAGATTTGACGTTTCATCAATATATTTAATTGATAAATTATTATGTAAATTAGGTATAGGAATGATTTTAAAAAACGACGATAAAAACAACTTTAAAAGATTTCTATTACCGAATCTTGAATTAGATAAATACACTGGCTTTTTAACAAGATAATTTGCAAATTTTAAAAATGATAATTTCCAGTTGAATTTTGCAATTAATTTAATTTTTTTGATTTTTTTGAACTTATCATTATCAAATTTCAAACATGATATAAAAAACGGATAAAATTCTTTATTATTAACAAGCTTTAAGAATTCATTATAATCTGCGGGGATTTGAAAATTATATTTTTTAGTGTATTTTTTTAAAGATTTTTGAAACTTATTTCCCTTGAAAAAAAAGCTATAAAATAGATATATAGATAGAGACTTATCCAACCATGGGCCAATTATAACCTGCCACTCTAAGCTAGAGAAATTCTTATTATGTATAGAATTAAGTTTAATAGCATACTCTTTTAAAATTTCTCTCCTTAAAATCTTAAAATTTTTATTATAGAATTTATTAAAAATAAAATATTTTTTTTCTTTCTGAGTCTCTAAATAATTATCTATTTGTTCAAGACACTTTTTTTTTTTAAAAAAATTTTTTTTCATTATTTGATGTTTATATCAATCTATACAGATAGATATCACTTAGGTGTGGATGTTTAATATTTTGAAATTTTCTAATAAATTCCAAATTTTTGTCATTATCTTTTATCGAAGTAATGGAAAATATATATCTACAGCCAAGATTTTTTAACGCATTATAATTGAGATTTAAAATAATTTCATTTGGAATATTTTTTTTAAATTTTATTAAATTCTTACCTAAATCTGCTGAATAAATATAATTTCGTTTACCAGAACTATCATAATATTTTTTAATAACTTGATTTTTTTCTAGCTCAGTTTCGATCACTTTTCTGAATTTTTTTTTATATTTAAGATCGTACGAAGATAAGTAAAAATCAACTACGTTAAAACCATTAAATAATGGAATTGACGGCGAAAGACCAACACTTCCTACTTTAAACTCTGATATATCCTCAGGTATATAATTTTTAATCTCTGAGAAAAGGTCTTTGTTAAAATATTCATCAAATGTTGTAGTATCTATGCCATTGTGATGCCAGCTATATCTATAATCAAAAGATAAAACTTTATTCAGTTTTAAAATATTTAAATTATAGACAGCCTGTGTAAATATCAAAAAATATACAAGAATATATTTAAAGCTGATTTTAGTTTTTAAAAATTTTTTTTTTCTGAATAAAAAAAACGATAAAAACACAATTGATAAAATAAATATTAAAAAATTTATAGAGAAAATAATCTTTTTAAGAATATATGGATATTGTAAATTGTAATTTTCTGCTAAAATAGGAACATATAAAATTTTAATCAATATTAACATAAGTAAAACAAAAAATATAAAATAATTTAATTTATGTAATATTATTTGTTTATCTCTAAAAATTTCGCTTGAATAAATTTTAAATATTGAAAAATAAAAAATTAAATACCAGATTAGTGGTTGTAACCAATGTATTCTCTCAAACTTAATCATTTTTAAAACCTCAAAATTTCTGAAAATTAGATATTGGATACCTCCATAGGCCATAATTCCATAAAGAATTGATATCAATAAGTTAAGAGAAACTAATTTAATAAGAATATTTTGTTGAGTATAAAAATTTTTTTTTTTTAGAAACAACGCAGTTATCAAAGTGATTAACACGAAATAAGTATGCATACTTGGGGAGTGCTCATGACCAAATAAAAATAATCCAAAAGAGTTGCTAAAAGAACTAAATAATCTATCTGCCCAAAGTTGACTTTCAAAATAAAATTCTGATCTTATAGATTGGAAGTCAGTTTCAAAGAAAATCAAATATAAACCTTTGTATATCGATGCAAAATAAAAAATGCACATCAATAAAAAAATTTTCAATAAAGAGTAATTGAAAATATTTTTTTTTATTAATTGATAGAGGAATATCATTGATATTGCTATTAAGACTGCAAAACCCCCTAAAACTAAATTTGAAAAAAAAGGAAATACTAAACAAATAAACCAATCAATTTTTTTATGTTTTTTTTTATAAAAATTTAAAATTGAATTTAATAACAAAGGTTGTGCAGCAACTGTTAAAAATGGTGAGGGATTAAATGGAAGAAATGCAAATGTTAATGATAAAAATAAAACTAGATAATTGTTATTATATTTTAATTTAAAATGGTTTAAGATTAGTAAAAAAAAACCAACAAAAGCAATAATTCTAGTTATAATTTCATTTAAAATATATCCATAATAAACTGGTAATATCTTATAAATTAACTCTCCTATATTAATACTTGGAAAAATGTTTCCAATTATTATCCCATCTCCAATCTGCTCTACTATGAATGAAGGATTAAAATATTTAAATGTATCTTGTGAAAGGAGAGACCAATATACAAATCTTCCATCTAAATTATCAAACGCATCAATAATAGCATTATTATAATTAAAGTATTTTAATAAAAAAAAAATACCTAGGATAATTAATCCTAAACAAATTAGCTTTGACTCATACCTATACATATAGATTAATTACATCATGTCGATTATATCGTCGATAATTAACAGGTTTAGTAACTTTAATTTTTTTTAAAATTTTAATTAATTTAATAATATCAAAGATATTTTGTAAAATTTTTCTTAACATAAAATTTCTTGGGTTTCTTTTCTCTATATACGGTATTGGAATCTCTGCAATTTTATAACTATTCCTTGCGAGTCTAAGCATTAATTCTGTATCAAATTGACCTCTAGATAATCTACAAAGTTTTATTTGATTTAGGGTTTTTTTTCTGTTTATCATTTTCATACCGTGTGTATCTGCGAAAACACTGTTTAAGAAAAAACTTAAAATAAAATTTAATATGCCACTTAGAATTTTTCTGTATCTAGTTTGTTTATTTAAAAAAGGATCTGACCTTTTAGAACCAATTATTACATCAAAATTTATTTTATGCTTCCAGCTCCATTTAAAAAAATGATCATCCCATAAATGATCGATATTCATTATCAATATAAAATCGTTTTTAGCTTTAATACACCCTTGCTTTAACGAAGCACCATAATTAGATTTTTTTCTTCTATAAACACTAATATTCTTAAATTTTTTTTTTAATCTATATATTTTTCTTAAACTTTCATCAGTACTTCCATTTTCTATTAAGATAAAGTTAAATTTCTTATTCGGAATTATTTTTTTTATTTTTTTATGAATATGAATAATACTTTTTTCTAAAATCATTGACTCATTATAAATTGGTATGACAATATCTAATGACATTTTTTATAAAAATTATTAAGTGTTATTATACTTAATATAAAAAAAACTCCAAAACTAAAAAAATAAAAGTATAAAACTGAATTTGTAAATTCATAAATATAAGTTTTGATACCTAAAAAAGAATTAATCATAAAAAGAAAACATAAAATAAAACCTATAAAGATACTTTTATAATTTCTATTTGCTAGATTATATAAAATTAGAAAAATTGTCATAATTGTGCAAAATGTTGAACAACAAGAGTAGAGTAAAATTAATGGATCCACATTTTTAATTTTTAAGATAGATGGAAAATAAAAGTAAGATAAATACACAATTGATAAAATTACAAATGAAATTAATACTATTGAAAAAAATAATAAAAATACTTTTTTAAGAGCAATAATTTGATTATGTAAATTTGGATACATTGCTTTTAAAAATGGAAGTGAAAACATTAATATAGATTTTGGCAAAACACTTGAAGATGAATAATTTGAAAAGTTATTTAAATCTGTGAGAAGAAAATAAGATAAAATTACATCAGCATATGCGAAACAAACCATAAATATAAAAAAAATAAAATATATGAAAAAATCAAAATTTAGAATCTCTTTTAAATTAAAAAGGCTTAAATTAAATTTTAAATAATTTTGATTATAAAAATGATAAATGATCAAAATTTGTGAAAACAAAAATCCTAATAAAATGACAGAAACTCTTACATTTATGAATACTAATATTGAACAAAAAATTAATTTTAAGAAATTAAAAAAAAAAGTATACGTTGAAGATTTTATATAATGTTTATCTATATCAAGCATTAATCTCAAATATTCGATAAAACACTGTAGTAAAGTAATTAATGAAATAACAAAGTATAGAGTATAATCTATACTAAGATAAATGCTTAGAAAATAAAATGAAAATTGCAGCGTAAGGAAATAACAAAATGATAAAGTAATTAAGTTTGAAAAGTTTTCTTGAATATTTTTTTTTCTATTATTTTCTTTCTTATTTACGATTACTTTTGATATATAAAAGTTGAATACAACACAAGGTGTTATCAAGATGTTTAAAAGAACTATCGAAGTATAAAAAATTCCAAAATTCAGCTGAGGTAAAAAATTACTAAGCACTACATAATTTAGATAATTAGAACCAAATGAAATTGAAATTAGAGAAAAAAAAATTAATAAATTACTATTAGATTTAAGGTTTTCTTTAAGTAACTTATGCATTTATTGAATGATTTTTAAACCATTTCCAGGTTTCAATTAGTGCTTTTTCTAAGGTATATTTTGGTTTAAAATTGATCATTTTTCTAGCTTTGATATTTGAGCTAAAATTTCTATTAACCTCTCCATTTCTTAATTTTTTTTTTATAACTTTAAACTTTGAAGTATTAGTTATTTTAAAAATTGTTTTTATTAAATCATTAATAGAGGTCTCTTTACCACTTGAAAGATGTAATACCTCAAACCTACTTAATTTTTTTTTTAAGGTATTTAAAATGCCATCACATAGATCCTCAACGTACAGGTAATCTCTTGTAGTCTCTCCATTTCCGTAAATGATCAAAGGTTTTTTATTTAGTATGGATTTAAAATATTTTGTAATTACACCTTTTTTATGCCAACTGTACGGACCTAATATATTTGAAAATCTTAGGGCAGTAATTGAAATGCCATAAGAATGTGCATAGGCAGAGCAATAAGCTTCTGCTGACAATTTGCTCGCACCGTAAGGTGATATTGGCTTTGGAAGACTATTCTCATCAACAGGGGGATTTTGATTTCCCATTATTGCCCCGCCAGTTGATGCTATTATAACTTTTTTAATTTTATAATCTTTACAAATTTCTAAAATTTTGAAAGTGCCTATCGTGTTAGCTAAAAAATTTTCACCCGGATTTTTAATTGAGTCAATTACTGAACCTTTCGCAGCTAAATGTATAAGCGCATATATTTTTTTATTAGGTAATTTTATTTTTTTATTAATGTCTTTTTTAATTAGAAGATTATTTCTAGAAAATTGGGAATATCTTTTTTTATTAGTACATAAGTTATCAATTATAATTAGTTTGTATTTTTTTTCTAATTTTTTTATTAAATTCGTTCCGACAAAGCCGAGACCACCAGTGATAACGATAGTTTTTTTTGTCATACATTTTTTTTTGAAGTCCAATAGGAATTACATGGAATTTTTTCTGGATCACATCTTTTGATATATTTTTTTGCAATTTCAGATATTTCATTAAGAAGTCCCTTCTTTAATGTTGTAGGATTTAAGCCCAGTTCTATAAAATTTTTATTTTTGACTCTAAGTTCATTTTCTTGATCTTCATTTCTTGGGTTGGGCATGTGCTGAATTTTTGATCCAGTTAATTCAGAGACAATTTTAGCTAAATCTAAAACTTTATGAGTTTCAGTCATTTGATTAAATATTTTTACCTTATCATTTTTTTTAGGAGGGTTTTTAATGGCTAAGTCCAAACATCTTACGCTATCTTTAATATTTATAAATGCTCTTGTTTGTCCGCCGGTGCCATGGACGGTTAAGGGATAGTTAAGAGCAGATTGCATTAAAAATCTATTTAAAACAGTCCCATAATCTCCATCATAATCAAATCTATTGATTAACACTTCATCTAAATTTGTTTCATCTGTGGATGTACCCCAAACTATTCCTTGATGTAAATCTGTTATCTTGAGCTTATCATTTTTATTGTAATAAGCAAAAAGCAAGGCATCTTGTGTTTTTGTTAAATGATATATACTACCAGGATCTGAAGGGTATAAGATATTTTTTTTAATATTTTCATTATTGTCATTTTTAATTTCAATATCAATATAACCCTCGGGTATTGATAAATCTGCTGAACTGTATCCATACACACCCATGGTACCTAAATGGACCAAATGAATATCTAATTGACTTTCAACAATTGCGCACAATATATTATTTGTAGAATTAATATTATTGTTTACAGTATATATTTTTGTTTTTGAATTTTTCATCGAATAAGGAGCGGCTCTTTGTTCTGCGAAATGAACTATAGTGTCGGGTTTTTCTTGATTTATCAAATTAAGTAGTCTTTGATAATTTTTTGCTATATCTATATTAAAAAATTTTATTTTTTTGCCAGTTAGTTGAAACCATTTTGAAATCCTTTTATTTATTGAGCTAATTGGAGTTAAAGAATTGACCTCTAATTCTAAATCTATTTTTCTTCTTGACAAATTATCAACTATGATAATTTCATGACCATTCTTAGAAAGATGTAAAGATGTTGGCCATCCACAAAACCCATCGCCACCTGCAATTATAATTTTCATAAGTTTATATTTTATATAATATAATTATTCTGCTGTTTATATACACTATTTATGCTTGAAATATATTATTCATGGGATCAGGTTGATAGCGTCCTCTACAGTCAATAATTACTTTGGAAAAACTTTTAATTTTTTTGAAATTAAAAATATCGTGATCTGTCAAAATTAACGAAAGATCATACTTTTTAATCAATTCATATTTGAAAGAAATACTTTTTTTTTTATCCTTGAATTTTCTACTTTTAATGTATGGTATATATGGATCTAAATAGTCTACCTTAAAATTTTTCCTTTTTAATAATTCAAATATTTTAAAAGAAGGTGACTCTCTTATATCATCAACATTTTTTTTATATGCTATTCCTAAAATTAGGATCTTTTTAATATTAAATTTTTTTTTTAACTTTAAAATTTTGCTAATAATATAATCTGGCATACCTTCATTTATTAATCCAGACAATTTTATAAACTTAGTATCAAAATTAAATTTTTTGGCTCTCCAGGTCAGTAAAAATGGATCAATAGGAATACAATGTCCTCCATATCCAGGACCAGGGTAGAAAGCATGAAAGCCGAATGGTTTAGTTTTAGCAGCCTTAATCACATCAAAGATATTAATATTCATTTTTTGACATAAAACTTTTAATTCATTTATCATTCCAATATTAACTGATCTATAAATATTCTCTAAAAGTTTGGTTATCTCAGCAACTTCTATAGAAGGCGTTTTAATAATTTTAATATTTAAAAGTGAATAAACCAATGAACCTATTTCTCGACAATTTTTTGAAAGGCCACCTACAACTTTTGGGATTTTTGTTAAACTAAATTTTTTATTTCCTGGATCTTCTCTTTCAGGTGAATAAATTATCGAAAAATTTTTTCCAATTTTTAATTTCTTTTTTAACAAGTATGGTAAAATTAATTCCCTGCAGGTGCCCGGATAAGTGGTGCTTTCTAATGATATTGCTTGATACTTTCTAAAATATTTATAATTACTTTTCATAAAATTAACAATGTAACTCATATCAGGAGACTTATTTTTTTTGAGAGGAGTAGGAAGACAAACAATAATAAAATCAACCTCCCTAATTTTATTAAAATTATCATAAAAATTGACACCATTAGTAATCATTTCAAAAATATTTTTTTTTTTAAAATAATTTATATAACTTTTGCCCGAGCGTAATTTTTCTATTTTCAATTTATCATTATCAAATCCAAAAGCTTTAACCTTTTTACTCTTTGAAAAAGCGTAGAGAAGAGGTAGTCCAACATAACCAAGACCAATTACACCTATTTTTAAATTTTTATTTTTAATTTTATTATTGAAAATTTTGTTTAATGGGTGACTTACCATATGCTACAAAATGTTAATTACATTATCTCTGCTATTTTCTTTAAAACTTATACTTTTTTCAAAAATAGATTTTGTTTTAAGCGCCTCAAACCAAAAAGCAAAAATTGAATTATCATATCTATAAGTTAACTCATTATTATATTCTAAATTATCAAATCTTCCTTTATTTATACAAAAGAAATTTTTTCTTTTGAGAACAAATAATGGATCAGACTGCTTTATCA
Source organism: uncultured Pelagibacteraceae bacterium (assembly GCA_902586495.1). Lineage (GTDB taxonomy): Bacteria > Pseudomonadota > Alphaproteobacteria > Pelagibacterales > Pelagibacteraceae > Pelagibacter. The sequence continues at coordinate 22,926 of CACIHQ010000002.1, forward strand.
CTGAAAATGTCGACAATTTACCACTTGAAACTAAAGTATCTAAAACTTGATCTAAATGGCCTTTGTTTTTAACAACAGTGTGAATATTTATAAATACAACAATATCTGGATTTTTTTTTTTATTTTTTTTAAAAAAATTACAGCTATCTAACATTACGTCCTCTATTCTTGAAATTCCACTATTTAATTTAGGAGATCTTTTAAGAATTTGAAACTTATTAGATATTTTTTTTTTTTGTTTTAGATAATTTATCAATTTATGATCGCTAGTTGAAATTATAGAATGATTGATTTTCTTGGATTTATCAACCATATCGATGGAAATATCTATTAATTTTTTTGATTTATATTTAATAAATGGCACATCTTTTTTTTTTATATAGTTACTTTTAACAGGTATTATAGCCAAGATATCTAAATTTTTTTTTTTGTAAGTATTTTGATTTTTTTTAAAAATTTTTGATCTCTCTTTTAATATTTTTTTATAGTTATCAGACAATGAATACCCATGTTTTCTATAATAAAAGAGTGGTAAACGGATACATTTATATTTTACTTTATTTTTTAGTTTAAACCATAAATCCCATCCATCTTGAGCCTTAAATTCTGTTGAGTAACCTCCCACTGCAATAAGATCTTTGACTGAAATCAAACAACACGCGCCATGGGGTGGAACATTGTCATTTTTAATTAAATCAAAATTATTTTCTACCCCAATAATTTTTCCATAAATATTTGTATAATAATATCCAGAATATACTAAACCATTATTTTTATTTTTTTTAATTTCATTGAACATTAATTCTAAAGCGCACTCATGAAGCCAATCGTCTGCATCTAATCTTAAGATGTATTCAGTTTTAATATTTTTAAGTACGTGATTAGATAATTTTTGTAAGCCAATACTTTTTTTAAAATTTAAAACTGTTATTTTTTTTTTATTTTTTTTTTTAAAATTATTATATATTTTCAATGTACTATCAGTAGATCCATCATTAATAAGGTAAAGTTGCCAATGTTTAAAGGTTTGAGCTAAAACACTACCTATTGATTTTTTTAAAAATTTTCCATAATTTCTTGATACTATATATACACAAATTTTATCTTCTTTTTGCTTCTTCATACAATTTAGCTATTTTTTTAATATTTTTTTTATCGTAGTTTTTAATTATAAAATTAATAGTTTTTAGATCTTTTTTATAATCAATTGTGTATTTATATTGCTTTTTAAATAATTTAGAAAAAGAAATTTTATAATTTTTAAATAATCTATTATTTTTGTATAAATAGGTCACCATATGCTCTTTGTCTCTACTTGAAAGTTTTTTTTTGGGAATTTTCTTAAAAATTGAGCTTTTGATAAATTCTATTGTCAAACCTTGATCAATTTTTTCGTTATTACTGTTCGTAGAAATAAAATCGTACTTTTTAAATTTCTTAAAATTTTTAATTAAATTTTTTATCTTCAATATATCTATAATAGGCCTATCACCACAGTATCTCAAAAAATAATCAACTCCAAAAAAATTACAACAATCAATTGTTCTTTTTATTAAATTGTTTTGGCTTCCTTTAAAATATCTTATGCCATTTTTTTTTGCAATATTACATAGAAAATTATCCTCTTTATTTTTTGTTGTTGCTAATATTATTTTTTTTTTGGGCAAGATTAATTTAGCTTGGTCAATAACTTGTTCAATTAACATTTTATTATTAATTAAGCGAATTATTGCTTTGTTCTTAAACCTTTTTGAAGCAAGTCTAGAAAATATAATTATATACATTAAATCAATAATAATCTCTATACCAGTCTATAAATTTTTTAACACCAATTTTGTAATGTGTTCTTTTTCTAAATTCTTTATATCTGTTTAATTTTGTATTATCGCTTAAGATATTTTTTACATCTCCTTTCTGCATCGGTAAATACTTTATTTTAGCTTTTCTTTTCAAATTTTTTTCTATTTCTTTTAAATATTTTTTTAAGTGAACAGATCTACCATTTCCAACATTAAAAATTCTATAAAATTCTTTTTTTTTAAACTTTAACTTTTCTACTAACTCAATTGCATTCACTGCATCATCTATATATGTAAAGTCTCTTTTATGATCTCCGTAATTAAATAAAGAGATTTTCTTTTTTTCTAATATTCCTTTAGTAAATTTAAAAAGAGCCATATCCGGCCTTCCTAACGGTCCATATAAAGTAAAAAATCTTAAAACAGATACTTTCATTTTATATATATTTGAATATGAATGTGCCATCAATTCACATGATTTTTTTGAAGCTGCATAAAATTGCAAAGGTTTATCAGTGGAAAGTGTTTCATTAACTCTTTTTTTTTTTGTAAAACCATAAACGCTACTTGTCGATGCAAGTATCAAATGTTTAATATTTTTAATTCTACAAATTTCTAAGATGTTAAATGTTGCACAAATATTATTTTCAACATAATCAATTGGTTTTAGAAGTGAATGTCTTACACCAGCTTGGGCGGCAAAATGGAATAATGACTGGATATTGTAATTTCTTAATTTTCTTTCTAATATCTCTTTTTTTCTCAAGTCAATGTGTAAGAAAATAAAGTTTTTGTTTTTTTTAAGAATTTTTAGTCGGGATTTTTTAATTTTAACATCATAATAATCATTTAAATTATCTATGCCAATTACTTGTTTATTTTTATCCAATAATTTTTTACAGAAACTGAAACCAACAAATCCAGCCACACCAGTAATGATTTGTTTTTTTTTCATTTTTTAAAAACTTTATTTAGTGTATTAGTATAATATAATAATGATAACTTGAAATAATATATAATTTTTAATAAATCATAATAACCCTTAATTATTACTTAGAATAAATAAATGAGAAAAAAAATTATATTTGGCCAACCATCTATCGGGAATGAAGAAATAAATTATATTACTAAAGTAATTAAATCTAAATGGATTGGAAGTGGCAAGGTAACTGAAAAATTTGAAAATAATTTTAAAAATTACAAAAAAAGTAAATTTGCAGTTTCCGTAAATTCATGTACAGCTGCATTACATCTGTCTTTAATATATTGTGGTGTTAAAATAGGAGATGAGGTAATAACAACACCAATGACTTTTGCATCTACAATCAATTCTATTGCCATGATTGGTGCAAAACCGATTTTAGCAGATATCAACCCAGAAACTTTTAATATAGATCCTAAAAACATTGAAAAACTTATTACAAGAAAAACAAAAGCAATCTTAATTGTTCATTTAGCAGGTTTGCCTTGTGAAATTATGAAAATAATGAAAATCGCAAAAAAATATAATTTAAAAGTAATTGAGGATTGTGCACATGCTATTGAAAGCAAAATAAATGGTAAACATGTTGGGAATTTTGGAGATGCAGGTTGTTTTAGTTTTTATTCAACAAAAAATCTTACTACAGGTGAGGGTGGTATGATAATTTGTGATGATAAAAATTTTTATAAAAAAATAAGGGTAGCAAGACTTCATGGATTATCAAAAGACGCCTGGAAAAGATATTTGCCAGAAAGTGTTAACAAAAAATATTATGAGCATTATGATGTCACAGAAATAGGTTACAAGTATAATATGATAGATATCAATGCAGCTATGGGAATAATTCAACTTAAAAAATTAGATAAAAACTGGATGATAAGAAAAAAATTATTCTACATCTACAAGAAAAAACTTAAAAATCTTCCAATTAAATTTCAAAAAATCGAATTCAAAAATATTAAACACGCTTATCATTTATTTTTATTGGTAGTTGATAAAGATAAAACAAATAAAAATCGCAATGACTTAATAAAATTTTTAAACTTAAAAGGTGTTGGAGTAGGTATAAATTACAGAACGGTCACAGACATGAGTATTTTTAGAAAAAAATTTAATTGGAATAATAGGACATGTCCAAATTCAAAATATCTTGGTGATAATACTTTAAGTCTACCGATTCATCCTAAAGTTCAAAAAAAAGAGGCATTATATATTTGTGAAAAAATCAGAGAATTTTTTAATAAATAAGATAACTTTTAGGTGTGATGCAGGTGAGATTTCTGGCTTAGGCACTGGTCATGTTTATCGTTCAATTAATATAGCTAATTTCTTAAAAAAAAAATTTCGTTTGAAAAAAAAAAAAATTTTTTTTTTAATAAAATATCAAAATAAATTTAAATCTGGATATGAAATCGTGAGAAAAAACGGTTATAAGGTTATTAAGGTAGATAAAAATATTATAAATTATTCATCTAAAGAAATAAAATTATTAAATAAATTTAAATCAAATTTACTAATTATTGATAGACTTGGTAAAGTTAATGCACATTTTATTAATAAGATAAAAAATAATTACAAAAAAAAAATAATTTTAGATGATTCTTCTCAAAATAGAAAAAAGTTTGACTTAAGCTTAAATGCACTAATTAGAGATGTAAGATCAGTTAAAAACTCAAAAATAGGTTTTGAATATATGATACTCAGACTTAAAAAAACTAAAAACAAAAAAAATTTAAAAAATAATCAAATATTTATGTTTTTTGGTGGGTTTGATAAAAAAAAATACTCGATACATTTATTAAAAATTCTTAATAAATTAAAATTTAGATTAAATATAAATCTCCCAAAAATCTATATAAAAAATCTCAGTGAAATTAAATCTAAACACAAATTAACATTTTTTGATAACAAAGATTATCTAGATAAATTAAAAAGAAGTAATATTGTTTTTAGTTCAGGTGGATTAATATTATTTGACTCAATATTAATGAACAAAAAGATTATTTGTTTGCCTCAATACAATCATCAAAAAAGAAATGCAAATGAACTATTTAAAAAAGGGGCAATAAAATACTTTTCTAAAATTAATGAAAACAAAATATTGAATTTTTTTTTAAAAATTTATGATAATCAAGCTTATGAAAGAAAAATTGATTTCGTACAAAAACAAATAATTAATTTGAAAAAAATTAGAAGAAATTATAATTTAATCGGAAAAATTTATGAACAATCTATCAGTAGATAATTTATTCAACTTTAAAAAAAAGATAGTAGTCATAACAGGCTCAAGTGGCCAATTAGGAAATGCTTTCTCAAAACTTTTTTTGTCACAAGGAGCCTTTGTAATCGGTATGGACATTAAAAATACCAAACTTAAAGATAAAAAATTTTTTTTTTATAAAATAGAAATTTCTAATAAAAAGAGAGTTGAGCGTTTATTTCATAAAATAATATTAAAATTTAAAAAAATAGATATAATAATAAACAATGCAAGTATTTCTGTGTATTCAAAATTTGATAAAAGAAAAGATATCGAAATTAATAAAACTTTAAATTCTAATTTGAAAGGCAGCTTAAATTTAATAAATACTTATTTATCTGAGCATAAAAAAATGAAATTAAAAAAATGTAATATCATTAACATTGGTTCAATTTATGGATTTTTAAGCCCTGATTTTAGGATTTATGGAAAAAATGATAATTTTAGTTCAGAAATTTATGGCGCTTCTAAAGCCGCTATAATTCAATTAACAAAATATTACAGTGTGGCATTATCAAAATATAATATTAATGTGAATTGTATTTCTCCAGGTGGAATATTTAATAAAAAAAATCCTCAAAGTAAGTTATTTTTAAAAAAATATTCTATGAGAGTGCCTAAAAATAGAATTGGGAAAGAGGAAGATTTATTCACCGCACTTCTTTTTCTATCTAGTGATTACTCTGAGTATATTAATGGTCAAAATATCATTATCGATGGAGGATTATCTTCATGGTAAAAAATAAAAACTTTTTAATTGCTGAAGCAGGTATAAATCATAATGGTAATCTAAAAACAGCTCTTAAGCTCGTAGATACTGCAAAAAAAAGTGGGGCGGATGCGATTAAATTTCAAACTTATATTACTGAAAAAAGAGTAAATAAAAAATATCATAAAATTTTCGATATTTTAAAAAAATGTGAGTTGCCTTTTAAAAGTTTTAAAATTTTAAGTGACTATTGTAAAAAAAAAAAAATTAATTTTTTTTCAACCCCTTTTGATATTGAATCTGTAAATTTTTTGGAAAGCATAAATGTAAAAACTTTTAAAGTTGCATCGTTTGACATAGGAAATTTTGAGTTAATTAACGAAATTATCAAAACAAAGAAAAAAACTATAATTTCAACAGGCATGGCTAGCTACAATGAAATAAAAAAAGTTTATAAAAAATTCAAAGAAAAAAGAGTGGATATTGCATTACTTCATTGTGTGTCTTCATACCCCAACAAAGAAGAGACTTCTTACCTTTCTAACATAAGTTATCTTAAAAAAAAATTTAGCTGTGAAATCGGAATTTCTGATCATACAAATGATATAAAAATACCAATTTATGGTAATTTATTAGGGGCTAACATAATTGAGAAACACCTTAAAATAAACCATAATCATAAATGTGTAGACTCTGCTGTATCAATAACTGGAACACAAATGAAAACATTAAAATCAGAATTAGATAAAATAAAAATTATAATTAATAAAACCAAATTTGGGTTAAGAAAGGCAGAAAAAGGGAGTGTGATTTTTAAAAGAAAAAAAATCTACAAACAATAAAAATTATTGTTATAAGTTAGTCTGTATATCTAAAAAAATTACAATGAAAACAAGAAAAAGTTTTACTTTATACAAGAAAGCAAAAAAATTAATTCTTAATGGTAACATGCTTTTATCAAAGAGACCTGAAATGATTTTGCCAAAGAAATGGCCAGGTTATTTTTCTAAAGCTAAGGATGTATTTGTTACTGATTTAGATAATAACAAGTATTTAGACATGATGTGTATAGTGGGACATAATATATTGGGCTATGGAAATAAAAAAATTGACCAAAAAGTTTCCAACGAAATTAAAAAAGGTAATATGTGTACCTTAAACTCAAAATATGAAGTTTTGTTAGCCCAAAAATTAATCAAGCTTCATCCCTGGGCGAAAAAATGTACTTTTGCTAGATCGGGTGGTGAGGCAAATGCTATTGCTATTAGAATAGCAAGAGCCTTCAATAAAAAGGATAATATTGCAGTTTGTGGATACCATGGATGGCATGATTGGTATTTATCTCTCAATCTAGAAAGTCCAAATAATTTAAATACTCATCTTTTGAAGGGATTGTCAACTGATGGTGTTCCTAAAAGATTAAAAGGTTTGACTTCAACCTTTAATTATGGAGATTTTGAAAAATTAAAAAAAATTCACAAAGAGAGAAAATTATCTGCAGTCATAATGGAAGTTTGTAGAGACACTTTACCAAATATTAATTTCTTAAAAAAAGTAAGAAGTTTTACCAGTGAAAATGGTATAGTTTTAATCTTTGACGAATGCACGACTGGATTCAGAAGATGTCTAGGTGGTATACACAAAATTGCCAATGTTAATCCTGATTTAGCGATGTTTGGCAAAGCTCTAGGGAATGGATATGCAATTACAGCAGTACTTGGAAGTAAAAAAATTATGGATAAGGCAAATAAAAGTTTTATTAGTAGCACTTTTTGGAGTGAAAAAATCGGTTTTGTAGCTGGGCTAACAACACTAACAGAAATGAAAAGAGTTGAGAGCTGGAAAAAAATTATTCATTTAGGAAAATATGTTAACAAAGAATGGTTAAGATTAAAAAAAAAACATGGTCTTGATTTCAAGATCAAAGGTATCGAGTCTATGACATCATTTGTTTTTAAAAAAAACCATTTAAAGTATAAGACTTATATTACCCAAGAAATGTTAAAAAAAAATATTTTGGCAACTAATATGATCTTTCTTACAACTAAACATGATAAAATAATGATAAATAAATATTTAAAAAATTTAGATATAATTTTTAGGAAGATTTCCCACATAGAAAAAAATAATTTAGACATAGATAAATTTTTAAAAAGTCCTGTTTGCCACGACACTTTTAAAAGACTTAATTAATGAATCTTTACATAGAATTAGAGATATATAACAGAGAGATAGAAGCGAAAATGCTACTGGCATTAGAAGCTGTTAAAAGAGGTTATAGTGTACTAATAGCACATAGGTCTGAAATTCAAAAATTAGCCTTACAAAATAAAATTCCACCTGGAATTATTCACATGAAAGATGCAAACTCAAATGAGTATCAAGTAAATATACTAAAAAAACTAAAAAAAAAAAAATTCTTTTTTACTGCTCAGGATGAGGAGTCAGGGATACTAAATAAAAGATATGATAGTTTTGCGAAAATTCGATTTAGTAACTTTAGATCATTTAATTTTTTAAGTTATTTTTTTTGCTGGGGAAACAGGGATTACAATTATTTAAAAAGAAAAACAAAAAACGCAATCTTAACAGGTTCACCCAGGTTTGATTTATTCAAACTTAAAAAACCAAAAAAAAATAAAAAAAAAAAAATTTTAATTATTTCAAGCTTTAATGTGACTGGCGTAAGAAATTTTGCAGATAGAATTTTTGCTACTACAGGATTAAGGGATAAATATAATGAATTTGCAGAAAAATTTGCTTATAACATGGAAAGTATTCATGCTTTAAAAGTTTACCATTTTGTAAAATTGATAAGATATTTATCAAAAAATTTTAAAAACTATGAAATTTCTTTGAGGCCTCATCCTAACGATAACTTTCAAGATTGGACCAAACTGATAAATTTTAAATCAAAAAATATAAAAATAGAAAATGTTAAAGATTTAACTCTTGATAAATCTATTTTAAAATCTAAGTTTGTTATCCAAAATGGATGTACATCAGCTATTGAAAGCTTACTTTTGAACATACCCTGCATAAGTTACGTCCCACAAAAATGGAAAGAAGATGAATTATCTGAATTTCCCAACTCACTTGGAATTAAAGCCAAAAATCATTCTGAAGTGGCAAAAATAATAAAAAAAGAATCTACTGAAAAATTATTAATAAAGAAAAAACTCCTCAAAAAAAGGTTTTTTTTTGAAAAGAGTTCTTACGCTTATGAAAGACAAATAAATATTTTTGATAAAATAAATAAAAATTTTAAAAAATTTGACCCATCAATTTATTTCAAACAAAAAAATCTGCTAAAAAATACGTTAAAGGAAATAAAATATATATTTTTGGAAAGAAAGAAATCACCTATTGAGCATAAATTTCCAAAATTTGAAAAAATGAAAATCAGAACAATTATCAATGAAATATCCCATTTATCAAAGAAAAATTATTACTCAAATACAAAATTTGAAATTATTTCTGATAGAATATTATTTTTAAGAAAATAATTTTATTTTTCTTTTAAAATCCTTAATAAAAATTTTTTTTTTCTAAATATAAAAAAAGCTGGGAAATTGTTATTGTCGCAAATCCTTAGAAGATCAAATTGAGACTTTAAACTTTTGTTTATATTTATTTCGCTATCCTTATTTGTTCTACGTCTTAAGAAGTTAATTTTCTTAGGGGTAAACATTTTATATTTCTTTTTCTTAAAATACGATTTGATCATATCAATTGAGTTTTCAAATTGTTTGTTTTTTATTTCATCGTAAAGCAAAGTATCATCATAATAATAATTTTTTTTTATAATAACCTGACCATCATCTAATCCTTTTTTTGAATCTATAATAAATAAAGTGGAGGTAATTTTTTTTTTCCCTTGAAGTATTTGCCAGAATAAAGGTGAAAAGCCTTTATTTTCTGGTAAGTTTGATTCGTGGTTTACTATAAATTTGAGTGATTTATTTAAATATTTTTTTGGAATGATTTTATAATAACTCAAAACAAAACATAATTTTTCGTTTAAGTTTACCTTTTTTGGATCTGTAAAAATTTTAATATTCTTTTTAAAAATTTTACGAATTTGCTTTCTTTTGTATAAGTAAAACCATGAAGATTTTGAGGTTAAAATACAGAAATTCATAAAAAAACTTTTTTTCTACGAAACCTTTGTTTAACCACATTTTTTCTCATGATCTTTTCAATTTTTTTATTTTTTTTGATTATATCAACTAGTTCAGTTGTATTTCCAAATATTTTTGATTTCATAATCTTATTAATTAGGTATTTTACCACTAAAATGTCGGTTTTATAATCAATAGTATATCTATAATGAGAAAAATCCTCTTTTAAAGGATATATTTTTGTTTTAAATTTTTTTGTTGACCAAAATTTGTTTGTCACATGTTCTTTGTCATCTCTATTTAAATTCATCTCAGACATCTTTTTTAGAGCCTCAATAGTAAAAATTTCTATATCAGCTCCATCAGGATATTTCTTAATTTTTTCGGGTAAAGTATTAGATAGATAATCTAATTTCTTTTTCCTAAAATATGTGTACATTTTTTTTATTAAAAAAGGATCAACTAATGGGCAATCAGAAGTAACTCTGATTATATTTTTAGTGTTGAATTTCCTTGAACAGTCTAAATATCTTTTTAATACATTTTTTTCGGACCCTTCAAAATATTTTATTTTGTGCCTGTCTAAAATTTTTTTAATCTTAAAATTTTTTTGATCTTTAGCTAAAGCAAAAATTATTTTACTTTCGTCAAATTTTTTTAGTAGTCTTAAAATTAAGAATTCAATTACAGTAAATTTTCTATATATTTTTTTTAAAATTTTATTTTTTAATCGATTAGAATTTAATCTAGCTTGTATTATTATTGCATAACTAATATAATTATTGCTTACCATATGAAACAATCAAAATTAAGACTCTGTCTATTTGGAACCAGTATTCTAAATGAATATATCTCACAAAACTATAAAAAAAATAAGATAGAATATATGTGCATAATTACTCATAAGGATGATAAGAGAGATTTAAATTTGTTAAATAATTATAGATTGTTTCCTCTGAAAAAAAATATTAAATGTGATATCTATTATCTTTCAAAATATGATGAGAAAAAAATTATAAAAATTTTAAATCAACATAAGATTAATTTTGGTATATCTATAGGCTGTAGATTTATTTTTAAAAGTAGAATTATTAAGTATTTTAAGAATAAATTATATAATGTTCATGATTCATATTTACCCTATTACAAAGGAGGGGCTCCTATATCTTATTCAATAATGAATAATGAAAAATATATCGGGATAAGTTTTCACGAAATAAATGAAAAAATTGATGGAGGAAGAGTTATTTTAAAAAAGAAATTTGTGATAAAAAAAAATATAAAACCGATAGATGCAATTAATAAATATTATTACCACTTAAAAAAAGATATCTTTAAATTCATTAAATTAAAAAAAAGGACTAAAATTCAGAATAGTTTACAAAGTACATATTTTCCGAGATTGAACTCTGAAATGAATGGTTTTTTAAATTTAAATTGGAATGCTGAGGAATGTGTTTCGTTTATAAATAGTTTTTCTGATCCATACCCAGGAGCTCATGCCCTCTATAATGGGAAAAAAATAATTATCAAAAATGCTAAAATTCAATCAAAAAAAAAGTACCATTCATTTTTAAACGGTAAAATTATAAACATTGGTAAAGATTATATAAGAGTAATAATGGGAAATAAAATAGTTCAGCTTAAGAATTTAACTTTCAAAAATCGGATTATTAAACCTAAGTTTTTTTTTAAAGCTGGAGGCACTATTTTTAATTATGATACAAAATTAACAAAAGCCAAAAAAGCGATTAAAAAATATTTTTAAGGTGTAAATTTTGTGAATAATTAAAGTTAATAAATGACAAAAATCTGTAAATGTCCATTCTAACATTTGAAAACTATAAACCCTTTAAAAAAATTATTTTTGAAAATAAGAAAGAATTTTTAATTCTGGTTTTTCTACTTTTTATTGAAATTTTAGTTTTAACCTCTGCAGTTGTTAGCAGTATACCTTTAGTTGATTTTATTATTGACCCTAATTTAAAAAACCCAAATAAATTTACTTTATTTATACTAAAGTTCACTGAATTTTTAAATTTAAAGCCAAGCCTTATTCTGTTTTTAACTTTCTTCGTTTTGTCAAATATAATTAAAAGTGCTCTATCAATAGCGGTATATAATGAAATAATTAAAATTAAGAATTTCATAGAGATTAAATACACAAAAAACTTTAGTAAAATATTTCTAGAATCTGGTATAAA
>CACIHQ010000002.1:40000-114879 GCA_902586495.1 uncultured Pelagibacteraceae bacterium
AAAATTAGATAACTAAGTGTTTCTGGTGGAGGATAGCGGGATCGAACCGCTGACCTCCTGAATGCAAATCAGGCGCTCTCCCAGCTGAGCTAATCCCCCAAGATATTAATTTGGTGGGCCGAGAAAGACTCGAACTTTCGACCCCACCCTTATCAAGGGTGTGCTCTAACCAACTGAGCTACCGGCCCCCATGCAAGAGAAACACTAATTTAAGAAGAGAAATGAGGACGGTCAACATTAACCTGTTTATTATTTAGAATGAAATAAAATTTCATTCATCCTTAGAAAGGAGGTAATCCAGCCGCAGGTTCCCCTACGGCTACCTTGTTACGACTTCACCCCAGTCGCTGACTATACCGTGGTCAAGGGTTTGAAACCTTGCCTTAAGGTAGAACCAACTCCCATGGTGTGACGGGCGGTGTGTACAAGACCCGGGAACGCATTCACCGTGGCACGCTGATCCACGATTACTAGTAATTCCAGCTTCATGCACTCGAGTTGCAGAGTGCAATCCGAACTTAGGTATTTTTTTAGGATTTGCTAAACGTCGCCGTTTTGCTTCCTTTTGTAAATACCATTGTAGCACGTGTGTAGCCCAACACGTAAGGGCCATGAGGACTTGACGTCATCCCCACCTTCCTCCAGCTTATCACTGGCAGTTCTTTCAGAGTGCCCAACTTAATGATGGCAACTAAAAGTGAGGGTTGCGCTCGTTGCGGGACTTAACCCAACATCTCACGACACGAGCTGACGACAGCCATGCAGCACCTGTGTTTCGTCCGGCCGAACCGAAAACTTTAATCTCTTAAAGTCGCGACGAACATGTCAAGTGTTGGTAAGGTTCTGCGCGTATCTTCGAATTAAACCACATGCTCCACTACTTGTGCGGGTCCCCGTCAATTCATTTGAGTTTTAACCTTGCGGTCGTACTCCCCAGGCGGTGTGTTTATCGCTTTCGCTGCGACACTGAAAATAAATTTCCAACGTCTAACACACATCGTTTACGGCATGGACTACGAGGGTATCTAATCCTCTTCGCTACCCATGCTTTCGTTCCTCAGTGTCAGTAATGATCCAGAAAGCTGCCTTCGCAATTGGTATTCTTTCTAATATCTACGAATTTCACCTCTACACTAGAAATTCTGCTTTCCTCTATCAAACTCTAGCTGAAAAGTTTTGATGGCAGTTCCAGAGTTAAGCTCTGGGATTTCACCACCAACTTTTTCAACCACCTACGAACTCTTTAAGCCCAGTAATTCCGAACTACGCTAGGTCCCTTCGTATTACCGCGGCTGCTGGCACGAAGTTAGCCGGACCTTCTTATTCGGGTACAGTCATTTTCTTCCCCGACGAAAGAGCTTTACAACCCAAAGGCCTTCTTCACTCACGCGGCATCGCTGCATCAGAGTTTCCTCCATTGTGCAAGATTCCCCACTGCTGCCTCCCGTAGGAGTTTGGGCCGTGTCTCAGTCCCAATGTGGCTGATCATCCTCTCAAATCAGCTATTGATCAAAGTCTTGGTAGGCCATTACCCCACCAACAAACTAATCAAGTGCAGGCTCATCCAATGGTGCATAAAGCTTTCTCCGTAAAGACTTATCCAGTATTAGCACAAGTTTCCTCGTGTTATTCCAGGCCATAGGGTAGATACCTACATGTTACTCACCCGTCTGCCACTAAGTATTGCTACTTCGTTCGACTTGCATGTGTTAGGCGTGCCGCCAGCGTACGTTCTGAGCCATGATCAAACTCTCAAGTTTAAAAACGGCGCACACTAGCTTCTATACAAATCCTAAGAATTAAAATTTGTATAATTTTGAAGTGTGTACGACAAATTTTGGTAACCTTAACCGTCCACACTTCTCTTCTTAAATATTTACTTTTTTAAACAGCTAATTGAGATTTTAAAAGCTCAATAAACCCAAAAAAAACATCTTTATAAGTGGTTTTTTTTGAGGAAGCTGTTGCTTATAGGCTAAAATTTGGGGAAATCAAGCATTTAACAGTAAAAAATTGAAAAAAAAGCCTTATTTTTCAAGCTTTTTTTTGATATTTTGAATATTATTTAACTGCTAATTGTACAATCAAAAAATTGCTAAATGTTAAACAGATTTAAAAAAAAATTAAGTAATAATACAGAAATCATTGCTTTAGGATTATTAATAATTACAACAGTGTTATCAACAACTTATTATAATTTTAATAAGCAGAAAATCTTTAAAAGTTACAAAAATATAATTAACAATATTTATTTTAAAAAAACAGTTAATAACATATTTGAAAATCTTGAGCCAAAATTTAAGACTGTATCCCACAAAATTAATGAGGGAGAAACTTTTGATAAAATTTTAAAAGATTACAATATAAAAGAAGAAGAAATTTTGATTGTAAAAAAAAAATTATCAAAAAAAATTAATCTCAATAAATTAAATACAAATCAAAAAATACAATTTACAATAAATCAATCTAGCAATCAGTTAAAGGAATTTATTTTTCAAATTTCTAATGCAGAAAAGATATTGCTTACAAAAAATAGAGAGAAAAATGATTTCAATAAAGAAATTATTCTTACAAAACTTAATAAAGAAATTATATATAGAGAAAACATAATTTTAAATAGTCTTTATAACTCAGCCTCTAAAAAAAAAGTGCCAATCAATACAATTATAGAATTTGCTCGTATCTATGGTTTTGAGGTTGATTTCCAAAGAGATATAAGAAAACGTGACAGTTTTCAAATAATGTATGAGGTATTCAAAAATGATGATAAAAAAATAATAGAGACTGGAGAAATTCTTTTTGCTAATTTAAAATTAAGTGGAAAAGATAAACCACTATATTTTTTCAACTCCAAAAATAGTAAAGGCCATTATGATAAAAATGGAAAAAGTAGTCAAAAAGCACTGATGAAAACTCCTATCAATGGGGCAAGACTATCCTCTCCATTTGGTATGAGAAAGCATCCAATTGATGGATTTAATAAGATGCATCGTGGGACTGATTTTGCTGCACCTATGGGAACTCCGATAATGGCATCTGGTAACGGTATTGTAAAGAAAGCTGGGTGGTGTGGTGGAGGTGGAAATTGTGTAGTGATTAAACATAACTCGACTTATCAAACAGTTTATGCACACATGTCAAAATTTGCTAGTGGAATAAGAAGTGGAGTAAGAGTAAAACAAGGTCAGACAATTGGATATGTTGGCTCAACCGGTAAGTCAACTGGTCCACATCTCCATTACGAGGTTATTGTGAATGGAAAAAAAATAAATTCTCAAACTCTTAAACTACCATCAGGAAAAATACTTAAAGGCAAAGAAAGAAAGCTTTTTGAGACAGCTAAAATAAAATTAGATGTTTTGAAATCAGAAAAAATTATTGGATTAAATTAACTTACTTTAGTCTCAATCTTATCATTAGCTAGGTTTTTATCTTGAGAAAAATTTCTATTATTATCATCATTTTTTGACAAACTTTGTTCAGAATCTTTAGATGATTTATTATCTAATTGTTTTTTTTGAATTTCTCGCTCACTAAGCACCCTTGTAAAATGATCTGCATGTTGAAAGTAATTTTCTGATAAAATTTTATCACCAGTTGATAATGCCTCTCTTGCTAAATTATTATATTTTTCAATTAACTTAGAGGCGTTATGATTATTTCTTCCAGACAACTTCCTTTGAAAAGTGTCATTATTAGGAAAATTGTTGTATTTGTTTCTGTCATTACTAACTTTAAAATTTCTATCGGTTCTTCTAAAGCTGTTTCTTCTAGTATTATTATTTCTGAAAGTTACCATAATCTCAATTTTTAGTGCTTATTATACACCTGTTATTTTTGGCTAAATCTTTAATAACGTCTTTAATATAATATCCATTTTTTATTAAAATTTTTTTTACTTTATCTGTTTGATCAAAAGCTATCTCGAGAATTAATATGCCACCTTTTTTTAAAAGCTTAGACGAATTATAAACGACTTTTTTTAAAATAAGCAATCCATCTTCGCCACCATCTAATGCCGATATTGGCTCGTAATCATAAACATCTTTCTCCAAATATTTTAATTTTAATTTATTAATATATGGAGGATTAGATATTATTAAATCATATTTGCCATAATTGAAATTGTCAACATCTGATTTGTACAGCTTAACTCTATCGTTTAAACCGAGTTTTTTGATATTCAACTTACAATTATTCAAAGTTTTCTTGCAAATATCAATCCCAGTGCCATAAAAACCTTTCCGCTCTTTTAAGATCGATAATAAAATACATCCTGAACCAACCCCAATATCTAATATTTTCAGACTTGACTTATTTTTTGTCAATTTTAAAGATTGTTCAACAACGGTCTCTGTATCTGGCCTTGGTATTAGGACATCTTCAGTGATATCAAACTCATATTTCCAAAACTCTTTTTTACCAATTAGATAAGCAATTGGTTTTCTTTTTGATCGTTCTTTAATTAAATTATTGAAAAGTTCAATTTGCTTAATTGATAAATTAGTATGAAAATTCGAAATTATATCTATACGATTTTTATTAAAAACTTTTGACATTAAAATTTCACTGTCAAGCATATGAGACTTAATCCCATTTTCTTTTAATGTGTTACTCCCTTTCTTTGTAGCCTCTAAAATATTCATAAATTCTCCTTAAAGGTTACTCAAACTTTCTTCTTGAGCTTTAAGTGATAAAGACTCGATCATTTCATCAAAGGCCTCTCCTTCTAAAAATTCCTCAAGTTTATGCAAAGTCAAATTGATTCTATGGTCTGTAACTCTTCCTTGAGGGAAGTTATAAGTCCTTATTCTTTCAGACCTATCACCTGTTCCAATTTTGCTTTTTCTTTCTTTTGATCTTTCTTGATCAATTCTAGATCTCTCTAATTCGTACAATCTTGCTCTTAAAATTTTTAAGCCCTTAGCTTTATTTTTATGTTGAGATTTTTCATCTTGCTGAGAAACAGAAATTCCACTAGGTATATGTGTAATTCTTACTGCACTATCTGTTGTATTTACAGATTGTCCTCCAGGTCCCCCGGCTCTAAAAACATCAATACGTAAATCAGACTCATTTATTTTTAAATCAACTTCTTCAGCCTCTGGCAACACAGCTACGGTAGCTGCTGAGGTATGCACTCTTCCTTGAGTTTCTGTATCAGGTACTCTCTGAACTCTATGAACTCCGCTTTCGTATTTAAGAGTGGAATAAATATTAATTCCTTTTATAGTTGCAATAACTTCTTTTAATCCTCCTGCTTCACTTTTTGAAATCGATATTATCTCTAAAAACCATTTCTTTTTATTGCTTACTTTTTCATACATTTTAAAAAGATCAGATGCAAATAAACTAGCTTCTAAACCTCCTGTACCTGCCCTTATTTCTATAATTGCATTTTTTTTGTCAGCCTCGTCCTTAGGTATCAAAAATAATTTTAGTTTCTTCTCATTTCTTTCGTGTTGAATTGATAGCTCTTTAAGTTCAATTTCAGCCATTTTTAGTAACTCTGAGTCAGAATTTTGATCCTTCAAAATTTTTTCTAGTTCATCTTTATCTTTTCTGAAAGATAAATATTTTTTTGCATCATCAACTATTTCATTTAAATCAGAATACTCTTTTGATTTTTCTGCAAAAAATTTTTTATCCATATCTTTTGAGGACAATTCTTTCTCTAAATTAGAGTGCTTACTTATCAAATCTTTGATGGTTTTATCAGGAATCATTTTATCAATTCTCAAGTTCAGAAGCTTTTTTTTCAACTTCAGATACGACTTTTTCAATCATATTACTTGTCAGAACTTTTTCCGATTGTATTCCAGATAAATAAAGCATATTGCTACCTTTGTTGCCACCAGTTATACCAACATCCGTATACGCAGCTTCTCCAGGGCCATTAACCACACAGCCAATTATAGAGAGTGTTATCGGTTTAGTAATATGTGCAAGCCTTTTTTCTAAAATTTTTACTGTTTCAATGACTTGAAAACCTTGTCTTGCACATGATGGACAAGAAATGATTTTTACTCCTCTTTCCCTTAAATTTAGTGATTTTAGTATTTCATTTCCAATTCTGACCTCTTTGACTGGATCATCAGATAACGATATTCTAATTGTATCCCCAATTCCCTCTAAAAGTAATGTACCCAACCCAATAGATGATTTTATGCTTCCGCTAACAAAACTTCCCGCTTCAGTTATCCCTAAATGTAAAGGGTAATCTATTTTCTTTGAAAGTTGGCGATAAGCCATAATGGATAAGAATAAATCTGAAGATTTTACACTTACCTTTATATTATGAAAATTTTCGTCCTCTAAAATTTTTATATTTCTTAAAGCACTTTCAACTAATGCCTCAGGACAAGGTTCTCTAAATTTTTCTAAAATATCTTTTTCTAAAGAGCCAGCATTAACACCTACTCTTATAGAGCAGTTGTTTTGAGAAGCCGCTCTTACTACCTCTTTAATTCTACTTACATTTCCAATATTTCCAGGATTTATTCTTAAACAGCTAGCTCCGTTTTCAGCAGCTTCTATTGCTCGTTTGAAATGAAAATGAATATCTGCAACTATAGGAATGTCTACATGATTTACAATCTCTTTAAGTGCTTTTGTTGATGCTTCGTCTGGACAAGAGACCCTTACAATGTCAGCACCCTCACTGTGAATATCATTTATTTGATTAATCGTAGCTTTTATATCTGTGGTCAAAGTATTTGTCATTGACTGAACTGAAATAGGATTATTTCCACCTACTTTTACTTTACCTACATTTATTTCTCTAGTTTTTCTTCTTTTAATATCTCTAAAAGGTCTTATGCTCATTTTTAACTATCTAATTTAAATTCTCTATGTAAAGCAATAAGCGCTTTATTTGTATTTTTTTTATCAATCAAGACTGAAATTTTTATCTCAGATGTTGAAATTACTTGAATATTAATTTTTTTATTTGCAAGAGCCTGAAACATTCTGAATGTTACTCCTGGTGTTGTTATCATTCCAACTCCTATAATTGAAATTTTGGAAACATTTTTTTTTAATAGCAATTTTCTAAATTTTATATTTTTGTTAGACCCAATTATTTTCTTTGTTTTATTTAAATCATAAGATTTAATAGTAAAAGTTAAATCTGTTTCTTTTCCATTTGCCGAAATATTTTGAACAACCATATCAACATTTATTAAATTTTCTGACAAAGGCTTAAAAATTTTTGCTGCAATACCTGGTTTGTCTTTAACACCAACCAAAGAAACCTTGGCATCATTTTGGGTCGATGAAATACCTGCAATAATCTTGTTATTAATAATATTTTTTCTTTTTGTAATTAATGTGCCAGTCCCTTTTTTAAATGAAGATTTAACCTCGATATTGATTCTATTTAAACGTGCGTCTTGAATTGAAACTGGTTGCATTACTTTTGCACCAAGAGATGCCATTTCTAACATTTCTTCATAAGAAATTACTTTTATCTTTTTTGCCTTTCTTAATTTATTTGGATCAGTTGTATAGACTCCCTCAACATCAGTATAGATTATACATCTCTCAGCCTTAAAAAATTTTGCGAATGCTATCGCACTTGCATCTGACCCACCTCTACCTATTGTGGTAATTCTATTATTTATATTAATTCCTTGAAAACCAGTAACTACAGGAATACCTCCCTTTTTAAGATAATCTAAAATTTTTTTTCTAAAGATTGAAACAATTTTCGAATTCTTGTGATCACCAATTGTAATGATTGGTATTTGCCAGGATAGCCAAGATCGAGATTTTACTCCCAAATGCGACAATCTAGCTGCAATTAAAGAGCAAGCTACCTGTTCTCCGCTTGAAACAAGGACATCATACTCTGATGGTGAAAAGTTATTGCTTAAATCTTTAGATGTTCTTATCAATTTATTAGTAACTCCACTCATTGCTGAAGATACCACAATAATTTTATATTTTTTTTTATGATATGAATTTATGATCTTAGCAACATTTTTTATTCTTTTTATGCTACCTACAGAAGTTCCTCCAAATTTTAAAACTACAATTTTCATGAATTAATCTTTAAATTAAAATATTGATTAAATGCATCTTGAATATAAATTAACTTAAATGGAAACTAACACAATAAACAAAAAAGAAATAGAAAAATTTTCTAAAATCGCTGAAGAATGGTGGGATCCGAATGGTCAATTTAAACCTTTACATAATTTTAATCCAATAAGAATTTCTTATATCAAAGAAAATATTATTAAAACTTTCGGCCTTAGGAGTGAAGACAAAATCCTATCTGGGATTAAAATTTTAGATATTGGTTGTGGAGGTGGATTATTATCTGAGCCAATGTCAAGACTTGGAGCTGAAGTTTATGGAATTGACGCGTCAAAAAAAAATATTGAAGTTGCAAAAATTCACGCAAAAAAAAGTGGTTTAAATATTAAATATTTTTGTTCATCTCCTGAAAAATTCAAAAAAAATTTTAAATTTGACGTAATACTTAATATGGAAATTATTGAACATGTTGAAGACGTAATTCTTTTTTTAGAATCATGCTCAAAATTGTTAAAAAAAGATGGCATTATGTTTATTGCAACCTTAAATAAAACTCTAAAATCTTATATATTTGCGATAATTGGAGCAGAGTACATTTTAAAATGGCTTCCAATAGGAACTCATGAATGGGAAAAATTTATTAAACCAGAGGAATTAATTGAGATATCCAAAAAATTTAATTTGAATTTAAGCGATTTACAAGGAGTTAAATTTAATCTGATCAAAAACAATTGGAATTTAAGTTCAGACAAGTCAGTAAACTATATAGCAAAATTTATCAAAAAATAATTCAAATTAATTATTTTTATCTTCGATCCAGGGTATAATTTCAGTTTCAATTCCCTCATCTTTTAAATCCTTAATTTCTTCTTTTGACGCAGTTCCATATATACCTTTCGTATTTTTTTTACTTTTATAGTGGATCGACCTTGCCTCGTAGGCAAAATTGTTGCCAACATATTTAAAGTTATTTTTAATAAATCTTTGATACTCCCTGATTTTTTCATTAATCTTTTTATATTTATTGTTTTTAATACTTACATTCTCTTTCCAATTTTTTTTTAGTAGTTTTGGTGCCATAAGTGTTTTTTCAATCGTTATTGATCCACAATTATGACAATTCAAATAATTTTTTTTTTTTAATTTTTCATATTCTTGAGAAGACGCAAACCAACTATCAAACGATAATTTACATTTTTTACATTTTAATTTGTACTTAATCATAAATGATATTTAATAATTCAATTATATATTTCAATATAATTAACTTCTATAATCTGAGTTAATTTCAATATATTTTTTTGTCAGATCCATTGTATAGGTAGTAAATTTTTTTGATCCAATTGAAATATTTATGTTAATTTCTATGTTGTCGTTTTTCATGTAATTTGCAACTTCAGATTCATCATAGTTTATACTCAATTTTCCGTTATTTATAATGGATAACTCTCCAAATTTTATAGATAATTTTTCTAAGTTTATCAAAACATTCGATTTTCCAATCGCCATAACTATCCTTCCCCAATTTGGATCTTGTCCAGCTATAGCAGTTTTCACTAATGGTGAATTAGCCACAGAAAAACCTATCTTTTTTGCATCAGTTTCATTTTTACAATTCTCTACATTTATAGTTATAAATTTAGAGGCACCCTCTCCATCAGAAACCACCCTTTTTGCTAAATTTAATAAAACTTTTTTTAATGCTTCTTCAAAATCTCTGATTTTTTTATCATTAAAATTTTTAATTCTAGTATGTTTAACTTTACCAGTAGAGAAAATACTTACCATGTCATTGGTGCTGGTGTCTCCATCACAACTTATTGCATTGAAAGTTGTTGAAATATTTTTCTTAAGAAGCTTTTTTAAAATTTCATTAGATATATCTGCATCTGTAAAAATATAAGCCAGAGTAGTCGCCATATTTGGCTGTATCATACCAGATCCTTTTGCAATTCCGAAAATCTTAACGGAAGATCCACCAATTTTACAATTTTCCATTGACATTTTTGGTTGAGTGTCTGTCGTCATAATTCCCAAGGCTGCTTTCATCCAAATATACTTGTTCTGGGTATATTTAATGTTATTTACTAGAACTGATATTTTATTTCTTATTTTCTCCTCTGGAAATACTTCTCCAATAGTACCGGTGCAACCAAAAATTATCTCCTTGGCTTTGATTTTTTTTGGATCATCCTCGTCCTCTTTCTGTTTCTCAGTCAATTCCTCAGAAATTTGATCTGCTATTTTTTCTAAACTCTTATATCCTTGTTTACCAGTAAAACAGTTTGCATTTCTTGCATTTACCAATAGTGAATATATCTTTTTTGAATTCTGATTTAAGTTCCACTTAATATTCTCAGAAACTATTTTTGATTGGGTATAAACAGAGGCATAGTTCGCCCCTTCTCTAAAATAAAACATTACAAGGTCATCTCTGAAATCCTTATAAAGATTAGCACATACACTAGAAATGGAAACACCGTCAATATGGTCCAAATCCTGATACTCTAACATTCTCTTATTTTTTGATTTAGATAATAAAAAATTAGGTAAATTTATGCCCATAGTATTTAAAATATTTATTTATTAATTATATTAAAGGATATAAGTAAATAATAAATCAAAAATTAATGTTTAACCCTTTAAATCTTTTCTCAAAATTTATCAAATCAAGTAACCAAAAAGAGCTAGATAGGTTGCAAAAAATAGTCCAAAAAATAAATTCTCTAGAGGAGGTTACTAAAAAACTTAAAGATAATGAATTTCCAGAAAAAACTAATGAATTTAAAGAAAAATTAAAAAATGGCATCAATTTAAATGAATTATTACCTGAGGCTTTTGCGCTAGTTAGGGAAGCGTCAAATAGAACTAGAAATGAAAGGCACTTTGATGTTCAAATAATTGGAGGAATAGTATTGCATGAAATGAAAATTGCAGAAATGCGCACTGGGGAAGGAAAGACGTTAACAATAACTTTAGCTGCTTATTTAAATGCTCTTAATGAAAAAGGAGTTCATATAGTTACTGTAAATGATTATTTGGCAAAAAGAGACTGCTTAGAAATGGGAAAAATTTACAATTTTTTGGGTATATCTTCAGGTTTCATTAATAATCATCAAGACGATGCAGAAAGAAAAAAAAATTATAACTGCGATATAACTTATGCAACTAATAGTGAATTAGGTTTTGATTACCTAAGAGATAATATGAAATATTCTAGAGAGGAAATGGTTCAAAGGGATCATTTTTTTTCTATAGTAGACGAGATCGACTCATGCTTAATAGATGAAGCCAGAACTCCATTAATTATTTCTGGAGCCGCTGAGAATAAAACTGACAAATATCTTGCAGTAGATAAATTGGTTAAGAGATTGGATAAAACTGATTATGAGATTGATGAGAAAGATAAAAATATCTTATTGACAAATGATGGAATAAATAATGTTGAAAAAATTTTTTCTGATACGGGAATATTAAAAAACAACAATTTTTACGATCCAGAAAATTTAAATTTAGTTCATCACGTGAATCAAGCTTTAAGAGCAAATCATTTATTCGAAAAAGGGAGAGACTATATTGTTAAAGATAACTCTTTAAAAATTATTGATGAACTAACTGGAAGAATTTTAGAGGGGAGACGCTTTGGCGATGGATTACATCAAGCGCTCGAAGCCAAAGAGAAAATTGAAATTCAAGCAGAAAACCAAACATTAGCTTCAATAACATATCAAAATTATTTTAAACTTTATAAAAAAATTTCTGGATGTACTGGTACTGCATTGACAGAGTCAGAGGAATTCTTTGAAATTTACAATTTACCAGTAGTTGTTATTCCAACAAATAAAAAAATGATAAGAAAAGATTTTAATGATCAAATTTTTAGAACTGAAAAAGAAAAAAATAATGCTATAATTAAAATGATCAAGAACCGTAACAAAGTTGGACAGCCACTATTGGTATTCACATCTAGCGTCAATAAATCTGAAATTTACTCAAAATTATTAAATAAAGAGGGAATAAAACATGTTGTTTTAAATGCAAAAAATCATGAGAATGAGGCTGAAATTATCTCAAATGCTGGCCAAAAAGGATCTGTAATTATAACAACTAGTATTTCCGGCAGGGGGGTTGATATTCAGTTGGGAGGCAAAAAAAATAACAATAATGAGGAGAGATACATTGAAAATAAAAAAGAAATAAAAGAGTTGGGTGGTTTATTTGTAATTGGAACTGAACGAATGGAGTCGCGTAGGGTAGATAATCAAGCAAGAGGTAGGTCAGGGCGTCAAGGCGATGAGGGAAATTCAATTTTTTATGTAAGTTTGGAAGATGATTTAATGCGAATTTTTGGATCCGAGTCTATGAATAGCATGCTTGAAAAATTGGGTTTAAAGGATGGTGAGAGTATCGATCATCCATGGATCAATAAAGCTTTAGAGAGAGCACAACAAAAAGTAGAGGCAAGAAACTTTGATATAAGAAAAACTCTTATTAAGTTTGACAACGTTTTAAATGACCAAAGACAAGTAATTTTTTCTCAAAGAAAAGAGGCGATGAATAGTGAAAAAATATTTGATTATTCTAATAATTTTTTAAATGAAATTAAAAAAGATTTAATTAATTTTAAGATCCAAAAAATTACAAATCCAAAAAGCTCTTATTTTGAAAGTCAAATCAAAACTTTAATGGGTAAAAACTTTGATGAAAATGATTTAGCGGATTTATTGAAAAAAAAAGATGAGGAATTAATGAAATTAGTTTCAGACAAATTTGAAAAATCCAGAGAAGAAAGAATTAAACTTTTAGGGTTTGGTCAATCTAAAGAGGTTGAAAAAAGAATTTTTCTACAATCTATAGATATTAATTGGAAATCTCATATTCAATATTTAGAGCAACTGCGTCAAGTAATTGGATTAAGATCTTATGGACAAAGAGATCCTCTTGTAGAATACAAAAAAGAAGCTTTTTCTTTGTTTGAAGATTTATTAAAAAAACTTAAACAAGATTATATAAATGTGCTAATGAATTTAAAATTTGTTGAGACACCTAATAAAGAATTAGATAGAGACTTGGGTGAGGAAAAATCAATAAAAGAAATTAATAGAAAAATAAAAAGAAATGAAGCCTGTCCTTGTGGCTCTGGAAAAAAATATAAAAAATGTTGCGGTAAATTATAAAATAATTAATAACAAAATCAAAATGAGAACGGCCAAAGATGGCAGTATTATTTTTTTTGAATGTAAGATTTTGATTATATCAATTTGTGACGCTTTTAAAGAACCTGTGTCAGCTGTATTTGCAAATCCTTTATTTCTTCCTATGTTAAGAAATTTATTTTTTCTATTGTTAAAGATTTCTTCTCCAGACATTGATTGGAAATTACTTAAACTTTTCATCAAAGATGTTCTAACATTTAATAGAATTTGATCCTTATCTCTATGTGCGCCACCAGGTGGTTCCATAATAATTTCGTCAATTACATTAAGCTCTAATAAATCTTTCGCTGAAAGCTTCATTGCTTTAGCGGCATCAAGCATTTTTTTTGGATCTCTCCATAGAATCGTTGCACATCCCTCTGGAGAAATAACAGAATAAATAGCATTTTCTAACATTAAAACTCTGCTTGAGGAGGCTAAAGCTATAGCTCCCCCAGAGCCACCCTCTCCAATAATTATCGCTATTGTTGGAATTTTTAAATTCATGCAACATTCTATTGATTTTGCAATTGCTTCCGCCTGACCCCGTTCCTCAGCACCCACTCCTGGATAAGCACCAGGTGTATCTATAAATAAAACTATTGGGATTTGAAATCTGTCAGCCAACTCCATCAAACGGATAGTTTTTCTGTAACCCTCAGGTCTCATCATTCCAAAATTTCTCTCAATTCTACTGTCTAAATCATCTCCTTTTTCTTGGCCAATTACTAAAATTGATTGGTTGTTAAATTTTGCAAAACCTGCAATAACTGATTTATCTTCACCATAATACCTATCACCCGATAGTGATATGAATTCATCAAATAAATTATCAATGAAGAATTTTGATTTTGGTCTATCTTCGTGCCTTGCAACCATAGTAGTTTGCCAAGGATCAAGGTTTGAATAAATTGATTTTAGTTTATTGTTTATCTCATCTTGAGTTTCAGAAATTTTTTGAGTGTCTACCTCAGAAATGCCGCTCTGATTGTAGGGGTCTTTAAGCTTTTCAAGCTCTTCATCCAATTCTTTAATTTCTTTCTCAAAATTTAGGTAATTTTTCATAGTTGATTAATAATGATTACTTAATTAGCAAAAAAGGCAATAAAATGATATTGAATTAAACATGTATTTGTTATTAAATGGTATATTCTTTATAAAGAATAAAGTTTTACTATCGGGAGAGACTATCTTTTAGCGCCGAAGGAGCAACCACCCCGGAAACTCTCAGGCAAAAGGACCGATCGAAGCATAACACTCTGGAAAGAGATTGATTTCCGCCGAAGGAGCAAAACTCTCAGGCAAAAATACAGATGGGGTATATAATTAAGTGCTATGCAAGAAAAATACATTAAAATTAATAACCTACAAGTATCTGAAAGACTATCAAACTTTGTAAATGACGAATTATTGAAAAATACAAATGTATCTCCTGAAAATTTTTGGCTGGGTCTTAAAAAAACTCTTGACGAGCTTGCACCGAAAAATAGAGAATTAATTAAGTTTAGAGAAGATTTGCAAAAGAAAATAGATGATTGGCATATCAAAAATAGAGGTAAAGAATTTAATTTAGTTGAGTATAAAAAATTTTTATTAGAAATTGATTATTTAAAAAATGAAGGGCCTGATTTTAAAATAGAAACTAAAAATGTAGATGAAGAAATTGCAAATGTAGCTGGACCACAGTTAGTAGTACCCATAATGAATGCGAGGTATGCTTTAAATGCTGCGAATGCAAGATGGATGAGTTTATATGATAGTCTTTATGGTACAGATGTAATTGAACAGTCTGAAGATAGTGTATCTGAAAGGTATGACCCACTAAGAGGTGAAATGGTTATAAAATATGGTAGAGATTTTTTAGACAAGCACTTCCCATTAGCTGGATTGAGTTGGAGTCAAATTACAAGTTTGGCTGTAAAATATGGTAAATTAAAAGTTTTAAAAGGTGCTGATATTTTTGATTTGAAAGATGAAAATAAATTTATTGGGCACAGAGGTGAAAGAGATAACCCATCTGCAATTATTTTAAAAAATAATAATTTACATATTGAAATTCTTAAAGACTCTAGAGCTTTTGCTGCTCAACAAGATCATGCAGGAATTAGTGATATAATACTAGAGTCTGCAGTTTCCACAATTTGTGATAATGAGGATAGTGTAGCAGCAGTTGACTCGGAAGATAAAATTATTTGTTATCGAAATTGGTTAGGCCTTATGAAAGGTGATCTAAAATCAAAATTTGAAAAAGAGGGTAAATTATTTGAGAGAAAGCTAAATCCACACAGAAGTTATATTTCAAAAGATGGAAAAGGTTTAAAGTTGCATGGTAGAAGCCTTTTACTTATAAGAAATGTTGGTCATTTAATGACTAATCCCTCAATTTTATTAAGTGATGGAAGTGAAATACCTGAGGGAATAATGGATGCTTTTATAACAACAGCGGCTGCACTACATGATATTAAAAAAAAAACTAATTCAAGAACTGGCTCTGTTTATATAGTGAAGCCTAAAATGCATGGACCGGAAGAAACAGCGTTTACAGATTTAATTTTTTCTAAAGTTGAGGAAGTTCTAAATTTACCTAAGTATACTTGTAAGATTGGTATTATGGATGAGGAAAGAAGAACATCTGCAAATTTAAAAGAGTGTGTTAGAAGTCTTAAAAATAGAGTTTTTTTCATAAACACTGGTTTCTTAGATAGAACTGGTGATGAAATGCATACATCAATGGAAGCCGGCCCTATGATTAAAAAAGGTGATATGAAATCATCTAAATGGATCAATGCTTATGAAAACAATAATGTCGATATTGGTTTAAAATGTGGATTTTCAGGAAAAGCACAAATTGGGAAAGGAATGTGGGCGATGCCAGATAAAATGAAAGATATGATGGATCAAAAAAAAGGGCACCTAAAAGCAGGAGCAAACTGCGCATGGGTTCCATCTCCAACAGCAGCTGCTTTACACGCTTTGCATTATCACGAAATAAATATTTTTAATGAACAAAAAAAATTAATGCATAGAGAGCCAGCTAAAATTGATGACCTCTTAACAATCCCAACAGCAGACCGGCCTAATTGGTCTGTAGAAGATATAAATAAAGAAATTTCCAATTCTGCACAAACTTTATTAGGCTATGTTGTAAGATGGGTAGATCAAGGTGTGGGTTGTTCTAAAGTACCTGATATCAACAATATAGGTTTGATGGAAGATAGAGCAACTCTTAGAATTTCATCTCAGCATATAGCCAACTGGATCCATCATGGAATTACAACAAAAATACAAGTAACTGAAATAATGAAAGAGATGGCGAAAATAGTTGATGAACAAAATAAAAATGATCCATTATATATTAAAATGAGCGGTGATTATGAAAACTCTATAGCATTTCAAACCGCTTGTGATCTTGTGTTTAAAGGTAAAGAACAACCTTCAGGTTATACCGAACCATTACTTCATTTAAACAGATTAAAAAAAAAATCTAATCTGAGTTCGAAATCAAATTAGATCGATTTTTAAAAGCAGAAATTAAAGTCCCATCATCTAGATTTTCTATCTCACCACCAACTGGTAAGCCTTGGGCAAGTTTAGTAATTTTTACTTTGTAATTTTTTAAACTTTCTTGAATATAGTAGGCAGTCGTTTGGCCTTCTATTGTTGCACTAGTGGCTAAAATTACCTCATAAATCTTTTCTTTTTTGACTCTTTCTACTAAAGAGTCAATTAATAAATCTCCTTTTCTATTCCCTGCAGATGATATTGTGCCACCAAGGATGTGAAAATATCCTTGGTATATATTAGAGCTCTCAATGGACCATTGATCCGCTATATTTTCAACCACACAAATTTTATCGTATTTTTTGTCTAAAATTTTACAATTTTCATAATCACACTCTATTAAAATTGATTTTAGAGCCCCACAAATTTTACATCTAGAAATATTTTTATAAACATCTGTTAATGATTTTGCTAGAGGCTTTACTAGTTCGTCTTTATTATTTATTAATTTTAAAAGAATTCTCTTTGCTGATTTTGGTCCCAAACCAGGTA
Source organism: uncultured Pelagibacteraceae bacterium (assembly GCA_902586495.1). Taxonomy (GTDB): domain Bacteria; phylum Pseudomonadota; class Alphaproteobacteria; order Pelagibacterales; family Pelagibacteraceae; genus Pelagibacter. The sequence continues at coordinate 57,289 of CACIHQ010000002.1, forward strand.
ATTTTGATATTAGTTTAATTAACTGATCTATCTCATTACCATTTTGCATATTCTATAAAGGCCATTTAAATCCAGGAATCCCAAACCCACCCGTTGCTTTTGAAATTTCCTCAGTTGTTTTTGATTTAAGCTGAGATTTAGCACTATTATGAGCTGCAACAATCAAATCCTCAATTATGCTTTTATCTTCTTTCATAATTTCATTAGATAGCTCTATTAATTGCATTTCACCATCTCCATCCAAAGTTATCTTTACAGAATTTGATCCTGAAATTCCTATAACTCTAATTTCTTTAATCTTTTGTTGGCTTTCCTTCATCTTTGCTTCAAGCTCTTTAGCTTTGTCTAATATTTTACTAAAGTCAGTCATCATCAACTCCGTTTTTGTTTGAATTTACGTCTATTAGTTCGGCATCAGGAAATCTTTCCAACACACTTTTAAATATTTCTGAGTTTTTCATTTCATCAATCAATATTTTCTTAACATTTTTTTGTTTATCATTTATTGAAATTTGTCCTTTTAATTTACTAAATGTGATAATCCATCGTTCGTCAGTCCATTCAAAAAGTTTTGATGATAGATTTTTTACAAAATCTTTATCTAAACTTTCATTAAAAGATATTTCAATTCTATTTTTTTCAAATTTTACAAGATTAACATTTCTTTCTAATTCATATTTTAGTTTAATTTCCTTTTTTTTTGAACATACTTCAATTAAGTTCTCAAAAGTATTTATATTAATTTTATTTTCTGCCTTGATTTCTGTTTGAACTTCTGGTTTATTTTTATCTTCTTGTGCAATATTCTTTATTTGATTAATTGTTTTAGATCTTAACTCGCTTTCTGTATTCTTGACTAGACTTTCACTTTTTGTATGAACTTCAATTTTTTCAACTTTATTTTTAAATTTTGCGGAATTTAAATACATTAATCTTATTAGGATCATTTCAATTGAGAAGTGTGGATTAGAAACTATATCTAATTCATCAAGTGAAGAGATAACAAATTGCCAAAATAATATTAATATCTCTGGGTCTATTTTATTAGTTAAACTTTTAATTTTAAGAAATTCCTCATCGTTCAGAGAAAAATTTGTGCTTTCTAAAGTTAACGAATTAATATTTTTAAAATAATAAAGTATTTCTAAGAAATCATTAATAAAAACTTTTGGTTCAACACCTTGATCATAAATTTTTCTATAAGTACTTATTACTTTTGTTTCCTCACCTTTTAAGATTAGCTCAAACAAGTAAATTAATTGAGATTTATCAAAATATCCAAAAATTCTCTGTGCTGAATTTAAATCTATTTCTTTTTCCCCATCCAAGCTTAATAAAGCTCTATCTAACAAAGACAAAGCATCTCTAACAGAGCCTTCTGAAATTTTGACTATAAGTTTTAAAGCATCGTCTGTTATTTTTCCATTTTCTTTATCTTTAATTTTTTTAATATATTCAAATAATTCAGATGAATTAATTCTAGACAAATCAAATCTTTGGCATCTAGAAACTACAGTAACTGGAATTTTTTTTATTTCTGTTGTTGCAAAAATAAATTTTAAATACTCTGGTGGCTCTTCTAAGGTTTTTAACAAGGCATTAAATGCTTGTTTACTCAACATGTGGACTTCATCAACTATAAAAATTTTATATTTTGCGGATGTTGGTCCATATCTGGAAAATTCAATTAAATCTCTTACATCATCTACACCTGTTTTGCTTGCTGCATCCATTTCAAGAACATCAATATGACTTGAGTTCGTTATCGCATCACAATTATCACATTTTATTTTACATTTATTTTCTATTCCATTTAAACAATTCAACGTCTTTGCAACAATTCTTGCTGTTGTAGTTTTTCCAATCCCTCTTATTCCAGTGAACAAGTATGCATTTGGTATTTTGTTAGCTTTAATTGAGTTTATAATAGTTTCAACAAGAACCTTTTGACCAATCAGATCGTCAAAAGTTTGGGGTCTGTATTTTAGTGCTAATACTTTTGATTTACTATTCATAAATTTTATAAGGAGACTAGAACCTGAATAACTGTCTCTACGACTGCTTCCGTTAAGATCTGGTCGGTTTCAAGCGGCATCCACCTCTAGCCTCCGAATATATTATAGCAGTAATGTTTTCTAAACCACAAGAAATAATAAGAATTACTTTTCTCGTATTTTGTCAGCCTCAAAGACACCTAGAACGTGAAAATCTTGACAATGCAAACCTAATTCCTCTAATGATTTTTTAACTTTTGCATCCTCTATATGTCCATCAAGATCACATAAAAAAAAATAAGAATCGAAGGAATTTTTTTCAGGATAACTTTGTAGTTTGGTTAAATTTACACCATTGATAGCAAAACCACCTAATGATTGATACAAGGCTGCAGGTTTGCTTTTTAATTTGAATAAAAAAGATGTAATATATTTCTTATTACCATATTCTGGTTGAAAGATATTTTTACCCATAATTAAAAACCTAGTAAGATTTCCTTCTTCATTTTCAATATTTTTTTTTATTATTTCTAATCCATAAGTTTCTGCACTTAAGGTAGATGCTATTGCCGCATTTTTACTATCTTTAATTCTAGATATCATTTCTGCTGATCCAGCAGTATCTGCTCTAACGTGTTCTATTAGATTATTTGATTTTATAAAATTTGAACATTGAGAAAGGGCTTGCGAGTGAGAGTAAACATTTTTTATGTCAGAAATTTTTGTACCAGGGATTACTAACAAATTATGTTCAATTTTTTGAAAATATTCTGAATAAATATTTAATCGATATTTAAAAACCAAATATTCAATTCCTATATTTCCAGTAATTCTGTTAGACTCTGGTATAATTATTTTGGAGGATGAGTCCTCAGATGCTTTTAAAAAACATTCATCAAAAGTCTTACATGGTATTATCTTAGATTTTGGGGCAATGGATAAAGCTGCTAGATGTGAATATGCACCAAATGTGCCTTGAAAATAAATTTTTTCCATCACGATTTATATTCCATAATTTTTTTAATAGCTACAAAATCCTCTTTTGTATCTACTCCAATTGAATGTGATCTGGCAAGAGCAACATTTATTTTAATTTTGTTTTCTAAAGCTCTCAATTGTTCTAACTTATACTTAATCTCTTTGGGAGACTGTTTGTATGACACAAAATCTTTAAGGGTTCCTATTTCATAACAGTAAACACCTACATGATGATATGTATTTAAATCCTTTTTTAAGGTTTTTCTTTTGAAGTAAATTGCCTCTGGAAAGTTTTTCTGATTCAATTCCTCTTTTGTTTTAACTTTAACCACATTTTGATTATCATAAAGTTTTTTATCCAAAATTTTTGAAGCTAAAGTACCAATTTTGGAATTTGTATTTATCATAAGTTGATTTAGACTCCTAATATCATCAACATCAATTAAAGGCTCATCCCCTTGAAGATTCATTACTAAATCAATATTTGAAATCTCGATTTTTTGTAAGGCCTCATAAATTCTATCTGTTCCTGTATTATTTTTGCTGCTAGTTAGAACTGCCTGACCACCATTTTTTTTAACATCATCAACAATTTCTTGATTTTCAGTTGCAACTAATACATCTCCAATTTTTGCTTTTTCAGCCTTCTTAAATACGTGAGAAATGATTGATAAACCATTAATTTTTAGAAGAGGTTTTCCAGGCAACCTACTGGCAGCTAGTCTCGAAGGTATTATAATAAGTGTTTTCATACGTCATTGCTATTTGTTAATACACTAGAAGCAGAGGCAATAATATACATCAAATATATAAGCAATTTTTAATTTATAATGTTATACGTTCAAAATAAATTTTTATAAAATGGATTCTTTTGAAATAAACAAAATAGTAGCTGCAATTTTACTTGTGGCTCTTCTTTTAATAGGTATAGGCAAATTATCTAGCATTATTTTTTATGTTGAGAAACCTAAAACTCCAGGATACGCAGTTAATATTGAGCAGCCAGTTACTGCACAGTTAAAAACTGAGAGTGAGACACTAGAGCAAAAAATAGATATCGCAGCTTTAATGGCTATAGGAGATATTGCAACTGGAGAAAAAGTTTTTAAAAAATGTGCAGCTTGTCATTCGATCGTAAAAGGTGGAAAAAATAATATTGGGCCCGCACTTTACAATGTTGTTGGCAGAAAAGTTGGTGTTGTTAATGATTACAAATATTCCAAAGCATTGGCTGGATATGGAAAGGAATGGACTATTGAGGAATTAAATGGGTATTTGATCAAGCCTGCCAAATGGATTAAAGGAACCAAAATGGCATTTGCAGGATTGAGAAAAGAGAAAGATAGGGCTTCAGTAATTAAGTACTTGAATAAAAATTCAGACAACCCATTACCTCTACCTTAGTTTTCCAAAGCAATAAAGTAAGATAGATTTTTGAACATGTACTCTGTTAAGAGCTTGTATCCACACTTTTGATTGTTTACTAGAAAATACTTTTTCATCAACTTCATCTCCTCTCGGCAAGCAGTGGAGAAAAATACAATCTTTTTTTGCATAACGCATCAGCTTTTTATCAATCTTAAAATTTTTAAAAGTTTTTAACTTTTTTGTTTTATTTACTTTGTCATTGATAGATATAACTTTATCAGAAAATAAAACATCTGCGTTAAAAATAGCTTTTCTAGGACTTGAATAAATATCTATCTTGTTATTATTTTTGTTTATATAGTCCATAATATTTTTATTTGGTTTATATTTTTTAGGACAACCAATCTTTAATTTAAATAAAAATTTAATTGAAGCTGCAATTAAAGAATTTAAAACATTATTACAATCCCCTATCCATGCAATATTTAATTTGTGTATAGGCTTCTTCTTTATCTCTTCTACCGTAAAGATATCTGACAAAATCTGAGTTGGGTGAGATGAAGGGCTTAACCCATTAATTATTGGAATTGATAAATGTTTTTTGAATTCCTCTAATTTTTTATCACTATTAGTTCTCAACATAAAAGCATTACCGAAATTGGATAATATCTTGGCTGTATCCTCTATACTTTCACCACCTTTTGAGAAATGAAGCTCATTAGGTCTTAGTGTTAAAGCACTTCCTCCGAGCTGTCTTATAGCAAGATAAAAACTTAGTCTTGTCCTCAAACTTAATTTCTCAAACATTTGAATTAATAATTTTCCTTTAAGAGGAGCATCTTTATCCACGTCAAGATGACTTAGTTTTTTTCTTAAATTTTTTCTTTTTTGTGCATCATTAATAATTTTTCTAAGATCTTTGGTCGGAATATCTTTTAAATTTATAAAATGTTTCATTTTAGCTAATTTTTGAACATACAGCATCAATGATTTTTAATGCTTGATTGATTTCTTTTTTTTTAACATTTAGTGGGGGTAGAATACGAACAACATTTTCGGCTGCTCGTATGGTTAGTAATCTATTGTCCATTAATTTTTTGATAAACTTTGACTGATCTGTGTAAAGTTGAACTCCAATTAATAAACCTTTACCTCTTATTTCTTTAATAATCTTTGGATATTTTTTTTTTAAAAGATTTAAATTTAAAAAGAAATATTTTGACAATTTCTTTACATTATTTAAGAATTTTTTACTTGAAACTACATTTATTACTGAATTCCCAACTGCCATTGCTAAAGGATTCCCACCAAAAGTTGAACCATGAGTGCCTGGTGTCATTCCAGATGCTACTTTTTTATTCATTAAAACTGCACCAATAGGAAATCCACCACCTATTCCTTTAGCTATAGGAACGATATCCGGTTTTATTTTTGAGCTCTCAAAAGCCAGAAAATCTGCTGATCTTGAAATTCCTGTTTGAACTTCATCCACAATTAATAAAATTTTTTTTTTTGTACATAATTTTCTTAATCCTTTCAGACACCAATCAGGGACCACTTTAATTCCTCCTTCTCCCATAATTGGTTCGATCATTATCGCTGCAGTATTTTTTGTTATATTTTTTTTCAAAGATTTGTGATTTCCAAAAATAAAATGATCGAATCCAGCAACTTTAGGTCCAAAACCTTCTACCATTTTTTTTGATCCACTTGCAAAAATTGCTGCAATAGTTCTTCCATGAAAAGAATTTTTTACACACAAAATTCTGTTTTTATGAGGTTTTCCAATTGAATAAAAATATCTTCTTGCAACTTTAATAGATGCCTCAGTGGCCTCCGCGCCACTATTTTGGAAAATTACATAATCAGCAAAAGTTTTTTGACATAATTTTTTTGCTAACTTTTCACCCTCAGGAATTTTAAATGCATTAGAAATATGCCAAAGTTTTTTAGATTGATTTTGTATTGTTTTGACTAGCTTGGGATGCGCGTGACCTAAACAATTTACAGCTATCCCTTGAACGAAATCTAAATATTTCACTCCTTTAGAGGTGTAAAGATAGCTTCCTTTACCTTTTGTAAAAGAAATTTTTTTTCTATTATAATTTTTTGCTAAATAGCTCATTTAAATATTGTTTGTATAAACAAAAAAATTAAATACAAGTTGGGATTGAATATTATTCTAAATAATTCTATTCAAATAATGTTGATAACTATAAATAATATATTGTTAATTAGCATTTTTTAACAGTATATTGTGTTTAAATGTTTTCTAAATACATTATATAGTAAATTATGAGCTGGACTGAAGAAAAAGTCAATAAATTGAAAGAGCTTTGGGGTAAAGGAAATACTGCAAGCCAAATAGCTGAAATAATAGGTGGAATTACTCGAAATGCTGTAATTGGAAAAGCTCACAGACTTAATCTTTCTGCTAAAATTAAAATAAAGACGAGAGCAGCTTCGTCAAACGAAACTTATAATGCTTCTATAGAGCAAAAAAATAACAAAATTAAGAGAGGACGAAGAAGCAAATTCAAATCGTTGATTATTGAAAAAGATTTTGAACCTGAAAATCCAAAACAATTAGAGGAACTCAATGAAGATTCTTGTAAATGGCCAATTGGTCATCCAGATGAGAAAAGTTTTTATTTTTGTGGAAGAACTTCATTAAAAGATTTTTCATATTGTAAACTTCATTTGCTCTATGCTTATCAACCAAAAGGTAAAAAAGAGGATGTTGTCGATAAAGGGGAAATACCTGAATTTATTGGGAAGAAAATTAAATCTGCTTGAGTGAATTTAGTTTAAATTATCTTTTTTTTTAGAATACTCACCCCCTTCTGTCCACATATAAGAATATTTTTTAACCTCATCACTGAAAATTCTTTTTGCAGGCAAACCAATATCGAAATTTGTTTTATATTTACCAGATACAATATTATCATATTTAAGTAGCCTTAATTGATCAACTGTCAGTAAGGGGTTTGGTAATAATTGAAAAAATTTAGCCGTTAGCATTGCTAAAGGATGAGGGAAAGGAAGCAAAAGCCTTTTTTTATTGATCAATTTCAACAGAGTAACTAAAATTTCTCTGAATGAAAGTATCTGAGGACCTACACATTCAATAATATTTGAATTTACTTTTTTTGAGATTGCAAAATTGATTACATCAGTTAAATCGGAGCAATGAATAGGAGTAAATTTTGTTTCACCATTATAATAAAGAGGGAAAACTGGTAACCTACTTAATAGTGTCATTAAATTGCAGCTGAAATTATCAGAAGATGAATAAACTATTGATGGCCTCAAGACTGTTGTGTGAGGAAATATCTTTAAAGCATTTTGTTCACCTTCTAATTTACTTTTTGCATATTCAGAATCAACTGCCTCATTAATACCTAATGCAGAAAGATGAATAAAATGTTTTAATTTGTATTCTTTACAAAGTTTTGCGAGTAAAGATGGAAAAATTGAATGAATGTTCTTAAAAGAATTACCATTTTTTTTTTCATATAAAATACCAATTAAATTTATACAAACATCAGTGTTTTCGAAAAGTTTTCTTATCTTATCCTCTTCAAAAATACTACACTCCTTTATTTGAATATAACCCGCATTACCCTGGGTTTTTACTAAATGGCCTTTTTGGTGTATATTCCTAGTCACCACAGTTACGGTATAGTTATTTTTTGTTAACTTCCTGATGAGATGAGTACCAATCTGTCCTGTACCTCCCCATATCAAAATTTTTTTCATAATAGCAATCAAAAAATAGACATTATTATTTAGTCTTATATATATATAAATATATATGAGTAATATCAAAGTCTTTGAAAATGATTTACCTGAAGATTTAGATTTATCAAATGAAAAATTAATTGGTCTTGATAATGAAGCATTAGGTTTGGTTCTTGGGAGAGACCCACTGACTCTTGTTCAATTAGGGCTTGAGTCAAAAAATTTTTATTTAATCAAACTTAACAGGGAAACTTATCACGCACCCAATCTAGTAAAGGCTTTGTCTAACGCAAATACTCAATTTATTATGCATTATGCTAGACAGGATCTGTTATGGTTAAAATATCATTTAAGGGTCCAACCAAAAAATATCTTTTGCACAAAAGTTGCATCAAAAATAGCTAGAACAGCAAGTTCGTACCATGGTTACAAAGACTTGGTTAAAGAGTTTTGTGGAAGAGATATTTCTAAAAAAGAGCAACAAAGTGACTGGGGTGATCCAAATCTTTCTGAAAAACAAATTAAGTATGCAGCCTCAGACACTGAACATCTCTTTGAAATTAGAAATAAGTTGATTAAAATGTTAGAAAGGGAAAAAAGAATAGATCTATTTAAAAAGTCTATGGGAGTAATACCTATCTTAGTTGATATGGAAATAGCTGGTTATAAATTATCGACTTTTGAACACTAATAATGAAAAAAAATTATATCAAATTTGCCAAGGACGTAATTAATTTAGAAATTGCTGGATTAATAAAATTGAAAAAAAGTTTAAATAGTTCTTTTAACAAGGCAGTAAATGAAATAGCTAAATGTAATTCTAAAATAATTCTTTGTGGTGTTGGTAAGAGTGGATTGATTGCAAATAAAATTGCAGCAACCTTTTCATCGATAGGAACACCCTCTTTTTTTTTATCTGCAAGTAATTCATCTCATGGAGATCTCGGTAGCATTACTAAAAAAGATATTTTAATTTTGATCAGTTATTCTGGTGAAACTAACGAATTAAAGAATATAATTCAGTATGCCAATAGAAATAAAATTTTATTAATTGGAATTGTTTCAAAAAAAGATTCAACATTGTATAAGGCTTCAGATATTAAATTATTAACGCCTAAAGTTAAAGAGTCAGGAGGAATAATTCCTACTTCAAGCACAACAGTTCAATTGGCTCTAGGAGATGCATTGGCAATTTCGTTAATGAAACAAAAAAAATTCAATAAATTTGATTTTAAGAAATTACATCCAGCAGGAGCATTGGGGGCAAAATTAAAAACTGTTGAGGATATAATGCTAACTGGGAAAAGAATACCTTTTGTAAATGAAAATTTAAAAATGAAAAATGCTTTAAAGATATTAAGTGACAAAAAACTTGGTATTTTGATTGTTCTCAACAAGAAAAAAAAGACTACTGGAATTATAACTGATGGCCAAATAAGACGTTTTAATCAGAAAAAACGAAATTTACTGTCTACAAGTGTTAATGAAGTGATGACTAAGAACCCAATAACTATTGAAAAAAGTGCCTTAGCTGCAAAGGCATTATCTTTAATGAATAACAAAAAAATAACATCTTTATGCGTTTTTGACAAAAAAGATAAAAAGAAAACAATTGGAGTTCTTCACGTTCACACAATATTGCAATCAAATATATCTTAAATGAATAAAGGTTTAATAATTAAAGTTTTGATAGGCCTTTTTATTATATTTTTTATATTTTTTTTTTATTTGAAATTTACAAAAGAAGAAAAAAAAGTGTCTATTGAAGAACAGCTTGTTGTTGAAAATTTAGACTCAACTACAAATATTATAAACGATGTAAATTATTCATCAAAAGATGCAAAAGGTAATGAATATATATTGTATGCTTCTCAAGGACAAATAGACATAAATAATAGTAAGATAATTTTCCTCACTAAGGTAAAGGCAAGCGTAAATATGTTTGATGGAGAAAAAATCAAAATTAAATCGGACTATGGAAAATATAATATTGACAACAATGATACTATTTTTTCAAAAAATGTATCCATTAACTATAGGGTTAATGAAATTAATAGCGATTATGTTGATTTTTCTTTAATTAGAAATTCATTGATAATTTCAAAAAATGTTGTTTATTCAAATCAAAAAAATATTCTAAAAGCAGATGTGGTTGAAATTGATATAATGTCAAAAAACACTAAAATATTTATGTATGATGAAAAAAAAAAAGTTAAAATAAAATCAATAAATATTTATGGCAATAATTAAAAAATTTCGAATAAAATCATTTAAAAATATAAATACAATAATAGAATTTAAGAATGTTTCATTGGCATACGGAAATAGGCTTATTCTAGACAACATAAGCTTTGGTATAAACGAGGGGCAAATTTTTGGGATGCTGGGTCCCAATGGAGTTGGTAAATCAACTATCTTCAATCTTATAACAGGATTAATCACACCGAAATACGGCAAGATATTTATTAATGGACATGATGCCACAAATTTTCCAATTTACTTAAGAACAAAGAAATTCAAAGTTGGTTATGTTCCGCAATATGGTGGTTATTTTAGTGATTTGTCATTGAATGATAATTTAAAAGCGATAAGTGAAATAGCAATTGAGGATAAAAATTTGAGAACTGAGAGAATAAATTATGTTACATCAAAGTTTGAATTAGATAATTTAAAGGAAATAAAGGCCAAACATCTTTCAGGCGGCCAAAAAAGAAAATTAGTTCTAGCGTTAGCCTTGTTAAGTGAACCAAGGGTTTTACTTCTAGATGAACCATTCGCAGCTCTCGACGTTCTTACTATTAAAATGCTTCAAGAAATAATTGTAAGTTTACAACAAGAAAATCGTATTTCAATTTGCATTTGTGACCATCAAGCAAGAGATCTTCTTGCATGTGTTGATGTGGCGATGATCTTGAGTAATTGCAAAATTATAGCGCAAGATACACCATCAAATTTAGTGAAAAATATAAATGCTCAAAATGCATATTTTGGTGATAGTTTCAAAATAAACTAGTCAAAATGGCTAATGAAATAATAATAAAAAAAAAAATTAATAATTTTAAAAAAAAAATTTTTGTTAGTGGTGATAAAAGTATTAGTATTAGGTGGGTTTTATTTGCATCAATAGCTTCAGGTATTTCTAAGGCAAGGAATTTATTAATATCTGAAGATGTATTAGCAGCAATTGAAATCATAAAAAAATTTGGGATAAAAGTTATTAGAAGAAAAAATTTTTTTGTTATTTTTGGAAAAGGTATAAATGGTTATAACTACAAAAAAAATATTGTTATAAATGCAAAGAACTCAGCAACCTTAGGAAGACTGATCCTTGGGTTGCTAATTAACTCAACTGAAACCATTAAATTAATCGGAGATAAAAGTTTATCGAAAAGAGATTTTAAAAGAGTCGCATCTCCTTTATCAAAATTTGGGGCAAAGTTTAAATTAAAAAATGATTATGGTTTGCCACTCACAATTAAGGGCTCAAAAAATATTAATCCAATTAAGTATAATGAGACAAGAGGATCCGCTCAATGTAAAAGTTCAGTAATACTTGGTGCAATAAGAGCCAATGGAACTACTCACATAAAAGCAAAAAAAAGTCGTGATCATACAGAAAAAATAATGGAAGATCTGAATTTACCAATTCAAGTCACAAATAAAAAAAAATTTGATCTTATAAAGATTAAAAAGATTAAGAAGATAAAAAATTTTAACTACAATATTCCGTCTGATATAAGCTCAAGTGCTTTTTTTATTGTACTTACAGCTCTGTCTAAAGAATCTGAACTTGTTATTAAAAATGTAAATATAAATCCTTCCAGAGTTGGTATTATTACTATTCTTAAAAAAATGGGAGTAAAAATATTTTTTCAAAATAAAAGAATTTATAAAGGTGAGAAAATTGCAGATATCAAAATTAAAAGTTCCAAATTTATTAAACCAATTAATTGCCCATCTAAATTGAATACAAGTGCGATAGATGAATTCCTAGTCATTTTTTTAGTGGCTGCTAAAGCAAATGGAATTTCTTATTTTAAAGGTTTAGCTGAATTAAATAAAAAAGAAAGCCCAAGACTTAAATGGGGTTCAGTAATTTTAAATAAAATGGGTATTAAAAATATAATTACAAATAATTCTATTAAAATTTTTGGTAATCCAAATTTTGAAATTAGAAAGAAAATAGTTATAAAGAATTATTTAAAAGACCACAGAGTATTTATGACAAGTGTAGTGGCGGCGCTTTCTTTTGGTGGCTTTTGGACTATTCATGACAGTCAGTCTATAAAAACCTCATTTCCAAATTTTTTAAAGATTATTAATAATTTAAAAAAGAAATGATAAAAAGAAAAAAACTAATTAAGGTTGCCATAGACTCACCAGCAGCAGCTGGTGCAGGTACACTAGCAAAACTTATTTCTAAACATTATAATTTGCTACATCTCGATACAGGTCGATGTTACAGATACGTAGCAAACATTAAAATCTCAACACCTTCTAATTATAATTATAAGTATTTAAAAAAAAAAATAGGTAATTTAAAAATTACTGACTTAAAAGATAAAAGACTACTATCTGATAAAGTTGCAACTGTTGCATCCATAATAGCTAAAGATAAAAAAATCAGAAAGTTGGTTCATTCTTTTCAGAAAAATTGTGCCGATAATCCACCATCAAGGTACAATGGATCATGTCTAGATGGTCGAGACATCACATACAAAATAATGCCTAATGCAGAATTTAAATTCTTTATAACAGCCAATGTTAAAACTAGAGCATATAGGAGATATAGGGAGTTAAAACAGATAAAAAAAAAAATTTCATTCGATGAAATTCTAAAAAGCATTAAAAAACGTGATAAAAACGACTATTCCAGAAAACTTTCACCGTTAAAGAAAACAAAAGATTCAGTATTGATTAACACCACAAATTTATCTAAAAGAGCGTGTTTTTTAAAAATTAAAAAAATTATAGATAGAAAAATTAAATATTAATGGAAATTTATAAAGACCTTAGCAATCCTGACAATCAACAATTTGAAGAGCTACTTAACAGTCAATTATCAAAAATTAATATTGAAGAAGGAAAAATAATCGAAGGAAAAATTAACAAGATCACTGAAAAGTATGTGTTCTTGCATGTTGATGGCCTTAAATCTGAACCTGTTTTAGATATTAATGAACTCAAAACTATGGGATTAGGTGAAAAAATTAAAATAGGAGAAAAAATTTCAGTCTTGTTAGAAAAATTAGAAGACAAAATGGGTGAAGTGGTTGTTTCTGCTAGTAAAGCTCAAAAAATTAAAGGATGGGATAAATTAGTTGAAGCATATGAAAAGAAAGAACCAATTATGGGAAAAATTACATCAAAATGTAAAGGAGGTTGTATTGTTGAACACATAGAAACAGGTTCTCTTATGTTCTTACCGGGTTCACAGATAAGTGACAAACCTCTCAAAGATATTAGTCATCTGATGAATGAACCACAAAAATTTGCATTAATCAAATTAGACAAAATTAGAGGTAATGCTTGTGTATCTAGAAGAGAAATAATTTCATCTTTTAAAAAAGAAGATAAAGCAAAAATAATAGAGAAATATAAGGTTGGTGACATTATAAAAGGTGCAGAGGTAAAAGGCTATAGTACATTTGGTTGTTTCTTCAACGTAAATAACGAACTTGATGTTTTAGTTCATTTACAGGAAATCTCTTACTCTAGGGTAAACCATCCAGATGAAGTTTTTACAATAGGAGAGAAGCACGACTTAAAAGTAATATCGGTTGATAAAGAGAAACTTCAAGTGGGATGTTCGGTTAAACAAATGTCTCCAGATCCTTTTGAGCACATTGAAAATTATGAGCTTAATAAGGTTTACAAAGCCAAAGTTACTAAAATTATGGACTTCGGTGCGTTCTGTGAATTAGAGCCAGGTTTAACAACATTATTACATTCAAGCGAGCTAAGCTGGACAAAAAAAAATTTATCTGCAAAAAAAATGTTCAAGATTGGTGATGAAATCGATTGTGTAATTACTGAAATAGATAAAGATAAGAGGAGAGTCGCGATTTCTCATAGATTGACTTTAGAAAATCCATTTGAAATATTTAACAAAAAATATCCCATTGGAACTATTGTTAATGGTGAGGTCATTAATAAAAATGAATACTCTTTATTCGTAAAAATCGATGATATCAACGTAGACGCTTTTTTACATTGTAACGATCTTACATATCTAAATAATGGAGAAGAAGAATTAACAAAATATAAAAAAGGAGATAAAATAACAGTTAAAGTATTAGAGATAAAAGTTGAAGAGCAGAAAATAAGGGTTGGATACAAACAAACACAAAAAGATCCTTTAGATTGGTTTAGTGATAAAAAAAAAAATCAAACTATTACAGTCAAAATTATTTCAACAGATAACAAGGGACTTACTGTACGACCTGAAGGATGTGAGATGGATTTCGTGATTAAAAAATCTCAAATAGCAATCAATTCAGGGGATGCAAGACCATCAAGATTCACTGGTGGAGAAAAAATAGACTGTGCAATTTCTGAACTTGATTTAGAAAAGCGTAAAATTTCTTTAAGTATGAAACTTTTGGAAGAAATAGAAAAAAAAGAAGCTCTTGAAAAATACGGAGCTGAGGGATCAGGAAAAAACCTTCCTTTTTCGTCTTTGTCAGAGGACTTAAAGAAAAAAGATAAAGAAAAATAATTAAACTAATTAAAAAAAAGAAGTGCAAAATTGGTTGTTAAGTCAAAACTTTTAAAACAAATTTCCACCAGCTTTCCGAATTTTCAAAAAAAGGACATTGAAAAAGTAACTAATATAATATTGGAGGAGATGAAAAAGTCTCTTAAAAGAGGTGAAAGAGTAGAAATTAGAGGTTGGGGATCTTTAAGTGTTCGTAATCAAAAATCATCTATAAGACGAAATCCAAGAACAGGAGATAAAGTTGCAGTTCCAGCCAAAAAAGTAATTTATTGGAAAATGAGTAAAGAAATGTTTAAAAAGATTAATAATGACAAAAAGTAAAATATTTGTAGCTTGCGATACCACTAAAATAGGTAAAGTTAAAAAAATAATAAGAGATACTCAAAATAAGAAGTTAAAGATTGGATACAAGTTCGGTTTGGAGTTTTTGAATTCAAAAAATGGAAGGCTTTTTTTATCTAAATTAAAACATAAAATAACTTTTGCAGATTTGAAACTGCACGATATTCCAAATACATGTGCATCTACAATTAGAGCGATTAAAGATTTAAAAGTTAACTATCTTACAATTCATATAAGCTCAGGCTTAAATGCCCTTAAAGCAGCAAAAAAAGTATCAGGCAAAACAAAATTAATTGGTGTAACAATCCTTACATCATTGGATAATAAAGCTTTAAAAGAAATTGGATTTAACAAAGACGTCAGAGAATTAGTCTTGCATCAAGCAAAATTGGCTAATAAAGCAAAATTAGATGCAATTGTTTGTAGCGCACAAGAAGTGAAAATAGTTAAGAAACAGTTTAAAAAAGAGATAATTACTCCAGGAATAAGATTTATATCAAAAAAGAGTGATCAAAAAAGAGTTTTGACACCTAGGCAAGCCTATATAAATGGAGCTGATTGGTTAGTTATAGGTAGGGATTTAACAAAAGGTAATATTAAAAAAAATACACGGTCACTAATTAACCACTTGTACCAATGATCAAAGGGTTAAAAATTTGTGGGGTCTCAGATCCTAAAACTCTTAATTATATTTTAAATCATCCTCACCCTCCAAAATTTATAGGTTTCATTACTAATTATGAAAAAAGTAGAAGATTTGTTGAATATGAAAAATTAAAAAAATTAGTTAATATTGAGAAAAAAAATATAAAATTTACATCTGTTCTCGTAAATCCAAATGATGAAATTTTGGAAAAGATAAAAAATTTAAATTTTGATTATTATCAACTTTATGATGTGAGTCCTGAGAGAACAAAAGAAATAAAATTTAAATATAAAATTAAGATAATTACAGCTATTACCATTTCAAATAAAGACGATGTAATTAAATATAAAGATTACTCAAGTATTTCAGATATAATTCTATTTGACTCAAAAGGTTATCATAGGTCAGAAAGTTTTGATCATAATTTACTAAATGATGTGTCTAAAGAGCTAAATAAAATGATTGCAGGAAATATTCAAATTAACGATATTCCTAGTTTTAAGAACAAAGATTTTATAATTGATCTAAGTGGAGCATTAGAAGATGAAAATGGAAAAAAAGATATTAATAGAATTAATAAATTGTTAAATTTATCCTCAAAAATATGAAACTTAAAAAAGGAATACCATTAATTGATCAAGGAAACAGATTTGGTTTTTGGGGAGGTAAATTTGGAGGAAATTTTGTTCCTGAAACACTAAAGAAGCCAATCGAAGATTTAGAAATTCTTTTCAATAAATTAAAAAAAGATAAAAAATTTATTGCAGAAAGAGATAGGTATTTTAAAAACTGGATTGGAACACCAACTCGGTTTATTAAATTAGAAAATTTAACACAACATATTGGAGGAGCTCAAATTTGGTCAAAGGTTGTGTCAGATGCAAATGGTGGTGCACACAAAATTTATAATGCTACAGTTCATTGTTTGCTGGCAAAACGATCTGGAAAAAAAATTATATGTGGAGACACTGGCGCTGGATATGCAGGTAAAATGTTAAGTATGGCAGCTAAAAAGTTTGGTTTAAAATGTAAAATTTTTATGGGGGCAAAAGATATTGAAAGACAACAGCCAAACGTGAAAGCTATTAAAAAAAATGGAGCTGAAGTTATACCTGTTTATTCAGGAAGCCAAACGCTAGTTGATGCTGTTTCAGAATGCATGCGTTTCTGGGTAGCCAATTGTGACACTACAGCCATGTGTGTTGGTAGTACTGTAGGTCCAGCTGTTTTTGTTCGTATTTGTGGGTGGAGTACAAGTCAAATATCTAGAGAATTGAAAGTACAATTAATTGAAGAGTTTGGTTCTATTCCAAAAAAACTTAAACTTTATAACTGTGTAGGCGGTGGCAGCTCAAGCTTTGGTTTTTGGAATGAATTTATGGATTATGATAAAAAACAATGTGAGTTTATTGGAGTTGAAGCTGGTGGGCCAGCTAAAAGCAAAAGACATGCAGCACCACTAACTTATGGTTCAAAAATCGGAATACTGCATGGAGCAGCTCAATATGTAAACCAAAATTCAGAAGGACAAATAGAAGAGACGGAATCGATTTCTGCAGGACTTGATTATCCAGGAATTTCTCCACTTCATTGTTTTCTTAAGGACACTAAAAGAGCAAGATATACAGCTGCAAGTGATGAAGAAGCCTTAAATGCTTATAGGCTTGTGACTAGATATGAAAAATTAAGACCGTCTTTGGAACCCAGCCATGCTTTCTCTGTTGCAATTAAAGAGGCAAAAAAAATGAGTAAGAATACAATTGTTGTAGTTAACAGTTGTGGAGATGCTTACAAAGATAAGAAAATATTAGTGAAAAGACTTGGAAAAAAATATGTCTAATTCAATAGATCTAGCTTTTCAAAAAGCAAAAAAAGAAAATAGACCTGCTCTTTTAACATATACTGTAGCAGGTGATAGTTCTAAAAATCAATCTTTAATAATACTAAATGCTATATCAAAATATGCGGATATCTTAGAGCTAGGAGTTCCACACAACACACCAGTTGCAGATGGAAGCCAAATACAAACTAGCGCTTATAGAGCAATAAAAAATGGAATTAAAATGGAAGATATTTTTTGGATAGTTAAAAAATATAACAAAAATAAAAATTCAAAACCTATAATTCTTATGGGTTACTACAACATGATATTTCAATATGGGGAAAGAAAATTTTTAGAAAAATGTAAAAAGGTTGGGGTAAGTGGTTTGATCGTAGTCGATTTACCTTGGCCAGAAAATAAATCTTTTACAAAAAAATGTAAAAAAAAATCAATTTACCTTATTCAACTTTTGTCACCTACCACTTCAAAAGAAAGACTTAATAAAATAATTAAAGACTCACATGCTATGAATTATTTCATATCAATGCTATCTACTACAGGTGGTAAATTAAAAGTCTCTTCTAGAAAAATTATGTCAAATTACCTCAAAATTAAAAAAATAAATCCAAAAAAAAATGTTGTAATCGGTTTTGGAATTACGGAAAAATCAATAGAATCTCTAAAAAAAGCAGATGGATTGGTGGTAGGAAGTGCAATTTGTAAAGAAATTTCAGTTTCAATTCAAAAAAGACAAAATCCTGTCACAAATGTTGCTAATTTAGTTAAAAAGCTTAAAAATAAAATTTTATGAATTGGATTACAAAAATAATTAAAGCTGGAGAGAAAATTAAATCTGCTCTTCATAAGAGAGCGACTAAAGAAGATATAGCAAATAGTGATTGGACTTCATGTTGCAAAGGTCCTATCTTAAAAAAAGATCTTCAAAAGAACTTATGGGTGTGTCCTGAACCTGAGTGCAACAAACATCATAGAATAACACCTAAACAGAGATTTGATATTCTTTTTGGTGAGAAAAATTATGAAATTTTTAAAACACCAATTCCAAAAGATGATCCTTTGAACTGGACCGACTCAAAGTCTTATAAAGATAGATTAAAAAGTGCAAGAAAAAAAACAGGTATGAATTGTGGAATGATGGTTGTTTGCGGAACAATTAATGATATTAAGATTACAGCTGTTGCATCTGACTTTGATTTTTTAGGGGCCTCAATGGCTGCTGCCGAAGGAGAAGCTTTTCTATACGGTATTCAACATGCAATTGAAAATAAAACACCTTTTTTATGCGTCAGTGCTGGAGGTGGAATGAGAATGATGGAGAGTTTAATTTCCTTATCCCAAATGACCAGAACCACTCTAGCAATTAATGAATTAAAGAAAAATAATCTTCCGTATATAGTTTGTATTACTGATCCAACCGCAGGAGGTATTACAGCATCCTATGCCATGCTAGGAGATATACATATAGCAGAACCAGGTGCTTTAATTGCGTTTGCCGGTGCACGAGTAATTCAAGGTACGGTTAAAGAAGAACTGCCCGAAGGTTTTCAGAAAAGCGAATATCTCGAAAAAACTGGTTTTGTAGACTTGATTGTCGAAAGAAAAGATCTTTCTGAAAAAATTGGAACTTTATTATCAATATTGTTAAAGAAAAATTCTGTTATAAATTCTGAAGAATATGAAACTTCAGAAGATAGTCAGTCGCTTACAAAAGCTGCATCCTAAAGAAATCGACCTTAGTCTCGATCGTATAAAAAATCTTTGCGAAAAATTAGGAAATCCACAAGATGAAATAAAATGTATACAAGTATGTGGAACTAATGGGAAAGGAAGTACAATTTCTTTTTTAAGATCTATACTTAGAGAAGCAAATATTAAATGTAATGTTTACACTTCTCCTCATTTAAAGAGTATTAACGAGAGATTTGTCTATAATGATGAAATGATTAATGATAATGATCTGTCAGATTTATTATCCAAAGTTGAAGAGGTAAACAATAATCAACCTTTAACATATTTCGAAGCTCTCACAGCTGCATTTTTTTATGGATGCAAAAAGTATAAGGAAAATCTTGTGATTGCAGAATTTGGCCTATTTGGAAGAGGAGATGCTGTTAATATTTTAAAAAAAAATCTTTGTAATATAGTTACCTCTTGTAGCGAGGATCATTTAGACTGGTTGCCAGAAAATGATAGAACTATTGAAAGAATAATTTTTGAAAAAACTTCCTCTTTGCTAAATTCAAACATAGTAGTTGCTAAACAAAATTCTAATGAAATTGTAGAATGTATTAAAAAAAATATATCTGATAATAGTGCAAATAAATATTTCTTTAATGAAAATTACAATTTTGTTTTAAAGAAAAATAATTTCTTTTATTATGAGGATAAATATGGTGGTTTAAAAATTCCAAAACCCAACTTAAATGGACAATTTCAACTTGAGAATGCTGCTACAGCAATTGCAACATTAAGAATTTTAGAGGATATAAAAATTAAGGACCAAAACATAATAGATGGAGTTCAAAAAGCATCCAATATTGCTAGACTTGAGGAAATTAAATCTGGTAAACTTAAGAGCTTAGTAAAAAATAATAGACTGTTTCTTGACTCTTCACATAATCCTGGTGGAGCAAAAGTTCTTAATGAATTTCTTCAAACTTTAGATTGTAACAAACATGTTATTATAGGAATGATGGCTAATAAAAATCACGAAGAATATATTAGTTATTTTAAAAATATTTCATCTTTAACAACAGTTGATATACCAAATCAACCCAATGCAATAAGTGGAAAAGAATTAAAAGAAAAATTTAAGGATATACCTAATGTTATTTATAAAGAGAGTATTCAAAAAGCCATTCAATCAATAAACTTAAAAGAGAATGATTTACTTTTAATTACTGGTTCATTTTACTTAAGTGGTGAATTTTTAAATATTAATTAAATATTTTTTTCCAAAAATTCTTTCATATCGCTTTCTGGAACCCCACCAACTTTTCTATCAACTTCTATACCTTTTTTATAAATTATAACAGTCGGGACACCTCTTATTCCAGCAGCACTTCCTGTATTTATGCCTCCATCTTCAATATCAGCATAATAAAAACCAGCTTTATCTTTATACTCAACTGCTAACTTATCCATTATTGGTTTCAATGTCTTACAAGGACCACACCAAGCTGCTGAAAATTGAATTACAGACACATCCTCACTTTTAATTTTACTTTCAAAATCTTCATCTTTAAAATCTGTAAGCATAATAGGGGTTTATTAATAATAATAATAAAGTCAACTATGTAAATTCATACTTTTTTTCAATTGACATAATAAATTCGTTAATTTCATCTAATTTTTTTAACTCAACTTCATCATCTCTGTTGTCTGCTTGATTTCTAAGTGTATCTATTTCTGTATATGCCATTCCTATTGTCTGCCATTTCTCTTTATTTTTGCTTAATATTCTTCTAGCTATTTCACTTTTAATATTTTTATATAAATCTGGTGGTAAAATTTGTGGAGCTTCTTGATAAATAATTTTTTGTCCAAACCAACTACATCTTTTGTCTTCAAATTTATCCAACATTCTTAATTTATCTTCCCATGATGAGCTATGCCATGTTTTAAATAAAGCTGTATCTTTATTTGGAATAAATTTCTCATACAAAGTATCTTCAGGTAATAAATCTTCTTGAGTTTTAGTTTGTTCTTTTTCTTCCTCTATCTCTCTATAGATTGTCTGGATATTTTGACAAAACTTTTCACTTTCTCTTACCATTTTTGCTCTTTTTTGAATTACTTCTAGACCAAGTTTTGTGTAAGGATTTCCTTTGGGATATTTATATTTCAATGCACACTGTTTATCTAAAAATACAGGAGCTTTATTGATTTTACATACTCGAATTATTTTTGGAGAAGTTTTACTTAAAACAGATCTTAATTCATTAATTTTCAGATTTAATAGAGGCTCAGGATCATTTCTTAAATCATAGACAAACCTGTCGTTTGATTTTTTATGAAAAAGATGACAATTATGGTCTGGGTGCATGTTACCTACAAGATAAGGAAAATCTTTTCCTTGAATAATTTCATTTATTGTAAATATTTCGTCTTTTTTCAGATGAGTTTCACAACCAGATTTCGTTGCTGTTATTAAAAATTTTTCCCAATTTTCATTATGTTTGCTTTTTATAATTCTAAGGATTTTACAACTTGTATATGCATCATGAAAACCGGTATGTTGTTGTGTGGTATCAAATCCTTGGGCTGTTGCAAGTGACTCTAAACCAAATGAAGGGTTACCCTTTTCTGTTAATCCTGTTTTTAAAGTATCAGGTTTTAAGAGTTGGGCAGCTCTAGCTATGTGTATACCGTCATGTTCACTATTGGGTGCAGAATGAGTAATGTAGGGATAACGATTTCCTTTAAAAAAATTGTGCTGAGTCATGAATCTATCAAAATTTGTATTATTCCAACCTATAAACATGCATGGTCCAGCTTTTATAAAGAAATTTTCTAGCGCTCCTAAAAAATCATAATGAGAATAATTACCCTTTGTTAGTAGATCAATGCTTGTTGAGTTAACAAGTAATGCTTTCGCACTTGGGACTTCTCCCTCTGGCATTCTACCTCTAATATTCAATTTCCCAATTTCTTTTAGATTTTTATCAACTACAACTGCCCCAACTTCAATTATAGATCCCCAACTAGTGCTATTTGTCGTTTCATAATCGTATATTACTATTTTATCCATTGTCATTTATATAAGTACTTAATTTAAATTTGAAAGCTCATGAAATTTTTTTAATCTTCCTAAAAATAAATTTTGATATGTAATCAATTCAGGGCCTTTAATCTTAAATTCTTGAAATAAATTATCTACAGTGCAAACTAAAATCACACAAGCATCGATATGCGAGTTATACACAATATTATGTGCAAGAGAATAAGCTGCGGTCTGCAATAACCAAGAGTCTATATATTCAAATTTTTTAGGTTTATTACTTTGTTTAAAATCAATTATTGTCTCTTTACCTTCATAAACTCCCACACAATCTGCCGTACCAGCATATTTTTCTGGATAATAAAGAGTACATTCAGTTCCCCAAATTTCTTCTAATCTGTTTGTTAATCCTTTATCAATTATCTCCTTAGCCATATTCTTGTATTGCTCATTATCCTCAAAAAAACTTAAATTTTCTCTGCCTAAAAGATAAGACTCCAGATAGTTGTGCATTTGAGAACCCCTGCTACTTGCTGCTTTTGTTATCGCTTCAGCTTCTTTTTGACCTGTTCTTTCACGCCAATTAGCAAGAGCTGCTTTATCTTCCTCTGATTTTGTTGCATCAAGTATTGAAGTAACACTAGGTAATTTTTTTTCTCCTAACAAGTATCTTCTAATTCCATCTACAGTTGCTCTAGAAGATGTCGGATAATCGTATTTTTTATTCCATTTCATGATGAATCAGGAGGTATCTTGTACTATTAAGTTTAATAATTATCTACAAATTATGGCAAAAAACAAAAGTTCAATAAAAATCAACAATTATGATGATTTAGTTAAAGAATTAAAAAACTGGGATGTTTCCCCACAAGAAACGTGGGATCTTGTTTTCAACATGAAACTTGGGATAGATAAGCGAACTATATGGAAATTACAAAGATATTACCATTATGCGATTAAAAGATTATTTGTTTTTACAGATATAAGCAAACAAAATGATAATAACCCTAAAATAAAACAACTAAAGGGAGAACAACACTTTGCAGAAATAAAAAAATTAATGCCAAAAAGAGTTGATACTATTAAAGAATTGGTTAGCTCAGATTTTTATCAACTTTTTTTTAAGTTTAATAATAAAAAAAGAAAATTTGACTCGAGATTAGAAGTAAAAAATCTTGAAAAACTATTAGCCGACAAACGAGAGGATAAATATTTTACCGCTCAATATATGGATCTTATAGCAGAGTCAGAAAGTCGATGGTCACAAAAGAAAGGTAAATCTATGCTAAATGAAGAGGGGAATTTGAAAGAGGAATTCTCTTTTGATAGGCCAGGTTTTAGAACTCTTCTTAGATATCTTCGTTGAAGTCTCAACGAATTAATTATTAATTCGTTATGATTAAAACGAATTAATTTGAACTAGAAAAAAAAATAACAATGTTTATTTCTTAATCAAGCATGAAGGAAATAAAACTTTTACCTTTCTATAGAAAAGAGGATAAAAAATCCTATTTTTCTGAATATTTCCTATCATCAATCAATTTTAATGGCATGACTGAGAAGCTAATTAAGGAACGCCCTGGCATGCCATTAAGAGTTGCTAAAGCTGTAACTCTAGCAACTGTATGTGCATTACATGCTGATCTTGTTATCGAAGAGTGTAAAAAAGAGGATCGATTCGAAGATATTATAGATGAGGATGTTTCGTATGAAGAAAATCAATAAATTGTGACAAAAATAGTTAAATTCCCAAAAGATAAAATTGAGTACTCAGATAGGTTCTTTAGGAAAGTTGATCCAAAGGCAGTTACTCATTGTATCAGGATGTCTAATCCTAAATTATCAGCTAAAGTTGCTCATGCTATTGCTTTAGCGTTAGTTTACACAACCTATGTAGAACTAGTTTTAGATGAGGAAAAAATTCCTCAAGATATAGTTGATAAAGTAAGAAATAACGATTTTCAGTCGTTTATTGATAATAGTCATGATAAAATGTTAAATTAAATTATGGAAGCAATTTTAGGAGTAATAGTAGGTTTTGTAGCATTTGGCATTGTTTGGTTTTTTCTATTGAAACCAAAAAAAGATGAAGTGCCAACGGATGAATTAAAAATTAAGGAAGAGGAACTTAAAAAATCTCAAATTGATTTAGCTAGAAGAGAAGAAGAAATAAAAGCTGCTGTAGAAGCTAAACAAAACTTAACTAATCAACTTGAGGAAAAAAAGAGTGAAGTAAAAGATCTTTATGAAAAGGTTGATGAAATTACCAAAGGAGTAACTGAATATAAGTCCATATCAGAAAAAGCAATTAATAAACATGATGAAGCGATAGCGCGTCATACGAATTGGTGGGAAAAACTAACAACTAACATCACTTATCAAGGAAAATTTAATCAAGAAATTTTGGAAAATCTTTTAACAAGTGCAAATCTCGTTAAAGATAGAGATTTTTTCCCTCAAAAAAAACAAACAACTTATGACATTGATGACAATAAAGATAAGGATGTGATTCCAGATATGCTTTTAAAATTTCCAGAAAGAAATTACATAGTAGATGCCAAAGTGTCTTTAACCCATTGGACAAAATATATTAATGAAAAAGATGAGAATAAAAAAAAGCAGTATCTAAAAGATCATCTAGCCTCAGTCAGAAATCACTTATTTGGACCAAAAGGTTTGGTTAAGAAAAATTATAATAAACTATATGGAATAAAATCTTTACAATCTGTTATTGTTTTTTTTCCAGCAACAAACTTATATTCCATAACACTTGATGCAGACAAAACACTTCAAACTGAAGCTTTAAAAGCAAACTTTATTTTGTCATCCCCTACTGATCTACTCAACATGATTAAAGTTTTTGAACAGATTAAAAGTGAGAAGAAACAAATTGAAAATATTAGTAAGATTATAACGTCAGCCAGTAAAATCTTTGATAAATATTCTGACGTTAAAACTGCTATCAAGGGAGCACTACAATCATATAAAACTCATGCAAACCAACTACAAAATATTGTTACAAAATCTTGGGGGTCTCAAGGACTAGAAAAACAAATTAAAAAACTTGAGGACGAGCATGGAGTGATGCCTGGTAAACAGATACCGGAAATTCCACCAGAGCAATCAAATATAGCTGATGTAGCAGACCCTGAGGAAGAAAAGGACAAGTTAAATTAATTAGATATTTCCTTATCAACAACCACTAATGAAAATAATAAATCATACAATTAAAAGAAATAATAGAGATATAATTCTTGAATTAATGACTTTTGAAAAAAAGGATTTAAAGACTTTCAAATCAACCTTTCAGAAATACAAAAGCCTAAATAAAATATTGATAGAAAAACTTAAGGGGACGAGAATAATGAACTTTCCTGATGCTCTTTCAGAGTCAGTTTTTTGTTATGCTATGAATTGTGGGAAATTACTTGGTGCAAAAAATTCATCGGGCTATAGCACATCTTTTGATGCGTATGATCATAAGAGAGAAAAAAGGATACAAATAAAATGCTCTGCCTCATCTGGACCGACTAGTTTTGGACCTAGGTCTGAATACGATGAAATTTATTTTGTAGATTTTAAAAGTGAAGGCAAGATTGATGGCGCTTATAAGATATATAAACTTGAAAATGATGACATTGACAGTGTTAAGGTAAATAAAAATCAAAGCTTAGTAGATCAACAAAAACTTGATAGACGACCAAGATTTGAAATTAGAAGCGCATTAGTATTAAAAAAGGAACTTAAACCAATATTTGTTGGAAAACTATAAATAAAAAATTAAACTATAGATTTTAAAATTATCTTCGCAATTTTATTTACTAGGTCAACTGTGACGGCATTTCCAGCTTGTTTATATCTTTGACTTTGACCTACATCATCAGGGAACTTATATGATTTTGGAAAACCCTGAAAGTTTAGACATTCTCTTGGAGTTAATTTTCTAATACCAACATCATCTAAAATTAAAGGAACGTTATGACCTCCTGTTCCCATATTGGCTGTTAAAGTTGGGCATTCATTACTTTTATTTTTTCTGACATACACCCTTCTCCATTGATAAACTGTATCTTTTGACGTAATACTTTTTTTAAGATCTTTGTACATGTAAGCATCTTGCTTGTAATAAAATCTTTCATGCACATCCCCCTTTTCTAGAAATTCTCTAAAATTCTTTTTTTTCTTACTCTTTGAAAGAGGTAGTTGTTCACTAAATTTTTTACTACAGGATGGTTTACTACTAAACTCCCAATCAGCCTCATCTTTAAAGCATATAATAAATGTTCTTTCCCTGTTTTGAGGAATATCAGTGTGAACTGATGTATTGAATATATTCCAAAATACTGAATAACCCAATTCTCTTAAAGAATTAACAATTACTTTTGCTGTTTTACCTTTATCGTGACCTGTTAAATTTTTTACATTTTCTAACATTAATACTTTTGGTTTTGTTTTAAGATTCTCAATTGCTCGGCAAATTTGAAAAAAAAGATTACCTCTTTCATCCTTAAATCCTTTTCTATATCCAGCAACTGAAAATGCTTGGCAGGGAAATCCACCTACCAAAACATCAACAGGTTTAATCTTTTTAAAATTAATATCTGTGATACTTTCACTATAAAGTTTGTGATTTAAATTATTTCTAAAAGTCTTATTACAATTTTCATCAAATTCATTAGACCATAGAATCTTAAATCCAGCCTTTTCGAAGCCTAGCTCGATACCACCTATACCTGAAAATAAACCACCAACTGTTACCATTTTTACTATTTATAAATTAATTATTTGAATGTATATAATTTATTATCATGAGAGATTACATTGATACAGACTATTTAATATTAGTTTCTTCAGATGGAAAGAAAACTGGACTTGAAATTTTTAATGACCGTATAGAAAAAAATAAATGGCCTATTTACGATAAAACACCACAATTATTAAATGTAAAAGTTGGTAAAAATGTTATTTTTTATATTGCTGGATCTGGCGAAAAAAAACAAAATTTTATAGCAACTGCAAAGATAAAGAAAAAAACTTATGCACAGAAAAGTGTTAGAGACCCAAATCAAGAATTTAGAAAAGTTTTATTTTATATTGAATTTGAAAACTTAACATTTTTTAACAAATCAATTCACATTAGAGATCATATTGAAAACCTTGACTTCATCAAGAATAAGGAAAAGTATGGTTTATATTTCCAAGGTGGAATTTGTAAAATTGATGAAAAAGCCCATAATTATATTGTTAGTTGCTCAAATTGATAACTATGTCTATTGAGACAATTATTTTTTTTAAAGTTCTTTTGACCGTATCTCTTATAATTTTTTTATACTCAATTATTAGAAATTTAGACATCATAAAGATTATTCTAATTTATTTTAAAGACAAATTACTTGGTAAGTAATCTTATTAAACTTTTTAATCCCTTTTTCTTCTTACTTTTCTTTGAGCTAAATATACAAGCTTGAGACTTTAATATTTCTCCATCATTTAAGATTCTAAGATTGTTTTGTTTAAGTGTAGCTCCTGAGCTTGTGATATCAGATATAAGTTGCGCAGTATTCATTGCACACATCAATTCAGTACTGCCAAGTGACTTAACAATGGTAAAGTTGGTAACACCTCTTGAATAAAGAAACTTTCGGGTGAGATTTACGTACTTCGATCCAATTTTTAACAATGACTTATTACTTTTTTTGTAATCCTCTGCAACCTCATCAAGATCTAAAGTGGTAAATAAGTCGATAAATTCGTTTGGACAAGCAAGAACTAACGTTGCAAAACCAAAATTAAGCTTTTTTTCCAATTTTATATTTTTTTGAATATTGATCTCAGACTCTTTCAAGAGATCTAATCCACTAATCCCAATATCTAAATTACCAATAGATAATTGATCTAAAATTTCTCTTGCATGCATAAATGAAACTGAAATATTAGGCCTTCCTTTGATTTTACCTATTAATTCTCTTTTGCCTCTTTCAAAAAAAATTTTAAGCTTCTTTTTCTTTAATACTTTTTCTGAGTCCTCTTTAAGTCTTCCCTTAGATACAATTCCTATCTTAATTTTTTCTTTATTCATAAACCCCAAGATTGATTGCAGCACCTACAGCAGGAATATTTTTTAAACCAAGATTTTTTTGTGCCATATTATTATAACGACCTCCTGCAATATAAGTCTTTGTTTTATTTCTTAGTTTTATATCTATTGAAAAATTGAATGAGTCATAATACTCAACTTCTTTACCTCGACCATTGCTGGCTGAAAACTCATACTTAAAATTTTTTTGACTAAAATTAGTAATTGGGAAAAAATCTTTACTAACAAATATACTCAAATTATATTTTTTGAAAAATCTATTTAGTTGATCTGGTGCATCTTTTAAAGATGTTTTAATTTTAAGAAACTCTTTAATTATTCTTGCACTGTACTTTCCTGTTTTTGTTGTTCTTGGATTAATTACTTTATTTTCATATCTGGAAAGTATTTCTTTATACGATCTTCCTGCAATCATCCTGCTTTGGCTGTCCTTTTTCATTTTAAGATAAATTTTATGATCAGCAGAAACTACAAAAGGATCGATATCTAGATTGCTTTCTAATCTTTTTAAGAGTTCTGAAAAATATTTCTCATTCCAGTAAAATTTGATAAGACGATTTTGCCATCGAGGTACGACTGGAAGTTTTCTAATTAAAAGTTCAAATAATTTAAAATTTCCAATTTTTATTGTTGCCTTTTTAAATCCCGAGGTTTTTAACATTTTTATCGATGTATCAATAATTTCCTTGTCATCTTTATTTTCATCCTTAGATGAAAAAATCTCTATTCCTATTTGATCAATAACTGTCTTTTTATTATTATATGATTTTCTAAAAGCGTTGCCTGAGTAAAAAATTTTTTCTCTTTTATCGACATCTTTTTTCGCATAATGCAAAATAGCCGAAAGACTTAGATCGGGATTTAGTGCAAATTCTTTACCTTTAGAATTATTAAAAGAAAACAAATATTTTCTAAAATTTTCACCTGATCTTTGAAGAATATGACTGGTCTCTATTACAGGAGGCAATTCAATAAACTTAAATCCTCTGGACTTAATAGTTTTAAGGATTTTGTTAGATAAATTTTTTGATCTCATTTATTAAATTTTCTTTTGGAAACGATTTTTGATTATTTTCACCTTTAACACCGAGTAAATTTTTTAATGTTACTTTGTTTTCTTTAAACTCATTTTCTCCACAAATTACAGCAACTGGGCACCCTCTTTTATTTGCATAGGTCAGCTGCTTACCAAGATTTTTTTTACTATCTAGAAATATTTCCGAATTAATATTATTTTTTCTTAAATTATCTAAAATTTCATAATAATCTTTTAAATATTTTTCATCCATCACACATACAATTACTGGTTTTTGTTCATCAATTTCTACCTGATCTAATTGCATCATTGCAAATAACAATCTATCAACACCAATACTTATGCCGGTACCAGGAATATCCAGACCTTTAAATCTAGAAATCAATTTATTGTATTGTCCACCTGAACAAATACTTCCTATATCGACTTCTTTGCCTTTATTATTTTTTGCTTTAAAATTTAAATTAGTTTCAACACAAAAACCGTCGTAATAATCAAGACCTCTAACAATTTTAAAATTAGTTTTGACTTGATCAAAATAAGACCCAAAACTTAAAATTTTAAAAAATTCCTCTAGTTCTTTAATTCCCTCTTGTGTAAGAGGGTTTTTAAAATTTTGTTTTAATTCCTTTAAATCCTTAATTTTTAAAAAATCTAAAATTTTGGATGCTTGATCATTACTTAAATCAGCTCCTTTTGTAATAGCTCCACTTTTATCTTTTCTCTCTTTTTTTAATAATTCTTCTACTCCCTTTAATCCAAAGTCAGGTTTATCTAATTTATCGATCGCTCTCATTACTTTAATCTTTTTATTTCCTGGGATTTTAAGATCCTCAATTAAACCTTGAACAATTTTTCTATTACTAACATTGATAGTAAACTGATCTTTATTTAAACCACATTCAATTAAAGTACTTGCAACAAGACTGCACAATTCGGCATTTGCTTGAGCTGAATTAACACTACCTACAATATCACAATCTGCCTGTGTAAATTCTCTAAAACGGGCATTGCCAGACTTTTCATTTCTGAATACATTTTGAATAGCGTATCTTTTATATATTGATGGAAGTTCTTGATTATTTTGTGCAACAAATCTGGCTAATGGACTAGAGAGATCATATCTCAAAGTAATATTTTTTTCACCATCATTAAAAGAGAAAACATCAGACATAGGATTACTATCATCCTCTGCAAGAAAGGAACCAATATTTTCTGCAATTTCAAATGACGGAGTCTCTAGTGGATCAAATCCATATTTTATAAAATTCTTCTCAATAACCTTTAAAAGTTTTTTTTTGAGAAATAATTTTTTATTCCATCTATCTTCGAATCCTGATGGTAAACCAGGAATTAATTTATTATCTTTGTTCATTTTTTGGTACCCGGGCTGAGAGTCGAACTCAAACTTAAAGTTCCACAAACTTCCGTGCTAACCATTACACCACCCGGGCTTATCCTTTTTGTTTTTATCTTATTTTGTGTGGATTTAAAATTATAATTAAGTAGTAAAATGCTAGCTTTGGCCAGCATGAATATGAGTATGCACAACTATTTCGTTTCCTTTAAGAGACATTCTTAAAGTAGCGTAGTTAGTCCATTTAATTAACTCATATTTTTTCATTAAATGCTTTTTAGACAAATAATTTTATAATGCAACCTTAAAAAAAAAGGACGTAAATTCTTATTTAAAGAAAAACGTCCTTTATATAAATTTAATGATTAATCTAATTTTTTTAGATTTACTGCTGAAGGACCTTTTGGTCCATCCTCTAGGGTAAATTCTATTTTATCACCTTCATTCAAAAATCGCATTCCAGCTGCTTTTACTGCTGATGCATGAACAAAAGCATCTTTTTCTTTGTCATCTCTTTCGATAAAACCATAACCTTTTTTACCGTTAAACCACTTTACTTTACCTTGTATTGTACTCATCTTATTTCTTAGTCCTTTTGTTAATTATTATATTTAGAAATTAATTTGTTTTGGGGTAATTTCAAGATGAAATCTTGTGGTGGTGGCTGAGGAAGGATTCGCACCTCCGACACAAGCCTTTTCAGGGCTCTGCTCTACTCCTGAGCTACTCAGCCTTAAAATTATCCTCTAAAGATTATTCTACCTTTAGTGAGATCATAAGGTGTCATTTCAACTGTAACATTATCACCTTGCAAAACTCTGATTCTGTTTTTTCTTAATTTCCCAGCAGTGTGAGCTGTAACAGTATGACCATTTTCTAGCTGTACTCTAAACATTGCATTAGGTAATAAATCTGTAACTTTACCTTTGAATTCAAGTAGATCTTGTTTTGACAAATTTATTTACTCCTTGTTTTTAATTCTTTTTATGATGGATTGAGCATGACCTTTTAACCCCTCATAGTTTGCAAGAGTTATAACTGATGGCCCAAGACTTTCAATCCCCTTTTTTGATATGTTTATATAAGAAATTCTTTTAAAAAATTCATTTACACTTATCCCACTTGAATATTTCGCAGAACCATTTGTCGGTAATATATGGTTTGAACCAACATTATAATCTGTCATTGCCATAACAGCATATTTTCCAAGACATATTGATCCAGAATTTTTAATTTTTGAAACAACCGATTTATAATTCTTAATATTAAGCTCTAGATGCTCAGGCGCAATTTTATTTACAATATCAATTATTTTATTATCCTTAGATACATACATTAAAATTCCATTACTCTTTAAACTTTTTCTTGCAACAGATCCTCTTGGAATACTTTTTAATTGCTTTGCAATTTCTATCTGAACTTTATTAATCAAATTTTTATCTTTTGAAATTAAAATACATTGCGCTAGAGGATCATGTTCTGCTTGGCCTATTAAATCACTAGCTATCCATTCAGGATTTGAATATCTATCACAAACAATCGTTATTTCAGATGGTCCTGCTGTCATACCTTCAATTCCTACATCTCCGAAAACCTCTTTCTTTGCAGCTGCAACATATGAATTTCCTGGTCCAACAATTTTATCAACTTTTTTAATTTTTTTTGTACCATAGGAAACTGCAGCAATTGCTGATGGACCCCCTATAGAGTAAATCTCTTTTATCCTGCACTTTTTTGCTGCATATAATACTGCAGGGTTTTGATTACCTTTATAGCCAGGATTAATCATTACAACTCTCTTAACACCTGCAACCATAGCTGGAATAGCGTTCATCAAAACACTTGAGGGGTAAGATGCGGTTGAACCAGGTACATAAATAGCCACTGAGTCTATTGGTAAAAATTTATACTCGAGTTTATTTTTAAATTTATCTGTGTATGAAATATTTTTGAATTTTTGGAGAGAATGGAACTTATAAATTCTGTTATATGCTATATCAATTGCTTTCCTAACTTTGGGATCTAAAGACATAATTGATTTGTTAATTTGTTTTGGACTTGGAACAATTTTATTATTTTTATTAAATTTTTTTTCGTATTTAATTAGAGCCTTATCACCATTACTTTTTACATCATTAATTATTTTAGTTACTGATATTTTATTAGATATTATTTTTTTCCTTCTTTTATAAATTAAGCTATCTAGAGTTTTGTCAAAGTTTCTGTTTTTGCTAATTAATACTTTCATAACTATCTAATTTAATTCTGATCCTCAAGTCGTGCCTCTATAGTCTCTGTGGTCAAAACAATATGAGAATTATTATTAAAAATAAGATTTATTTCATAATCATCTTTATTTTTCAAATAATCAATTCCAATTAATTCTAAGACTAAATCTTTATTTAATTGATTAATATTTTTTGATCTTACTTTATCTACAAAATCAAACCTGCAGATACTATTGATTTTCTCGTGATCTTGACCAGTTTCAATTGCTGTTCTTTCGATAGATAGTAAAAAAACCTTACTTGAGGAAAGATATTTGATATCAGCTATTTTTACTTTTGCCCCTGAACTGCATGCAGAAATCATTTGTAAACCTTCCTGATCGTTTGCAATTATTTTTGCTAGATACTTGTTCATTTTTTAACTCTTTTAATTTTAACACCAATTCTTTTCAGTTTTCCCTCTAAATTTTCATATCCCCTATCTAAATGGTAAATTCTATTAATAGAGGATTTACCGTCTGAAATCATTGCCGCTAAAACAAGTGCTACTGATGCTCTTAAATCACTAGACATTAACTCTGCACCAATAAATTTTGTATTTCCCTCAATTAAAGCTTTATTCTTTTTAATTTGAATATTTGCACCAAGTCTTTGAAGTTCTCCAACATGAAGAAATCTATTTTCAAAAATATTTTCAGTAATTGAACTCTTTCCGTTTGCTCTACACATTAAAACCATTAATTGTGATTGCATGTCAGTCGCTATACCAGGCCATTCTTTTGTTTTTATATTTTTAATAGGTTTGATCTTTTTAGGTCCGGTTATTACAATCTTATTGACGTCAATTTTTATTCTTGCTCCAACTTTTTTTAATAACTCAAGCTCCTTTTTTATGACATTTGGGTTAAAATTTTTAATCTCAAGATTACCTTTGGTGAGAGTTGCAGCTACACAAAAAGTACCAGCTTCAATTCTATCGGCCATAACAGTATATTCAGTTTGATTTAATTTGTCCGTGCCTAAAATTTTACATGTTCTTCCAAACCATTTAATTTTTGCACCACCTGAATTCAAAAAATTTGTTAGATCTTTTATCTCAGGTTCTATAGCACAATTTTTCAAAACTGTTTTACCTTTTGCTAAACATGCTGCTATAATTAAATTTTCTGTTGCACCAACACTTATTTTAGGAAATTTTATTATATTACCCTTAAGTCTTCCATTAGTTTTGGCTAAAATGTACCCATCTTTAATTTTATAGCTCATACCTAATTTTTTTAACGCTGAAAGATGATAATTTATTGGTCTAGCTCCTATCAAACATCCCCCGGGTAAAGAAGTTTTAGATTTATAAAATTTTGAAATTAATGGGCCTAAAACTAAAATCGATCCTCTCATCGTCTTAACAAGGGAGTAACTCGCGTAAGTTCTCATTTTCTTTTTGTTAATAATTTTTACAGTTTTTTTATCTTTGGATATAATAATTCTTGAACCAAGAGATTTTAATAAGCTTAGCATAGTCTTTATATCTTTTACTCTTGGTAAATTTTTTATAATTACTGGCTTATCAAATAGTAGAGTTGCAGCCAGAATCGGAAGGGATGCATTTTTGGATCCTGAAATTGAGACTTTACCCTTGAGTTTACAAGGACCATTAATCAGAAATTTATCCATAAATTACTTTTTTATTTTAGCAACTTGAATAGTGGTTTGTCCCTGATATTTGCCATTTTTTGATTTATAAGTCGTTTCTGGTTGTGTGTCAGATTTAAAAAATAAAAATTGAGCTATCCCCTCATTTGAATAAATTTTTGCAGGGTTAGGTGTTGTGTTGCTTAACTCAATAACAATATTACCTTCAAACTCATTTTCAATAGGAGTAACATTACATATTATTCCTGTTCGGGCATATGTACTTTTACCAACACAAATACAAAGCACATCTTTTGGTATTCTAAAATATTCTATGGTTTTTGCTAAAACAAAGGAATTAGGTGGAATAATACAATAAGGTCCTTTTCTCTCTATAAAGTTATCGTCAGAAAAGTTTTTTGGATCAACTAAAGAGCTATTTACATTTGTGAATATCCTATATTCATCTGATATTCTTACATCATACCCCATGCTACTTAGTCCATAAGATATTTTTCCTTCAGATACTTGATGATCTAAAAATGGCTCAATCATATCATGCTCTTCACACATTTTTTTAATCCAAGTATCCGGCTGTATAGACATTATTTTGATTTCTTTTTATTTTTTTTTTGAAAAATTTTTCTCTTTTTTAAATTCTTTTTAAGCGCCAGACTTAAGCGCTCATCTTTATTTTTTGTAATCATTCTTTATTAGGATTTGTGAGGAAATCTAAAGTTATTGGTTTTGATGTATCTAAAACTTTGTCTTTATTATCGTCTTTTTTAGGTCCTTCCTTCGCTAATCTTTTTGCTTTTTTTTCAGCAAGCTTTTTTTCTCTTTTAGCTTGCTTTTCCATAAGCTTAGCGCTTTTTGTTGATTTATAATCGTAATGAATTCCCATAAAATTTCCTTGGTAAGATATAAATCATATTATTCAAAAAATTAAGGCAATAATTTGAAAAAAATGCTTTATTATCAATGTAATTAGAATTGATTTAACTGCTCCTATAGTTAAATGGTATAACGTGTCCATGGTAAGGATAAATTTCAAGTTCGATTCTTGGTGGGAGCACCATTAATTTTTATAAAATAACTTTCTTAAAAAAATCGTAATTAAAACTAAGCTTAAGAAAGCTAAAATTGGAATATATATTTCAGGTGAAAAAATTATTTCTGTAATTTTGGGTAATTCTGAATTTTGATCTATTATTTTTTCTAAGCCACTACCTATAGAAACTACTAAGAAACTTTGTGGAACAATACCTATAAAAGACGCAAAGAAAAAATTTCTTGTTTTTACATTAAAAATTGTGGGCAAGATACAACTAAGCTGCCAAGGTATGCCTCCAATAAATCTATAAATTAACAAATAATAGAATTCAGATTTTTTAAATTTGTTCTCAAGATTTTCATACTTGCTTAAAAATTTTTCTCTGATCAGATCTTTAAGAAAATAATTTCCAAATTCATAAAGAAATGTTGCACCTACACTTAAGCCTATTACAACAATAGCAGTCCCTATCCACTTCCCAAATAAAAATCCTCCAAGCAAAGCGATAGGTGAACCAAATCCTAAAAATGGAAATACCCACAATATTGTGAAAACTAAAAAAATTAAAGAAATTAAAAATAAATTAGAATTTTTGAGTTTTTGAAAATAAATTTTATTATCTTTAATAAAATCATAAGAAGTTATCTCTTGAATACTAAACTTTGAAAAAAAAATTAATAAGAAAACAGTTATTAAAGTTAAATAACATAAACCTATGATTATTTTAGTTTTTTTAGCTTTTTCCATTATTGTTCATCGTATTCATAAATCTTATATTTGCTATTTATATATTTAATTATTATAAAGATTGAAATTTTTTATATATTTAACTAGATTTATGAAAAGAACCTATCAACCCTCTCGCGTAAAAAGAAGTCGAACACATGGTTTTCGTTCCAAAATGAAAACCAAAGGTGGAAGAAAACTTTTGAAAAGAAGGAGAGCTAGAGGCAGAAAGAATTTAACAGTATCTTCTACTGTAAAAAGAAAAAGAAAATAAGTTAATTCAATGAAAAGCAAAATAGTTGCTCTTTCAAAAAACGAAGAATTTAAATCACTACTAAAAAAGAAAAAAATATCTAATAAATTTGTTACTATTTTTTTCGGCCATTTAGTTAAAAAAAATAATAAGAAATTAAATATTTCATTTGTGACAAAAAAAAAATTAGGAAATGCTGTGAATAGAAATAAAATAAAGAGAAGATTAAGAAATATTATGGATGATGCGGACAAAAAGATATCCTTGAAATATGATTATTCATATCTTGTTATTGCTAAGCCAACTATGTTACATAATGATTTTGAAATAATAAAAAATACCTTATTTAAGGATTTTGAGAAAATTAAATAATGAAAATTTTAACTAAAACGTTAATACAAGTTATCAAGGGATATAAATTTCTTATAAGCCCCTTGCTTGGTAATAATTGTAGATATTATCCAAGTTGCTCAGATTACAGTATTGAAGCACTGAGAACTTTTGGTTTTTTCAAAGGTTTATACATGATTATTAAAAGAGTTTTATCATGCCATCCTTTTAAAGAAGGTGGAATTGATCCAGTAAAAAAAGAAATGGAAAAAAAATAATGGACTCCAAGAATGTAATTGCTGCTATTGCGCTATCTTCTGCGGTTATTGTTTTGTGGTCTTTATTTTTTATACCAGAACAGCAGACTATAAATCAAGATCTTGTAGAAAAAAAAAAAATTGAAAAAAATACAGACACCCCATCATTAGATCAAAAAGAGAAGGTAATCGCATTATCAAGAGATGACGCATTAATTCAAAATAAGAGAATAAAATTTGAAAATGACAATATTATTGGATCGATATCGTTAAAGGGTGCAACAATAGATGACTTAACCTTTAAAAACTACAAAGTAAATTTGAATGAGGAAAAAAAAGTAACCTTGTTAGGACCAAGAAACATTACGGAAGGATATCTTATTGAGAGTGGCTTTGTGACATCTGATAAAAATGTTGAAATTCCGAACTCAAATACAATTTGGTCATTTGATGGTAATGATAAATTGACTGTAAAATCTCCTATTAGACTTTACTGGATGAGCGAACAAGGTTTAAGATTTGAAAAGGAAATTTCTATAGATGATAAATATCTTTTTACAATAAAACAAAAAATAATTAATCAAAGTGATAAAAAATATGACTTTTATTCTTATGGTCAGATAATAAGAAATGAAATTCCAGATATTATTGATTTTTTAATACTTCACGAAGGTTTAATCGCAACCTTAGATGACGAATTATTTGAGGAAGATTATGATGATATTCAAGAAAAAAAGTTTTCTAAAATAGCCAAAAAAGGTTGGTTGGGTATAAGTGATAAATATTGGATCACATCATTAATTCCCCCAAAAGATAAAGAATTTAAAACAACATTTGATTATAAAAATAAATTTAGAGCAAACTTTATAGCCACAGAACCATTAAATTTAAATGAAAATAACTTTGTAGAGGAAGAATTAAAAGTGATTGTTGCAGCTAAAAGAGTAGACGTGATTGATGGTTATGCGGAGTCATTAAATATAGAAAAATTCGATCTTGTAATAGACTGGGGTTTTTTATACTTTATAACAAAACCTCTTTTTTATAGTATAGATTATTTTTTCAAACTACTTGGAAATTATGGTTTAGCAATTATCGCAATAACTATTTGCATCAGACTTGCTTTTTTTCCACTAGCAAACTTCTCATTTAGAAGCATGGCTAAAATGAAAGCTCTACAGCCAGAAATGGTTCGACTAAAGGAACTTCATAAAGATGATAAAATGAAACTGCAACAATCAATGATGGCATTGTACAAGAAAGAAAAAGTTAATCCAATGTCTGGATGTTTGCCAATTCTTGTCCAAATTCCAGTTTTTTTTGCTTTATATAAAGTTCTGTTCGTAACAATTGAAATGAGACAAATGCCATTCTATGGGTGGATCCATGATTTAAGTGAGAGAGATCCTACAAGTATATTTAATATTTTTGGTTTATTACCTTATGATGTTCCAAGTTTCTTGGTTATTGGAGCCTGGCCAGTAGCAATGGGGGTTTCGATGTGGGTACAACAAAAATTAAATCCTGCACCTACTGATCCAATGCAGGCTAAAATTTTTGCTTTCTTCCCACTTTTCTTAACTGTAATACTAGCACCATTCCCAAGTGGGTTAGTTATTTACTGGACTGTTAATAATATTTTAACAATGGCTCAGCAAGTATTTATTATGAGAAGAACAACAGTCAAAACGACAACCTAAATTTTTAATTAAAAATAAGTCAATGAACTTAAAAGAAATACTTCCTGAAAATGGACCCCCAATAAACGAGGTTAATAAATATATAGAAAAATATAAAAATGACTTGATAGTCATTAAATATGGAGGAAATGTTTTAATTGATAGAAATATTTTTGATAATTTTATTACTGATTTAAGTATTTTAAATAAATTAGGTCTTTCAGTGATTGTTGTTCATGGTGGAGGTCCACGAATTAAGAGAGAATTAGATAAATCTAATATACAATCAAAATTTATAAGAGGGCTAAGAGTTACTAATGAAAAAATTATAAAAATTGTTGAGTCGGTCTTAATAGATTTTAACAATGATATTGTAAGCTCTTTGGACAAAAAAAATACAGAAGCAGTTTCAATCCATACTAAAAAAGATAATATTATTGAGGTCGTACCAGAGGCAAAAGAACTGGGGTTTGTTGGTCTACCAAATAGGATTAATAATGATATTTTATTAGATATAATTCAACAAAATAAAATACCGATTATTTCACCATTAGGCTTAGATAAAAAGAATCAAACACATAATATTAATGGTGATACTGCAGCAATGGCTATAGCCAAATCTGTTAAATCAAGAAGATTACTATTGATGACAAATGTTGATGGTGTTTTGAATAAAGAAAAAAAACTTATAGATGAGATATCTTCATCTGAGATTATAGAAATGATAAAAAATGAGACAATTACAGAAGGAATGATACCTAAAATAAATGCTTGTCTAGATGCTGTTAATAATGGAGTTACAGCAGCTGGTATAATTAATGGTACGAAACAACACTCTTGTTTGTGGGAAATTTTCTCAGACAAGGGATCGGGTACATTAATCAGAAAATGAATTTAAAAGAAAAAAAATATCTGCTACTTGATCTTGATGGTGTTTGTTATGGTAAGCATAACAACTATTCGTTAGAGCGTGTATTTGGTCAGGTTTCAAAGAGAATGACTCAATTTATATCTGAAAAACTTAATATTGATAAAGATAAAGCTAAAGAACTACAAACTAATTACTTCTATAAATATAATACATCATTAAGGGGATTAATGGTTCATGATGGAATATCGCCAGATGAATTTTTGTCTTATGTTCATGAAATTGATTTATCATTTATGAAAGAAGATAAAATTATGAGAAACGAACTTCAACAATTAGATATGGAAAAATTCATCTTTACTAATGGAAGTGCTGATCATGCTGCTAATATCTTAACTCACCTAGGTGTGTATGATTTATTTGGAAGAGAGAAGGTTTTTGACATTAAAGATGCTGGTTATGTGCCTAAACCAGAGGCAGAAACTTTCGACTTAATGATCAAAAAATTTGGTATAAATCCAAAAGAGACTATTTACATTGAGGATATAGCTAAAAATTTAAGTATAGGTCATGAACGAGGATGTACAACTGTTTGGTTAATTAATGATGAGCATTTTGGAAAAATGGATGCAGATAAAGATTTTATTTCACACAAAATTGAAAATCTGTCTTTATTTCTAAAAGAAATAAGGTTATTAAAAAGTAATTAATCATGTCTTTAGAAAAAATTATCAATGACGCTTGGGAAAATAAGGATCAGGTGAATCCTAATTCGGACCAGTCTTTAAAGGATGCTATAAATCAAGTAATTGCAAATTTGGATAGTGGTAAATCGAGAGTTGCTGAGAAAATAAATGGAGAATGGGTAACTCATCAGCACCTTAAGAAAGCTATAATGTTAAGTTTTAGGATATACCCAATGGAAAATTTAAATGGCCCATATAGTAGTTGGTATGATAAATCACATTTATTAAAAGGTAAAACTGCAGGATGGACCAAAGCTGATCATGAAAAAGCAGGTTTTAGAATGGTTCCGAACTCACCAGTAAGAAAAGGTTCATTTGTAGGAAAAAACGCTGTTCTTATGCCATGCTATGTAAACATTGGAGCATATATTGACGAAGGAACGATGATAGATACTTTTGCAAGAGCTGGTAGTTGTTGTCAGATTGGTAAGAATTGCCATATTTCTGCAGGTTCGGGTGTTGGTGGAGTTCTAGAGCCCGCGCAAGCTTTACCAACAATCATAGAAGATAATGTATTTCTTGGAGCGATGTCAGAGGTAGTTGAAGGCGTAATTGTTGGAGAAGGTTCAGTTTTAAGTATGGGTATGTATATTGGTCAATCAACTAAAATAGTTGAAAGGAAAACTGGGAAAATTACTTATGGTAAAATACCACCTTATTCAGTTGTAGTTCCAGGCTCGTTGCCTGATAAAAATAATTCTTCTGCACCCTCCTTGTATTGTGCAGTAATAATTAAACAAGTCGATGAAAAAACAAGATCTAAAACTTCTATTAACGACCTCTTAAGAGACTAAAAATGAAAACTTTAAATGAGTTAAAATTAGCTAAAGAGCTAATCAGATTTCCTTCTATCACCCCAGTTGATGCTGG
Organism: uncultured Pelagibacteraceae bacterium; assembly: GCA_902586495.1. Classification (GTDB taxonomy): domain Bacteria; phylum Pseudomonadota; class Alphaproteobacteria; order Pelagibacterales; family Pelagibacteraceae; genus Pelagibacter. Next base: position 98,772 of record CACIHQ010000002.1, read on the forward strand.
GGTAATGAAATTTTTAGAAAAAAAATTAAAAAAATTAGGTTTCAAAACAAAAATATTAGAATTTAAAGAAAGAGGATTTCATCCTGTGAAAAACTTGTATGCAAGATTGGGATCTAAGAAACCGAATTTTATGTTTGCAGGACATGTTGATATTGTCCCTCCAGGAAACATTAAGGATTGGACAGTAAATCCATTTAAACCATCTATCAAAAAAGGCCATTTAATTGGGAGAGGTGCAAATGATATGAAAAGCTCTGTTGCAGCTTTTGTATCTGCTGTAAGCACTTTTTTATCAAAAAATAGAAAATTCAACGGATCAATAAGTTTACTTATTACAGGAGATGAAGAAGGTGATGCAGTAAATGGCACCAAAAAAGTTGTAGATTATTTAAAAAAAAGGAAAGAGAAAATTAACTTTTGTCTTGTTGGTGAACCAACAAATCCAAATAAATTAGGTGAAATGATAAAGATTGGACGTAGGGGTAGTTTAACTGGTAAATTAAATATTTTTGGTCAGCAAGGCCATGTTGCATATCCTCATAGAGCTAATAATCCCTCAACTATAATTGTAAAAATTTTAAAAGAATTAAAAGATATTAAATTTGATAGAGGATCAAAAAACTTCCAACCTACAAACTTAGAGGTTACAAAAATAAATATAAATAATAACGCTGATAATGTTATCCCGGCTATGGCTGAGGCAACATTTAATATAAGGTTTAATAATAAACATTCGTCAAATTCTATTAAAAATAGACTTAATAAAATTTTTAAAAAAATAACCAAGAAAAATAAATCAAAATTTAAAATTGATTATAGAGTTTCAGGTGAGGCATTTCTAACAAAGCCAAATGAAACAACGCGCATGATACAAAATATCATAAAAAAAGTGACCAAAATTAAACCAAAGCTATCTACTACAGGTGGAACCTCAGATTTAAGATTCATAAGAAAAATATCACCTGGATTAGAATTTGGGCTTGTTGGAAAAACAATGCATAAAGTTGATGAAGCCGTATCTTTAAAAGATTTGAAAAATCTTAAGAAAATTTATGAAAACATTTTAATAAATTATTTTAAATGAAAACAGCAATCATAAATTCTGACTCCTATGAGAAACATAACACTGGCGATGGTCATCCTGAACAGCCTAAAAGAGTAGTTGCTATAAAAGAAGAGTTAAAAAAAAGAAAAGACCTAATCTGGGATAAGCCAGATAATGTTCCTGATGATATATTGTCTATGACACATTCAAAAGACTATATAAATAATTTAAAAGATTCTTTTCCTCAAAAAGGCCTTAAGTTTCTAGATGGCGATACTGTTGTATCACCCGAAAGTAAAAAAGCAGTTTTTGATGCTGCTGGTTCAACAATAAGAGCAATTGATGGAATAGAGAGTAGTCAATTTAAAAATGCATTCTGTTTGGCTAGACCACCTGGGCACCATGCTGAAAAAAATAAAGCTATGGGATTTTGTTGTATATCAAACGCGGGAATAGCAACAAACTATTTAGTGTCAAAATATAAATACAAAAAAATTGCCTGTGTAGATTTTGACGTGCACTGGGGTAATGGAAATTATGATGTCATGCGTAATAATAAAAATTCATTATATATTTCTACGCACCAACATCCTTTTTATCCTGGGGGTGGAACAGATAAAGATAAAGGAGACTTTAATAATTCATTGAATATCCCTTTGCCCGCTGGGACTAACTCCGAAGAATACTTTAATGCATTTGATAGGGTGTTAGAAAGATTAGTTCAATATAAACCAGATTTTCTCATATTTTCAGCAGGCTTTGATGCACATAAAGATGATCCATTAGCTCAATTTCAACTTAGTTCAAAAGATTTTTATGAAATTACTAGAAGAACATTAGCGGCTACTAACAGGTTTACCGCAGGTAAAGTTGTTTCTATACTTGAAGGTGGATATGATTTAAATGCTTTAGCAGAAAGCGCCAACGAACATGTTAATGCATTGGTAGAATTCAATTGATAAATATCTAGCCCATCATAAATCAACTTCATGAAATTATACAAAATAAGAAAATCAAAAATTGATAATAAAGGTCGTGGACTTTATGCTACCAAAAATATTAAAGAAGGTACAAAAATTATTAATTACTTAGGAAAAATAATTACAAATAAAGAAGTTGAAGAGTCAGATAAATATGACAATAAAAAACCTATTTATCTATTTACTATAAATAAAAAATATACCTTAGATGGTGATTTCTCATTTAATGTTGCTGGATTGGTAAATCATAGTTGTGATGCGAATGCACGTTATGATGGTAAAGGTTTAAAAATTTGGATAACAGCTGATAGAGATATTAAAAAGGGCGAAGAGATAACTTGTGATTATGGTTTTAGTTTTGATAAAGAAGATTACAAGCAATTTCCTTGTAAATGTAAATCAAAAAATTGTTGTGGTTTTATAATTCGTGAGGAAAGTAGATGGCGAATACACCGTAAATTTGCAATGAGTAATAAAAAAAAAATTAATAAATAACTCTCGTTAAATAAAGACCTTGAGGTGGTGCAGGTGGAGCACATAATTCTCTTTTTTTAGACTGCATTACACTTACAAATCTTTTTAATGTCCATTTTTCTTCCCCAACATATTTTAAACAACCAACCATAGACCGAACTTGTTGTTGTAAGAAAGATTGAGATCTGAATTCTATTTCAATCTTATTTTTTGTAGATCTAATTTTTACAGATTTCATAGTCTTTATTGGACTTTTAGCCCTACAACTCGATTTTCTAAAAGTACTGAAATCTTTAGTACCAATCAATTTTCTTGCAGCACCTTTCATCAATTTTAAATCAAGATCTTTTATAATATGCCAGCCTCTATTTTTATCTAAAACTGGTCCACTAATCCGATTAATAATCACATAATTATAAACTCTCATTTTAGCTGAAAATCTAGCATGAAAATTATTACCTCTTTTTGTAATTTTAAGTATTGCTATTCCATCTTTATTTAAAAAATGATTGATTGATTTTAAAAACCTATCAATTTTGATAATCTTATTTTTACAATCAAAATGTGCTGACTGTTCTTTAGCATGTACACCAACATCTAATCTTCCAGCCCCATATATTATGATTTTTTCTTTTAAAAGTTTTGAAATTTTCTCTTGTAATAACCCCTGGACAGTTTTTCCTTTTTTTTGAATTTGCCACCCCCTAAAATTAGTGCCCTCATATTCAATTAATATTTGATACCTAAACATTTGATAACTTTGAGCCCTTTTTGATTTGAGAGCCCAACATGAATTCGCTAATTTTTTGTGGTCTTTTTCCTTGTCTTTGAATTTCGAGAATCTTAATAGATTGGTTTTTTTTACATGCTACTTCAAGCTGATTTGAAATTATTTCTCCAACTTGTCCTATGCCATTACCAATTTTGGCTTTCAAAATTTTATATCTCTCACCATTAAAACTAAAAGAAGCACCTGGGGAGGGAAATAATCCATTTATTTTTCCAATTATTTTAGAAGCATCCTCGTCCCAATCGATCCGTGACTCCTCCTTATCAATTTTTTTTGCATAAGTAGCTTTTGAATGATCCTGATCAATAAACTTCGCCTTATCTTTCAGTATATCATCCACATTATCTAAAATTTTTTCAGCGGCTAAAGCGGATAGTTTTTCTGAAATTTCTTGAGCATTTTGGTTTTGATCTATTTTGATTTTATAAATATTACTAACTGGTCCACTATCCAATTCTTTTTTGATCTTCATAATACTTATGCCCGTTTCAGGATCTAAATTCATAATTGATCTCTGGATTGGCGCTGCGCCTCGCCAACTAGGAAGAATTGAAGCGTGAATATTTACAAAACCTTTTTTAGTTAAGTTTAAAAAATTTTCGGGAATTATTTGTCCATATGCACACACTATTGCAAGATCGGCATTTAATTCTTTTAAAAATTCATACTCCTCATGGTTATCTTTAAGTGTCTTGGGTGTTCTATAATTTATATTTAAAGTTTCAGAGATGCCCTGAATTGGACTTTTGTTAATTTTTTGCCCTCTATGAGATTTTTGCGGTGGTTGAGTAAAAACAACAGAAATACTATAACCATTTTGATATAGAGATTTTAAGATAGGAACACAAAATATTGGTGTACCCATAAAGATAATCTTATTTGCCATCTTTAAACTACTACTCTGTCTGGATTTTTTTTATTTTTTGAAATTTTTTTTATAATAAAGTCTTTTTTTAATTTAGATAAATGATCAATGATCAATTTCCCATCTAAATGATTAATTTCATGTTGGACACAAGTTGATAAAAGTCCATCACATTTAAGATTTTTTTTTGAGCCTTTTTCATCAACGTACTCAACTTCACATATTTTTGGTCTTTCAATTTCAATAAATGTTTCTGGTATGGAGAGACATCCCTCCTCATAAACTGACAATTCATTACTAAAGTTTCTGATTACTGGATTAATTAATGCAATTGGACTCTTTTCTTCATCTTTATTTGAGACGTCAATGACTAAAACTCTCTTAAGTATTCCAACTTGAACCGCTGCAAGACCAATCCCATTAGAATCGTACATTGTCTCAAATAAATCTATTATTAATTTTTTTTCATTAATTCCAACTTTTTCTATTGGTTCAGAAACTTTTTTTAATATTTCATCTGGTACAGTAATAATTTCTTTAATACTCATCAGTTAAATAATTAAACTAATTTTTATACTTTTAAAGGAAGAACTTTGAATAAAATTTTATTTCTTATAGAATCTATGTTTAACTGGTTTAAAGCGCTAATAATAAAATAAATTGTATCTTCATCCATTCTATCAAGTCTATCCTGTCCGATAACTTCAACTATTCTTAATAAAGCAGCGCCAGATTCATTATTGTTAATCATTACTTGTATATCTGTTGGAATTTCGTTTTCGTTTATGACGTACAAATCATCAAATTTATCAGAAATTTTAATACCATCTGCTTTGAGAGATTCTAAAAATATAATATCCTTTTTGGAAAAAGAATATTTTTTATTTTTTTTAATTTTTTTGAGAAAATTATTAACATCTTTCTCTATTTTTGATTTTGCATAATCCCCATTAAAATAATTGATTAGTTTTGATTGGTGCATAATTTCATTGTTGTATTTTATTTCATCTGGAGAATTGTTATCTAAATCAATATTTGTGTAATAAAAACTTGTTAAATGGCCTGGAATTTCCTGGGGATTCATTTCCTCTAAAAATTTCTTTAACTCAATATCAAAAGCATTACTTATGTTATCTTTTTTAAAAGAATTTTTTAAAATTTTTAACAATTTTAATTTTTCTATCATCTCTGATTCGAGTAAAATTTTCTGATAAAGTAAGGCTCTTGCTTCAACACTCGATAAAGTTTTATAAGACTCTTTGACATTTAAGAGTTGATTAATATTAAATTGAAATCCCATGTAAATTTCAAACAAATCTTTTTCTGAATAATTCTTATTATGTACAGCTTTTTCAATATTTAAAATCTTATCGATTTCTGCAATATCAATTTCTTTAAAAGAAGATAACAGATTCGCAGAAGATAAATATTTCCAAATAATTTTGGAAGTTTTTTCATTAGGTTCAAATTCAAAGTTTGGATTTGTTTTATGTGCAAGGTGAAAATCAAATATTGATTTATCAGATATTGTATTATCGATTTTTGAGGTATAGCCAAGCAGAAAATCTATTTTTTTTTCAAAATATTTATCTTTAAAACCTAACTCTTTTTTTAAGTCTAAAATTAATTGAGCCTCCTCAGTTTTACCCGTATTTATTAAGCAATATATATTAAATTTTGAGAGATAATCATCTGTTATAGGTTTTGAGTTTTCTGAGAATATATCACAAGCTTTTTCTAGATTAAACTCGGATAGATAGTGATCAATAAAATGTCTGGATAGCTTAGGGTTATCATTTAGAATTTCATTTTTATTTAGATAATCTTCAATTAAATCAAAATTTGAATTTTTTATTAACCAATCAGATTTAAGTCGTAAAAATTCTTTCTCCGTCATATTTTTATTTGGGTAATGGGCATTTATTAAAATTGATATATTCATTAAATCCGCAGCGTCCTCAGAAAGATTTAGTTTTGCAATTCTATTAAATAAATCTTTTAATTGATCACCATCTGAATTGCTCCACATATAAATATCCAAATCATAATCTGATGGATCATATAATCCAGTAATATTTATTTTCTTTGAGCTCAATGATGTATCTTGAACAACACCTGGGGTTTGCTCGTCTGAGACATTTTTATAGATACTTATTTCGCTTATTGAATTATTATTTTGGTCAATTGGTAAACTAGACTCAGAGTTTTGATCTTTATTTTTCTCATTGAGGTTCCAAATATCAATTGGTTTATCAGATGAATGAGACTTAAAAGAAATGAATAATATGAAAATAATAAATAAAAGTTTTTTACTTAACAATTTTAAATTTTTCATTTGGGATTATTTTTTGTATATCTTTTTTTGGTGCAGGAAATTCAATTTTATTTAAAAAGAAAACAATTCCAAGAATAAATAGTAAAATTAAACTTAATTTTATTGCTATCCCAATTAAACTTTTACTTGAACTTGTTTTTTTATAAAATTGCATATAACTTTAAGTATTTTCAAATTAAGACATATTTGTGTTTTTTCAATAAAGAAACTTATGGAATCAAAAGAAAATATTGTTTTTTTAGGTATGATGGGATCTGGTAAAACCAGCATTGGTAAATTAACTTCAAAAAAACTTAATTTACAGTTTTACGACATAGATCAAATTATAGAAAAAGAGTTAAGAATGAGTATTTCAGATATTTTCGAGGAAAAAGGAGAAAATTTTTTTAGAGATGTTGAGGAAAAAACTACACTAAAGATTTTAAAAAAGAAAAAAATCATTGTATCATTAGGAGGTGGTGCGTTTATTAATAAGAAAATAAGAGATGAAATTTTAAAAAATCACTTTTCTTTTTGGTTAAACTGGAATTCAAAAACATTAATCCAGAGAATTCAAAATAATAAGAAAAGACCCATAGCTTTGAAGGCTAATACAAATGAGTTGATAGATTTAATAAAAAAAAGGTCAGTAATCTATTCTAGATCAAAATACAAAATTAATTGTGAACAATTATCTAAAAATGAGATAGTAAATAAAATTATATATATATATGAAAACAAAAAAACTTTTAGTTAGTACAAATCAGCAAAAATACCCTATATTTATTGGGTCAGGACTCATCTCAAATTTAAAGAAGATTATCAAAAAAGAATCGATTAACTACGTGAAATGTTTAATTGTTATTGACAAAAATATTCCAAAAAAAAAAATTAATATAATAAAAAAAGAATTAAATAATAAAGAAGTTTATACGCACTATTTAAAAGCGAGTGAAAAAAATAAAAATCAAAAAACCACAAATGAAATTTTAGAAATTTTATTAAAAAAAAATTTTTCAAGAGAAGATATTTTAATAAGTGTTGGGGGTGGTATAACCGGTGACATTGCTGGATATGCTGCGAGTCTCTTTAAAAGAGGTTTAAAATTTATTAATATTGCTACAACTCTTTTGGCACAAGTAGACTCATCAATAGGTGGTAAAACTGGAGTGAATACAAAACACGGAAAGAACCTCATAGGAAGTTTTTACCACCCTAAATTAGTGATAAGTGATGTTGATTTTTTAAATACTCTTCCCAAAAGAGAAATTATATGTGGCTATGGAGAAATCTTGAAACATTCTTTAATTTCAAATAAAAATTTTTTTCAATTTTTAAATAAAAATTTTGAAAAAATTTTAAAATTTAAATCTCCGTATATTGAAAGAACTATTCATGAAAGTTGTAAGATAAAGAAAGAAGTAGTCGAAAAAGATGAAAAAGAGAAAAGTGTTAGGAAAATTTTAAACTTTGGTCACACTTTTGCACATGCTTATGAGGCAAGCCTGGGTTTTTCTAGAAGATTAAATCACGGTGAGGCTGTTATCTTAGGAATGACTACAGCTCTTAAATTCAGTAAATCAAATAATCTTTTATCACTAAAAGAATTCAAAATTATTACAAATCATATAAAAAATTTCAATTTACCGAATAATATAAAAAAGTACTTTTCTTTGAGAGATACAAAAAAAATTGTGTCATTTATGGGCAATGATAAAAAAAATAATACAAATAAAATAAATTTAATTTTATTAAAAAAAATTGGACTCCCTTTGATTAATCAAAAATTTGATAAAAAAAAATTAAAAATATTTTTGAATAAAGAATTAACTGATTAAAATTTGTATTGAGTGAATATTATTTTTAAGTTCTTTATCTAAGATTTGAAAAATTTTTTTATTACTTTGAATTCTGTTCATTTTTGAAAGTTCTTTTGAACTTATTATAATTTTCAAATGAAATTTTTTTTTATCGTTAGCTTTATGTTTTGAATGGAGAAAGGATTTATCCTCAATCCTAATACTTTCTATAATGATTTTATTTTTTAATTTTTTTTTTACGATTGCAATTAAGTCATTTATATCCATTATATATCTATTATATCATGAAAAATATTTGTGAATGGGAAAATTGTAAAGAGTTCGGTGAATTTAAGGCACCGATTGAGAGAGATAATAGTAAAAAATTCAGAATGTTATGCTTAAAACATGTAAAAGAATTCAATAAAAATTGGAATTATTTTTCTGGTATGAATGACAATCAAATAATTAATTTTCTGAAATCAGACATGACTTGGCATAAACCAACGCAAAGCTTTAGCTCTTCAGATAATTTTTTTAAGATACTTTGGAACAACACTTTAAAAGATGATTCTGATAAAAAGAAAATTATAAACGAGTATGATTATATGCGTCAATTTAAATTTGATCATAAAGATATTAAAGCTTTTGAAATACTTGGATTAACAGTCGGTATGAAATGGATAAAAGTACAAGAAAAATTCAAAACACTTGTCAAAAAATTTCACCCTGATATGAATTCAGGAAATAATAAATATGAAGAAAAACTAAAATTAATTACATTAGCTTATACCCAACTAAAAAAAACTTATAGAGAAAAAATTGACACCTAACATAGATAAGCAGCCTGATATAAAAGTTTCAATAAAACAAACTTTCGGAATAGAATCTGAAATGGAGGTCGAAGCATTTTCAAAAAAAAATGATTACGTGCCTGATATAGATAAAAATTATAAATTTGATAGAGACACAACATTAGCTATAATTTCAGGTTTTGCATTCAACAAAAGAGTCCTTGTTCAAGGATATCATGGCACCGGTAAATCTACTCATATAGAGCAAATCGCTGCTAGGTTAAATTGGCCATGTATCAGAGTAAATCTAGATAGTCACATAAGTAGGATTGATTTAATAGGAAAAGATGCAATTGTGTTAAAAGATAATAAACAAATTACTGAATTTAAAGAGGGAATTCTTCCTTGGTCAATACAGAACCCTGTCGCTCTAGTTTTTGATGAATACGACGCTGGAAGACCAGATGTGATGTTTGTAATTCAAAGAGTGCTTGAGTCAGGAGGGAATTTTACACTTCTTGATAAAAATAAAGTTTTAAAACAAAATAAATATTTTAGATTGTTTGCAACTTCTAATACTGTAGGACTTGGTGATACGAGCGGGCTTTACCATGGTACCCAACAAATAAATCAAGGTCAAATGGATAGGTGGAATATTGTAACAACTCTTAACTACTTAAGTTTAGATAAAGAAATGGACATTGTTTTAGCTAAAAATAAGTCTTTAAATAATCCTAAAGGAAAAGAGAAAGTTTCAAATATGATAAAAGTTGCATCCTTAACTCGAAAAGGATTTATTGCTGGAGATATAAGTACTGTAATGAGTCCAAGAACAGTGCTACATTGGGCTGAAAATGCAGAAATATTTAAAGATGTAGGATATGCATTTAGAGTCACTTTTCTAAACAAATGTGATGAAATTGAAAAAAATACAATTGCTGAATACTACCAAAGATGTTTCGGAGAAGAACTACCAGAGTCACTAGCAAATATTCAAATTTAAATGAAAAATAATAAGGCTGAAAACTTAAGAGAAAAACTTAAGCAAGCTTTAACTTCAACAGCAAAAGTGATTTCTGATGATATTAGTCTCAAAAATATTGATGAAAAAAATAAAAAAGATTCGAATTTTGTAAATATTGAAAATCTTAACTCAAAAGGAGATTTCATTAAAGCAAGAGCAGAGTCTGACTCTTCTGCTTTAAAAAAAAAGTTCTCAAATGATGTAATTTACAAAAAGAATTTACCTTTAAATTCCTCATGTAAATCTCTTTATTCTATCGCAGAAAAAATAAGGTATGAATGCCTGGGCTCAAAAATGTTGAAAGGTATAGAAAAAAATCTTAAAGAAAATTATGATCAAATAATCCAGTTAAAAAGAAAAGACCAATTAAATTCAAAAGAAGATGTACCGGTAGTTGAGGCTTTTGAATTGTATATGTTAAAGAAATTTCTAAACATCAGATTAAATACCTTAACCAATAATATGTTAAATTTTTGGGAGAAAGACTTCGATAAAGTAATGAACAAACACATTGAATTTTTGAGAGAAAATTTAGAATATCAAAATGAATATTCTTCAAAGTTTTCAGAAATATTACAAGAAATGGATATTTTTAAAAATGATGACAATGAAGAAATCAGAGAAGATAACCAAGATAATGATCAAAATAATCCATCCAATGATGATCAAGACAGTAATTCTGATGACTCTAGAGATGAAAATAACAATGAACAAACCGAAGCTAGTTTAGATTCTGAATATGACATAGACGAATACAAACTTGATGAGCAAATAATTGATAATGAGTCTGATCAAAAAAACAACGAACAAATCATTCAAAAAAAAACAATTAATGATTTAAATACAGACTACAAAATTTTTACGACCCAGTTTGATGAAATTACTAAGGCTGAAAATTTAGAAAACTCCGATGAAGCTTCAAAATTAAGAAAAACTTTAGATCAGCAGTTAATAGGTTTCCAGGATGTTATCACTAAACTTGCGAACAAACTTCAAAGACAGCTGTTGGCAAAACAAAATAGAGCGTGGGAGTTTGATTTAGAGGAAGGGTTATTAGATAGTTCAAAATTACCAAGAATAATAATGGATCCTTATAATTCGTTATCTTTTAAAAAAGAAAAAGATTTAGATTTTAAAGACACTGTTGTTACTCTTTTAATAGATAATTCAGGGTCTATGAGAGGACGTCCAATTACAATTGCTGCGATCTGTGCTGATATCTTATCAAGAACCTTGGAAAGGTGTTCTGTTAAAGTTGAAATATTAGGTTTCACAACTAAAAATTGGAAAGGTGGAAAAAGTAGAGAGTTTTGGAATAAAGAGGGTAAACCAAAAACACCAGGTAGATTAAATGATTTAAGACACATAATTTACAAAGGAGCTGACACACATTGGCGACAATGTAAAAACAATCTTGGTTTAATGTTAAAAGAAGGATTATTAAAAGAAAATATTGATGGAGAAGCAATTTCTTGGGCATTTAATCGATTAAAAAAAAGAAAAGAAGAAAGAAAAATATTAATGGTTATTTCCGATGGTGCACCAGTTGATGACTCAACTCTGTCAGTCAATTCAGGAGATTTTCTTGAAAAACATTTAAAGAAAATTGTGAAATTTATTGAAGAAAAAACTGAAACTGAAATTTTAGCGATTGGAATAGGCCATGATGTATCAAGATATTATAATCGAGCGATAAAGATTACAGATGTCAATGAATTGGGAGATGTCATGATTTCTCAATTGAGTGAACTCTTTAAAAGTAAAAAAAATTTACATTAAAGATTGAACAAATCTTTATTTCTCCACTTTATTATCACTTCAGCACCACTTCTTGTTTGGGAATTCCAACAATTAACAGAGGCAAAATTTTTTTCTAATAAAGTCTTTCCTATAAATAATCCTAAACCTAATCCACTATTTTTTACAGATGATTTTAGATAAGGTTCTCCTATTTTTGAGAGAATGTCATTTGGGTATCCTTCACCATCATCCTCAATGGTCACAATAGTAGTTTCGGTATTAGATCTTAAGTTTATATAAATTTTACTTTTACAAAATTTATTTGCATTACCTATAAAATTTCTAAGACCATAAACTATTTCAATAGATTTGGTTATTTTTTTTGAGTACGCGTCTTGTTCAAAATTAAAATTAAACTGATTTTTGCTAGTTTCTTTAAAAGAGGATATTATCTCTTTAAGATAATCTCTCATAGTCAAATCTTCATCAATAAAATTATCCTCTACATCTGGATTAAGTGATAGTTTCCTCAAAATTTGATTGCATCTTTCGACCTGACTTGAAAGTAATTCAATATCTTGAATTACATCTTTTTGATTTTTTAATTGTTTTATTAGCTCTTGTGAAATTATTTTAATCGTTGACAAAGGTGTTCCAAGAGAATGGGCCGCTGCTGCTGCTTGACCCCCTAAAGATAACATTTCATGCTCCTTTGCCATAATTTCTTCCATTTTGTTTAAAGCTTCTTTTCTTAATCTTGATTCTTTTCCAAAAATTATTGCAAAATAATTTAAGAAAATTAATGCTATAATTAAAGAAATAGGTATTGAATAATAAATATAGTTGCTTATGTGAAAGTGATTTGCTAGCGGGTACGGTAAATCACGCGAATAAAATGTGAGAAAAATAATCATAATACAGGTTATAAAAACTATAAATAAATTAGTTTTTATTCCAAGATTATTTGAGGCAAAAATACTGGGTATAATTATAAAGATTATAAACGGATTTTTTACACCTCCAGTTAAATAGATTAAAATAGTTAATTGAATAATATCAATAAGCAAAAATAGTAAAGCTAACCTATCTGATAATTGAGTTTTTTTATAAATAAAGATTAAAAATAAATTACTTAATACGCCAAAAAAAATTACTAAATTGGTAAGAAAAAAATCAAATTTGAAATCAAAATAAAAATAAACTAAGTAAACAGAAATTAATTGACCAATAATTCCAATCCATCTTAAATTTATATACGTAGATTTTTTAAGAGAATAATACTTTGAGTCCTCAAAGAACCTCATTTTTAGATGTCTAAATTTTGAACATTAATTGCATTTGACACAATAAAATCTTTTCTCAAAGCAACATCATTTCCCATTAAAGTATGTATTAGGTTTTGATCTTTTTTTAAATCTTTTGAATATTGAACTTGTAGTAAATTTCTTGTTTCAGGATTAAGAGTTGTACTCCAAAGCTCTTCTGGATTCATTTCACCCAATCCTTTAAATCTTTGAATATTCATTTTTGATTTCTCTAGTTCCATTTTTTTAAGGTATTCTTTAGAACCTTTTTTTATATTTTTTAATTCTTTATTATTTTTTATTATAAAACTCTCCAAATCCTTCTCATCTCGAATATAAATGCCTTTACTTCCTTTGTTTATTTTAAATAAAGGTGGTTGAGCTAAATAAACGTGTCCATTTTCAATCAGCTTATTGAATGGTTTATTATTGAAAAAGGTCAATAGTAATGCCCTTATATGTGATCCATCTACATCCGCATCTGTCATAATTATTATTTTGCCATATCTTAAATCTTTTAAATCTATTTCCTGTGCCTTCGGATCAAGACCCAGCGCATTTATTAAAGTTACAATTTCGTTTGAAGAAATCATTTTAGACAAAGCTTTGGTCCTTTGATCAGATCCATTTCCGTTTCCATTTTTTTTTATTTTTAGATCCTCAACATAAGTGTTTAAAATTTTTCCTCTTAAAGGTAAGACTGCTTGATTTGATCTATCCCTACCTTGCTTTGCTGAACCACCTGCCGAATCTCCTTCAACAATAAATAATTCCGTTCCCTCTTGTTTACCTATTTGACAATCTGCTAATTTTCCAGGAAGACCACTCAATTCTAAAGCTCCCTTTCTTCTTACATTTTCTCTAGCTTTTCTTGCCACATCTCTAGCCATTGCCGCTTGAATTACTTTTGATAAAATGATTTTTGCAACAGAAGGATTCTGATCGAACCATATAGATAATTTTTCATTAATGACAGTTTCGACAATCATTCTAACCTCAGAGGAAACAAGCTTATCTTTGGTTTGAGAGGAAAATTTAGGATCTGGAATTTTAATAGATAGTACACATGTTAGGCCCTCTTTAATATCATCTCCTGAAATTGTAAATTTACTTTTTTTAAGAAGATTATTTTCATTCGCATATTTATTTACAACTCTTGTTAATGCACTTCTAAAACCCAGTAAATGAGTTCCTCCATCTTTCTGAAATATATTATTTGTGTAAGGAAATACTTCCTCGGAATATGATGCGTTCCATTTTAACGAACATCCAATTTCAATATTACCATTTTGACCTTCTATATAAATAGGTTTTTTAAATAAATCATTTCCATTCTTATTCTTTAATTTTTCTCTTTTTTGATCCAAAAAATCTACAAACTCTATAATACCACCATCAAATTTGAATTCTGTTAACTTTTCTTTTTTTTGACTAGCATCAATAAAAGTAATTTTTATCCCTTTATTAAGAAAGGCTAATTCTCTCATTCGATTAATGAGTATTTTTTCACTAAATTTAATCGATGAAAAAATTTCTTTTGAGGGTTTAAAGGTTATTTTTGTTCCAGTATCTTTTGACTTACCACTTACTTTTAGTGGTGCTTTTGCTTCTCCATTTTGAAATTCAATATAATATATTTTACCATCTCTATAAATTTCAAGCTTAAGGTTTTCGGACAACGCATTAACAACTGAAACACCAACACCATGTAGTCCCCCAGAAACTTTATAGGAGTTGTGATCGAATTTACCACCTGCATGCAATTGTGTCATGATTACTTCAGCAGCAGATTTTTTTTCTCCTTTATGAATATCGACTGGAATACCTCTACCATCATCACGAACAGTGACTGTACCATCAGAATTAATTTTTACATGAATATTTTTACAAAAACCTGCTAAAGCTTCATCAATTGAGTTATCGACAACTTCATAAACCATATGATGTAAACCAGTTCCATCGTCAGTATCACCAATATACATCCCAGGTCTTTTTCTTACCGCTTCTAGACCTTTAAGAACTTTGATTGAGTCTGCTTGATAATTATTTTTATTAGTCATTTTTTTATATTTGGAAATGTTTATTATAACATTTTTTTAATACATTTGTTCACTTATCATTTGCTTAATTATTTAAGGTTGCATAATTAAGGTTGAAAATATTGGCTTTTTGAATGGCGGAGAGAATGGGATTCGAACCCATGAAAGAGTTTCCCCTTTACACGCTTTCCAAGCGTGCGCCTTAAACCGCTCGGCCATCTCTCCCAAATTTTAATAATTGTTAGATAACACATAAATTAAAATAACACTCTAGATATAAACTGCACAAGGTTAATTATATCGAGTCAAATTTTTGGCCTATAGTCGGAACCTTTGCCGACAATCGAGGCTAATAGACCATCAAATCTTTTTTTTGAAATAATAAATTTCGTATTATTTCTTAATAAAAAATAAAATATCAACTTTATTAAAAGTTTAATTAATATTGGAAAAAAAACAATTATACTTTTAGTATAACCTTTGTGTTTTTTGCTGAAGTAGAATTTAGACCACATCCAATGCCAATTTCTTGACATTTCAATTTCAAAACTATCTCGATGTTTGTGAGATTGATTTCCTAAATGTGAAACTTCTGCATTAATTTCAATTATTTTTTCACCACTTTCTTTTACCCTTTTACAAAGATCAGTTTCCTCCAGATACAGAAAAAAATTTTCATCAAAAAAATTATTAGAAAATTTTTTTTTATTTAGTATCATCGCAATTCCAGGTACCTCATTTACAATAACATAATCTTTATTTTCTTTGTTTTGTTTATAAACCTTAAATTTTTCAATAATTTGGGGTGCTGCGATTGCAAAATCAACATTTTGGATAATTCTGATTATTTTATCAATTTCTGATTTAAATATCTTTGCATCTGGATTTATAAGAAAAAGGTAATCAGTATCTGAATTGAAAATTCCAAAATTATTAGCTT
>CACIHQ010000003.1 GCA_902586495.1 uncultured Pelagibacteraceae bacterium
TGATTTGTTGTTTATATAGTATATTAACACCAAGCGCACACAACATATAGTTGTTTTCGTTAAAATAACAAATATAATACATTATTTATGAATAAAATTGTATCACTAGCAATTAAGAAAGCTGTCTCCGAATATAACCCCAAGGTTGAAAAAGTCGAAAATGATAACAGGCCTGATTTATTCTCACTTAACAATGAAACTGAAAATTTAAAAATTAGTCCGTACGGTTTTAGGGAATACGATGCTCGGTGGTTGTATGAGAAAGACATAAATTTGGATGGAATGACGAATCTCGGGAAAGGATTCGGATCTCAAATCATAAAACACACAAAAAAAAGTAATCCAAGAGTAATTGTGGGTCATGATTATAGATCTTACAGTGAAGAAATTAAGAAAGCATTTACGAAGGGTCTCGTTTCAACGGGATGTAATGTCGAAGACGTAGGATTGTCGTTATCTCCAATGGTCTACTTTGCTCAATTTAATTTAAACTCAGATGCAGTTGCAATGATAACTGCCAGCCATAACGAAAATGGTTGGACTGGTGTAAAAATGGGTATCAAAAAAGGATTAACTCATGCACCAGATGAGATGAAAGAATTGAAAGAAATTACATTGAATCAAAGCTTTTTGACAGGTAGTGGAAGTGAAAAACAAATTAGTGATTTTCAACAAATATATAAAGACGATTTAATTAAAAAAAATAAGATTAAAAAAAAAATAAAGGCTGTTGTTGCATGTGGAAACGGTACTGCGGGTATTTTCGCACCTGATATTTTAAGGGGAATAGGTTGTGATGTAATTGAATTAGACTGTAAATTAGATTGGACATTTCCAAAATATAATCCAAATCCAGAAGATTTAGAAATGCTTCATGAAATATCAAAATTTGTAAAAAAAAATAATGCTGATATTGGTTTTGGATTTGATGGTGATGGTGATAGATTAGGAGTGATAGATAATAAAGGAAATGAAATATTTTCAGATAAAATTGGCCTTTTAATTGCAAGAAATCTTTCTAGCACTCATAAAAATTCTAAATTCATTGTAGATGTCAAATCAACAGGCTTATATTCTAATGACAAAATATTAAGAGGTAATCAATGCCAAACAATTTATTGGAAGACGGGTCATTCTCATATAAAAAGGAAAGTTCATAATGAGAAAGCGCTAGCCGGTTTTGAGAAAAGTGGGCATTTCTTTTTTAATCAACCTCTAGGGTATGGATATGATGATGGTATCAATTCAGCCATCCAAGTGTGTCACTTACTTGATAACGATAATAGAAAAATTAGTGAAATAATGGATGAGTTACCAAAAACATTTCAATCACCTACAATGGCGCCGTTTTGCAAAGATAATGAAAAGTATGAGGTAGTAAATCAACTTGTAAAGGAAATCGAAAATATAAAAAATAATAAAACTAAAATCGACCAACAAGAAATAACAGAAATTATTACTGTAAATGGAGTAAGATTTTCATTTAATGATGGATCCTGGGGCTTAATTAGAGCTTCATCAAATAAACCTTCGCTAGTGGTTGTTACTGAGAGCCCAACTTCTGATGAAAGAAAAAAAAAGATATTTGAATTTATTGATAAATTGTTACAAAAGACAGGTAAAATTGGAGAATACGACCAAAAAATATAATCTTTCTCTAATCTATTTGTCAACAACTTATGAATTCAATTATTACGAGTTTTGTGTTTTTTTAAGAATCAAATAAATTTAAATTAAGGGTGGCAGAGGGAGACTGAAACCACCCTTACCCCATCTTTATGTAGAGTTAAATACAGTTAAATGGCAGACAGAAAGATAAGATCAGTTGCAAAAACATTTTCTTGGAGATTTCTTATATTTGTATACTGGATGCTGTTTGGATATATTTTTACAGGTTCTTTTAAAGTCGCAGGGATATTAGGAATTGGATCAATAATACCTCTTTTTTTCTACTATTTTCACGAAAGAATTTGGAACAAAATTAAATGGGGCACCGATCAAGATAAACTTTAACTAATATTTAGATACTCAATAAATGATCTAATAGACACTATAATTAAAAAGGTTCCAAAAATTTTACTTAATAATTTTTTGTCAATTCGATAAACTGCTTTTGCGCCTATTCGAGCCATAACTGTTGTTACTGGTACAAAAACCAGAAAACCTAATAAATTTATGTAACCAACACTAAAAGGAGTGCTGACATTATCAATTATTTTACCCCCTAAAATCATTGTTATGCTACCACTCACAGCGATCAAAAAACCTACAGCAGCGGCTGTTCCAATGGATTTTCTGATATCATAACCAAATGTTCTCATAAAAGGCACCATTAATGAACCACCGCCAATTCCAAGAGGTACTGAAATGAAGCCTATTACAATACCAGAAATATTTTTTACTAAATCAGAAATCTCTTTTGGATTTTCAAGAAGTTTTTCTCTCAAAAAGATAAAAAATAAACCTACAATAAACGCAAATATAGAAAAGAATAAAACTAACGCTGCAGTTTTTAAGTTCACAGCTAAAAAAGTTCCAGCAATTACTCCAAATAAAATAAAAATACCAAATGATTTTACCATTTTAAAATCTACTGCATCATATTCCATATGTGTTCTTGTAGAAATAATAGAAGTTGGAATTATTATCGCTAAAGAGGTACCAACTGATAAATGCATTCTTGTAATAATATCAAAATCTAAAACTGTGAAAGCATAGTATAAAGCAGGAACCATAATTATTCCTCCACCAACTCCTAGTAATCCAGCCAAAAAACCTGCAACTGCTGCGGCAACGCCTAAGACAAACAACAAATTTATTAATTCACCTAAATCTATTATTTCCATTACTGATTTGTTTGATTTGCTTTTTCATTATTTTGAACAATAGTCATAATATGTTTTGCTTTTTGAAAATCAGAGTCTCTTGCCATCATATTATCGCTTAAATACCTTTTCCATTCTTTAGATCCAACTTGACCATGATATAGTCCAACAGTGTGTCTCATTATGTGGTTAACTTTGGTACCCTCTTTAACTTCTTTATCTAAATACTCTAAAAGTTTTTGAACAACTTCTTCTCTTGTAGGGCTATTGTTGATATTAAAAATTTCTTTTTCTATTTCCACGAGAGAATATGGGTTTTGATAAATAGATCTGCCAATCATTACACCATCGCAATAATTTAAATGATCTTTTATTTCACTTACTTTGGTTATGCCTCCATTAATTATAATTTCTAAATTTGGATTTTCTTTTTTAATTTTGTAAACCATATCGTAGTTTAACTTTGGAATATTCAAATTTTGTTTTGGAGATAATCCACTTAACATTGCTTTTCTTGCATGCAAAATAAAAGTCTTCGCTCCTGCATCTCTCATTTGTCTAATAAAATTATTCAGATAATTAAAATCTTCTACATCATCAAAACCAATACGAGTTTTAGCAGTTACTGGAATTTTACAAGCATTTACCATTGCATGTATACACTCAGCCACTAATTCTGGTTCTTTCATTAAACATGCACCAAATTTATTTTTTTGAACTTTTTTGCTAGGACATCCAAGGTTAATATTTATTTCATCATACCCCAAGTCCTCACCAATTTTAGCAACTTCTGCCAGTTCATCCTTATTGGAACCACCAACTTGTAAAGCCAGAGGTTTTTCCTCAGGACTGAAAGACAAGATTTTTTTTCTATCACCATGAATTGCTGATTTTGTAGCCACCATTTCAGTATAGAGCATTACATTTTTACTCATCAGTCTTAAAAAGAAACGATCGTGTCTGTCAGTGCAATCCATCATTGGAGCAACTGATATTTTTCTATTTATTTCTTTTTTAGAATCCAAGGTCTTTACCCATTATTTTATCAGGTAACCATGTAACAATCTCAGGAAAAATACATAAAATTACTATAGCTAAAGCCATAATTATCATGAATGGTATAGACCCTTTTAAAATTTCTGACAAACTAACGTCTGGGGTAATTCCTTTTATAATATAAAGATTTAATCCAACTGGCGGTGTAATTAAGCCGATCTCCATATTGATTGTAAACACTATTGCAAACCAATATGGATCAAACCCTAAAGTAGTAATTACTGGTAATAATATAGCTGAGGTCATTACAATAACTGCGACTGGTGGTAAAAAGAAACCAGCTATTAAAAGAAATATATTTATTAAAATGAACACAACCCATTTGTTTGAACTTAATTCAACCATGCTCTGTGCTAAAGATTGAGTTACATAGAGTTGTGAGAGAGTAAAAGCAAAAAGATATGATGCAGCAATGATAAACATTATCATCACACTTTCTTTCATTGAAACTTTAACAATGTTCCATATTTTGTTAGGTTGATAAATTTTGTAAACTACTGCAATCAATACAAAAACTAAAAATGCTCCTACTCCAGATGCCTCAGATGGTGTTGCAACCCCTCCGTAAAGAACATATAAAACACCTGCAATAATAGCTAAGAAAGGAAGAATTCTTGGTAATACTTCAAGTTTTTCCTTTAAAGTTGGTCTCACTCTATTTCTCAGAGCTTTTGCAGCATCTTTATCAATGAAATAACTATGAATAAGAGCCCAGATTGCAAACATACCTGCTAACATAAAACCTGGTACAAGACCGCATAAAAATAATCTACCTATTGATGTACCTGTTGCAATTCCATAAACAATTAAAACAATACTAGGAGGAATTAAAACTCCTAGGGTTCCTCCAGCTGCAATAGTTCCGGTTGCGATTTGATCAGAGTACCCTCTTTTCCTCATTTCAGGTATTCCCATTGTTCCAATTGCTGCACAAGTTGCAGGGCTAGATCCACTTAAAGCTGCAAAAATTGAACAAGCACCAATATTAGAAATTACTAATCCACCTGGTACTCTCCAAAGCCATCTATCCAAGCCTGTGTATAAATCTTTTCCTGCAGGAGAATTGGCAACAGCCATTCCCATTAAAATAAACATTGGTATGGAAAGTAAAACAAAAGAATTTAATCCTGCAAAAAATGTTTCCGCAAAGACATCAAGCATTTGAACTCCCTCAAATGTAACTAACAAAGCAATCGAAACAAAACTCAAACCAAAAGCAATTGGAATTCCAGAAAAAAGTACTAATAAAGTAAAAACTGCAACAATTAATGCTATAATCAGTGGATCCATTTATTTAAAATCCTTATCATCAGTTAATTTTATAATTTCTGCGATATACTGTAATATCATTAACAAAGCCCCCAACATCATTGATGAATATGGTATCCATAGTGGTGGATCCCAGACTGTTCCTGTTGAATAATTTTTAGTAAATGCTTCCTCAAACATTAAAAATCCAAAATAAAATAAAATTAAGAAAAAAAGTAAACTTATGGATGATGTAAAAATTTTTAATCTAATTATATTTTTTTTTGATAGAAAGTCATAAATCCATTCCATGCTAACATGAGCCTTTTCACTTAAAACGTATACACTTCCTATAAAAGTTGAGGCTACCAATAACATTGTGACAAGTTCTGTCTGCCATGTGATTGCTCTTTGAAAAAAATATCTTTCAAAAACAAGCTCAACAATTACCAAGATTGATAAAAGTAATGCTAACACAGCAAAAGCACCACATGCTTTAGCTATATAGTCACAAATTTGCAGATATTTTTTTTTCATAAAAAAAACCCCTATTTAATATGAATAAATAGGGGTTCTTTATATATTATTTTATTTAACTGCCAAAGCCATTTCCATCAGCTTATCGCCACCTGGAACTTTATCAGCAAATGCTTTATGAGAAGATTTTTTCGCAATCTCTACCCATGCAGCATGGTCTTTTGCATCCATGTATACCAATTTTACACCAGCAGCTTTATAAGCATCTTCAAACTTTTTATCTAAGTTTTCTACTTGAGCTGTCATGTATTTCTCAGCAACTTTACCAGCTTTCATTAAAGCTTTTTGTTGCTTAGAACTTAATGCATCATAAGACTTTTTCGACATTAAGATTGGTTCGTACATAAACCATAGACCAAATTTTCCTGGAGGAGTTGCACATGAAACTTGTTCATAAATTTTGTAACTTACAAAACTTCCTGAACTAGTGTTAGCACCTGTTAATACACCAGTTTGTAAACCTGTGTAAATTTCAGATGAAGGCATACTTTGTATACCCGCTCCTGCTGCTTCTAACATTTGGTTAAATGCTTTACCTGCAGCTCTCATAACCTGACCTTTTGCATCGCTAGGGTTCTTGATACATTTTGTTTTTGAAGCAAAACCACCACCTAACCAAGCATCAGATAAAACTACGACACCAGCATCATTAATGATTTTTTTAATCTCAGTCATCATTGGACCTTTATTAAATCTCAATGCATGGTCATGATTTTTAACTGTTCCTGGCATTAGAGTTGCGTCAAATTCTGGGTGGAATTTTGATGCATATGCTAATGGAAAAGCAGAAATATCCAACTGACCTGTTGTCATTGGTTTCCACTGTTCTTTTGGTTTGTATAATGATTTAGCTGGATAAATTCTTATATCTATTCCAACATTTGCTTTTTTGACTTCGTCAGCAATGATTTGCACCATTTCATGACGTGGGTCAAAAGATCCATCAGCTCTCGGAGTTCCCGGCCATTGGTGACTTGCTTTTAAAGTTACTGCAAAAGCAGAACCAATAGTTGTGAAAACGAAAACTAATGAAGTTAAGTATAAAGATATTTTTTTTAACATTATTTTTCCTTCTATTGTTATTTTTAATAATTTAATTAAAATGAACTTATTAATGAGAGTCAAGTCAACAAAAGCTCTTTAAATACAAACAAATAATTATGGATGGACCTTTAAAAAACCTTTTAGTTGTTGATTTAACAAGAGTATTGGTTGGACCTTATTGCACAATGATATTATCAGATTTAGGTGCGCGGGTGATAAAAGTTGAAGCTCCAGAAATCGGTGATGATTCAAGAAATTTCGGACCATTTATAAAAGATTACTCTGCCTACTTCATGTCCTTAAATAGAGGAAAGGAAAGTATTGCTCTCAATTTAAAAAGTTCAGAGGATAAAAAAATTTTTAATAAAATTTTATCTAAAGCAGATATTTTAGTCGAAAATTTTAAACCAGGAACTTTAGAAAAATGGGGTTACGGCTGGAAGGATGTGTCCAAAAAATATCCTAAACTAATTTATGCTTCAGCTTCAGGTTTTGGTCAAACAGGTCCCCTTAAAGAGTTACCAGCTTACGACATGGTGGTACAAGGTATGGGAGGATTAATGAGTGTAACTGGTCAACCAAATTCTGAACCTACAAGAGTTGGTACATCTATTGGAGATATAACTGCAGGACTTTTTACTACGATTGGAATTAACGCAGCTCTTTATGATAGACAAAAAACTGGAAAAGGAATGTACATAGATGTATCGATGCTTGATTGTCAAATAGCTATTCTAGAAAATGCTATCGCACGATATCTTTCAAAGAATGAAATTCCAAAGCCGATGGGATCACGTCATCCTTCAATTGCTCCATTTGAAGCCTTCAAGACAAAGGATAGTTATATAATAATCGCAGCAGGTAATGATAAATTATTTGAAAAACTATGTAATGTCTTAAAAATAAATGAAGTAAATCAAAATCCTAAATTTTCAAATAATTCATCCAGAGCTAAAAATATGGATGAACTTAAAAAAATTTTAGAGGATAAATTATCCACAAAAAAAACAGATGAGTGGGTTAAAGAAATGGAAAAGGATAAAATTCCATGTGGTCCAATCTTTAATATAAAAGAGGCTGTTGAAAATCCTCAAATAGAGTCAAGAAACATGATTGTAAAAGCTTTTCATAAAGTTGTGGGGGATTTTAAATTAGCTGGAAACCCAATTAAAATGTCAACCTATAAGGATAAAAAAACAAGAGGTGATATTCCTGATTTGGATGAGCATCGACAAAAAATTTTAGAGGAATTTAATAGTTAATTATTTTCTTCAGAAGAATCTGTATCTTGTTGACTTACCTGCTCTTCTGCTTCTGAAACTTCATCAAGAGAAACATCATCAGAGTCGCCCTCTGTTTCCTCTGATGGTTGAGAGTCTACGTCAGGACTAGCTGTTTGAGAAAGTTCGGCTAAATCATCTTTTGAGACTTGAATTTTTTCTGGAGCTTTTCTGGCTCTTTTTGATGGTAATATAGGAGCACCACTTTTTGAAATTTCACCTTTGTATAAACTTTCAAAATCATCACCTACATCTTCATCATCTTCCGTTCCATCATCAACTTGTTCTACATGTTTTCTCAATTTGTAAATTGCACTCTCACTTAAATCTGAAACTTTAATATTTTCCTCAGCTATTTCTCTGAGTGAAATAACTGTATTTTTATCATTATCTCTATCTAAAGTTGGCTCAATACCAGAGTTCAATTGAGTTGCTCTTTCTTTTGCAACTAAAACAAGCTCATAGGGACTTTCAACTTTATCGATACAATCTTCAACAGTAACTCTAGCCATGCGCTGTATCTATACAGTGACAAAAAAAAAATCAAGGAGATTTTTATATATATTGTGGATTTAGCTTGTTTCTGACTAAAAATAATAAGATTAAAGATATTAAAATATATACAAATGAAACCATAGCAATCTGCTCAATAGAAAAGCCTCTATCTATCAAAAAACCGAATAAAGCTGTTCCAAAAGCAGTGGAAAATACCATTAAAGCTGTTGTTAGAGCTTTAATTGAACCAATAAATTTTACACCATAAATTTCAGCCCACGTTGATGAACCTAAAACATTGGCTAAACCATTGGAAATACCTATTAATCCAAGAAAAATAAAAGATGTTATTGGGCTATTAAAATAAAATAAAACTATAGTAGAAATCAATAAAGGTATATTCATAAAGATTAAAAGTTTTCTACTAGTAAATTTATCGATTAAAAATCCAGATCCTAACAAAGTGAGCACAGATAATATTGAATAAACCATGAATGATTGAGCAATTACAAAAGAACCCCATTCCTTAGCTTCAGTAATGAAAGACTGATAAACAAATACACCAGTTGCAATCCACGGCATTGCTAACATATTCAAACATATAATATAAAATCTGTAATCTTTTATAACCTCAATTCTTTTCCATTGCTTAATCTCTTTTATTTCAGAGTCAGTTAGGTCTACTTGTTCTCTCGTATCAAAATCCAATTTTTTAATTAAAAAAAATGATATCAAAGGTAAAAAAATCAAAGCTAAAATTGAAATAAATATCCAAATATTCTGCCAAGCTGTAATTGAAAGTAAATAAACGATTAATACAGGTAAAATAAATTCAGCTGTTGAAAGACCAAACCAACCTACACTTAATGCTTTCCCTCTAGATTTTGTAAAATACCTTGTAATTGTTGTGGTTGCAGTGTGAGACATTAATCCTTGTCCAGAAAATCTCATCAAAAAAACAGCTATAAATAAAAAAATTATTGAAGATATTTTTGAAAAAAAGAAACATGAAAATGCTAAGAGTAAAGTAACATAAAATGCAAATCGAAAAATATTAATATCATCAATTTTTTTTCCAACCCAAATTAAGAGAAAACTACTTAATAAAGTGGCTGATGCATATATTGAGCCAAATTGTCCGTGAGTGATAGAAAGTGTTTCTCTAATACTGGAATTAAACAAGCCTAAAAAAAAACTCTGTCCAAAACTAGAAAAAAATGTAAAAATAAAACCAAATATAATTACTTTTAAACTTAAACTATTAAACATAAAAAATTATGAGTTGTAATGTTGCTTTCATAGGTCTTGGTGTCATGGGATATCCAATGGCTGGTTATATATCAAAAGGTGGACACAATGTAACTGTTTTTAATCGAACAAAATCAAAAGCAGAAAAATGGATTAGTGAATACAAAGGTAAAATGGCTGAAACTCCAGCTGAAGCAGCTAAAGATGCAGAATATATTTTTACCTGCGTTGGAAATGATAATGATTTAAGAGAAGTAACTTTTGGTGACAGCGGTGCTTTCAAAACTATTAAAAACGGCGCTGTTTACATTGATAACACAACTGCCTCTGCAACTATTGCAAGAGAGATTTATAATTTTGCAAAAAAAAATGGTTTTGGTGCACTTGATGCACCAGTATCTGGTGGTCAAGCTGGTGCAGAAAACGGTGCTCTAACCGTAATGATTGGTGGAGATCAAGCTGACTTTGACAAAGCTAAGGATAAAATTGACTGCTACAGTAAGAAAATGAAATTACTTGGTGGTGCTGGAAATGGACAGCTTGCTAAAATGGTTAATCAAATTTGTATTGCTGGTTTAGTTCAAGGTTTATCTGAA
This sequence comes from uncultured Pelagibacteraceae bacterium, assembly GCA_902586495.1. Lineage (GTDB taxonomy): Bacteria > Pseudomonadota > Alphaproteobacteria > Pelagibacterales > Pelagibacteraceae > Pelagibacter. Next base: position 10,330 of record CACIHQ010000003.1, read on the forward strand.
GCAATTAACTTTGGTATGAAAGCTGGACTAAATATGGAAGATGTAATTGAAGTTATTTCAAAAGGTGCAGCTCAATCCTGGCAAATGGAAAATAGATACAAGACAATGATAGATGATAAGTTTGATTTTGGTTTTGCAGTCGATTGGATGAGAAAAGATTTAAAAATTGCGATGGATGAAGCAAAAAATAATGGCTCACTATTACCTGTTACTGAACTTGTTGATAAGTACTATGGAGAAGTTCAAGGCATGGGGGGTAATCGTTGGGATACATCAAGTTTAATTAAGAGATTTAGAAAGTAAAGTATGCAACCAGCATACTACGAAGATTTTGCAGAAATTCAAAATAAGTATTGGTCTATGTTAGACGATGCTGTAACCAATAGGGGCTCACCATTTAGAATTCCTGTTTTTATTTGTGCTCACCAAAATGACGTTGATGGTAGAATAGTTGTCTTACGTAAATCAGATAGAGAAAATAATCTTTTACAATTTCATACAGACCTAAGATCTCCTAAAGTCGATATTCTAAAAAAAAATAAGAATGCCTCTTTAGTTTTCTACGATAAAGAAGAAAAGATACAATTAAGAGTAAAAGTAGAATGTGAAGTTAATAATCAAAATTCTACAACTGAAGAGTCATGGAAGAAAACTCAGCATATAAGTAGACGTTGTTATTTAACTGATAGCCCTCCTGGTACTACCTCAGAAAATCCAACTTCTGGAATGATATCTCAATTAGAAGATTTTGATTACACAATGGAACAAAGTGAGGGAGGTTATAAAAATTTCACTGTAATTAAATGTAAAATTAAATCTATTGAATGGCTTTATCTTGCAGCAAAAGGACATCGAAGAGCTAAGTTTGATTTAGAAACTAATAAAATGGATTGGTTAGTTCCCTAAATTAACTCTCAATAGCTGACAATTTTTTCTTTAATTTGCCTGGTAAACTTGCAAACCATTCTTTCTCTTTACCTGACTCTGGTAAAACTGCACCATACTCAATCATTTGAGAAGGAGGAAGATCATTAATGTAAACCCATACTTGGGTTTCATCTAATTTTGAATTTTTAACTAATACATCTTTTAAATCTGCGATTAATTTATCTTTTACCTCTTTTGATCGTCCAGCTCTTATTTGACCAAGTAGAAATAATGAAGGCTCCTTGACTTTTTTTCCACCCATAAAATGATTATTTTTTTTTGTTTTGTTAAATATCACCTGAGCGAAATAAGTATTGGCTCCAGTTACAACATTATGAACTTTGGTTATTCCTTCTGCTAAATTCTTCTGTTGTTTTGAGGATAAATTAAAGTTTGAATTTGTTACTGTGTAAGTTGGCATATCTAATTTAATAAATTTTTTTCACCAATTTATTCTAAAGCTTTTCCGACAACTACTGTTGAGCCTTCTAATCTCTCGATAGATTGAACGTAAGCAGCTTCTCCTGCGGGGGATGCGACTGCATCATGGGCTCCCTCAAAAACAAAAGTTCCTAGACCTGTTAATCCAGATGAGTCAACAGTAGTAAATTTACCATATTGAAATACTTCTTTTGCACCATCAGAGTTACCATGATTATACTTATTCATTAATTGTTGTGTAGATCCAGAATTCAATGTCAAAGAACTACTCTGCAAAGTATTTGCAACTCTAACCAAAGATGTGCAAGAGTCGGCTGGGCATTCACCCCCACCACTATCTATCAATGTATCAATAAATGTACCTCCAGTTGATCCCATTGCCATAGGCACAGAAGCAACAACTGGTATTGTTGTTAAAGTAACTGTAGGCGTTGTAAAGCTATAGTCCACTGTAGATGCTCCTTTTAATGTTATTTTAGAAAGTACATCTGCACTTATTTCTTTTTTATTAAAATTTACATATACTTTAGCACGACCCTGTTGAGTTGCTCCAGTATCAAATACTTTTGAAACACCCTCTGAGTCACCGAGACTATAAGTTAATCCATTTGAACCTGTTTCTACTGGTGAAAGATCAAACCAACCACTATCATACAAAATTGTATCTTTGTCTAAAGTTCTGACATAATTTTCATTATCTGTTACAATTATATTTTCTTGCAACTGGTTCATAGCAACTAATATTTCTTTAGATTCAGACTCTTTTGATAAGCTCGATAAAATTTCTGAAGCACTCTCGTCTGATTTTAAATCAAACTTTTTTGCTGTAATTATAATATTATTTTTCAAATCTACTGAATTTATCAAATTTGTGGTTAAATTTTTAGAGCTATTAACTACATTGCTAGAATTTAGAACTGAATGACTCATTGAACTTGACATTTGAGTTAATACCTCAGGGTTTGCGGGTGATGCTAAAGATACAACATTTTGGATCATTGCTTGGAAACCAGGACTAGTTATATCTGTAGTATTTATACCGTCTGTTAATTTAATATTTCCTGGAACCATGCCAAGAGTATTTTCCGGGCCTGGTCCTAATAATAAAACTGTACTCTCTTTCTTGTCATTTAGTGACACCAGAAACTCTGTCCCTCTAACTCCAAGAGAACCATTTGGTATTTTAATTTCTAAATTTTCAGGATTTTTTTCACTTATTTTTCCTGAAATTGTTTTTACGACTCCAGATTTTATATTTGTTACAAAATTTCCATTATTTGTTTTTGGATCATATATGAAATCATCTATAGTTAGTTCAGTGCCTTCCCCTACTGTCATTACAGTTTCATCTAAAAATAATATTTGAGCGTTTGATTTAGGCTTTACTACAATTGTATCTCCATAAAATATTTTTGAACCACTTAGTAGTTTTTCATTATTTTGATTAATTATTTCACCAGCTGCTACGCCTATCACACCAATAAATTCGTTACTAAAGGATTTAAATACTAAAAGAAAATAAATTAATAAAATATAGAAAAAATTTTTAATCATTAAAATTTATCCTCTTAGAGAGTCCAATTTTTTTGAATGATCTTTCAATTTCATAGCTTGATATTGTTGAATTTACATTAGATTCTCTCAAGCTCATAGTATAAAAAATATTATTATCTTTATTAATTTTTGCTAAAAAAGGTAAAAGTTGATTTATATCGCCCGTTAAAATTAAGTTAGTAACTAAACTAGTATCTTCTCTGTCTTTTAATGATGAAACAGTTGTTTTTCTAGTATCATAGACGTTTGTTAAATGAGTTACAGATGCTTTAAATGTTCCAAATGGAAAAATTCTAGAAATTGATAAATTTGCGCCGCTAGATTCATAACTATCAAAACTTTTGGCATGTTGAATATCGCTATAAATTACTTTTGAACTAATTTGCATTTTATCTGTTAAATTATAATTTAATCTAATATTAACACTGTAAACCTCATTATTATTTAAATCACCTGCATCGACAAATATTTGATTTCCCTGGGAGTCTGTTGGATTTGGTTTTGAATGATATCTACTATCAGAATAACTTAAAGCATAATTTAAATTAAATTTATCATTAAGTAAATATGTATTGCTCATGCCAAATCCCCTAGCTTGATAATCTTCTTGCATTCTATAATTTAATTTATTGTAATAAATATAGGGTGAGAAATAATGATTTTTCTTTGCTTTGAAATAACTCAAAGAGACAGAGTGAACATCACTTTCCCCTTTGAACTTTTTGTTATTAGTGTTCGCATTTAAACCTAAGTTCATAAATATAGATGAACTTTCATTTAAAATTCTTCCTACAGTTAAAGCAGTGCTTTTTACAAAAGTTTTATCATATCCTACAGTAAGTCTACTATCATTAGCTGGAAAGGGCACTTCAGAATCAGTCGTGCCATTACTTTTTGCAAGTTTTCCTGACTTCGTTCTTCCACTAATATTATCTTCTTCTGTTTGAGAATAATTAATATCTAAATAAGCAATCCACTTATTTTGTTTTTCTTTTTGAAATTGATTACCAGTCAAAAGTTCAGCTATTAATTTTTTAGTTTCCTCATTAGTATTAGGATCTTCAAGCATTGTTTTGACCATAAAATCAACTTTTACTTTTGAGTCCATCTTAAGTAAAATTGATATTAAATATAACTTGATATCAGAATTTTTTGGATAAAGTTTGCTCAGTCTTTCTAAAGTAGCAATGGTTGATTTAATATTACCAGCCTTTTCCTGTTGTTTTGCGTAATTTAAATTTAATTCAAGTTCAGTAGGATTATCTAAAATTTCTTTATAGGTTATTGTTGACGAATACGCTTTAGATTGAAATATCATAAAAAAAAACATTGTTATTATCAATCTTATCATTTGAGAGTTCTTAAAAAATAGATTTAGAGTATTTTTTCCAATTTTCTTGGTAGTGTTTAGTGTTTTCCCAAACTGCTTTTTTTTCTTCCTTGGTCACTTCTCTTACAATTTTACCTGGTGAACCAACGACTAGTGAATTATCAGGAATTACTTTGTTTTCTGTGATTAAAGCTTTTGCACCGATGATGCAATTTTTACCTATCTTAGCGTTATTTAGAATCACTGCGCCAATGCCAATTAAACTATTATCTCCCACTGTACATCCATGAAGCATAACTAAATGACCGACGGTTACATCTTTTCCGACTTTTAAAGGGCAGCCTGGGTCTGTATGCAGAACACATCCATCTTGAACATTTGATCCTTCACCTATGTGAATATTTTCAATATCACCTCTTAAAGTTGCATTAAACCATACGCTGGTATTTTTTTCTAATGTAACGTCGCCAATGACTACTGCATTTGGAGCTACCCAATTTTCGCCAGAGTTTTTTGGTTTTTTATCTTTTAAATCGTAAAACATAATTTATATATTATTACATTATGCCAATACAAACTCCAATATGTGATTTCGGCCAAAAGGCTCATGACTTTCGGTTAAAATCTACAGAAAATAAAATTATTTCTCTAAATGATATTAAAGGGGAAAATGGAACTTTAATAATGTTTATTTGTAACCACTGCCCATACGTCAAAGCAGTGACAAAAGATATCGTTGATGATTGTAACAAATTAAAAGAGTTAGGTATTAATTCAGTAGCTATATGTGCAAATGATGCAGAAAACTATCCCGAGGACTCATTTGACAATATGATCGAATTTGCTAAAAAAAATCAATTTAGTTTTCCTTATTTAAGTGATGAGTCACAAGAGGTCGCTAAAACTTATGATGCAGTGTGCACACCTGACTTTTTTGGCTATAATAAAAACTTGGAGCTTCAATATAGAGGCAGACTAAGAGAATTAAAAAACTTAATTCCTGTAAGAGATGGGGATAGTGACTTATTAAAAGCTATGAGACAAATAGCCGAAACTGGCAAAGGGCCAGAGAGTCAAGTTCCAAGTGCTGGCTGTGGTATTAAGTGGAAAACTAATTAATGTATTTAATTGCTACAAGATCTTTTCCACCAGAAATTGGTGGGATGCAAAGTTTAATGTGGGGTCTCGCACGCGAGATGTCAAAAAACTTTATGATTAAAGTCTTTGCTGATTATCATGAAAATCACAAAGAATTTGATGAAGACGTAAATTTTTCTATTGAAAGAGTTGGTGGTCTTAAATTTTTGAGAAAAATTAGAAAAGCCCAATTAGTTAATGAGTTTCTCAAAGATAATAAAGTTCAAGGAATTATAGCTGATCATTGGAAAAGTTTAGAATTAATTAAATCTAATAAAAAGAAATATTGTCTTATACACGGCAAAGAAATTAATCATCCAAAAGATAGTTACCAAAATAAAAGGATTGTGAAAGTATTTGATAATGTCGAAAAAATTATTGCTAACTCTGAATATACTAAAAACCTAGCAGTTAGTATTGGCTTAAATCCTGAAAAAATTGTTGTAATAAATCCTGGAGTAAATCCTCCTAAAGACCTAAATAAAAAATCTTTAGATAAAGTCGAGACTTTACTTAAAATAAAAACACCACGCTTAATTACTGTCTCAAGATTTGATAAAAGGAAAAATCATGAAAAAGTATTAATGGCTTTAAGAAACTTAAAACAAATTTATCCAGATATAGTCTATATTTGTATAGGTTATGGAGATGAAGAAAAAAATATTAAAGACTTAGTGAAAGAGCTCGATTTAAGTTCACAAGTAATGTTTTTCAAAGATATTAGTGAAGATTTAAAAAATGCCTTGATAGCAAAGTCAAATATCTTTGTAATGCCATCAATTATTCACAAAAAATCTGTTGAGGGATTTGGAATAGCTTATGTAGAAGCTGCACAATACGGTGTCACTTCACTAGGAGGAATAGATGGCGGCGCATCTGATGCGATACAACATGAAAAAACAGGATTAATTTGTGATGGAAATAATTTAGAAGATATTTATTCATCATTAAGTTTAATGATAAAGGATAAAAAATATTTAGAATTAGGAAAAAATGCAAAAATGAATGCTGAAACTTTTCTTTGGTCACAAATATTTTTAAAATATAAAAAGATAATAGCATGAAAGAAGAATGCATTATTTGCAGCACTGATTTAAAAAAAATTAATGATTACGTTTTTAAATGTAATGAGTGCTTATTCTATAAGTCAGTGCTTGAGCCAGGCTTTGGTCGTGATATTGAGGGTATAGCTGAATTGAGAAAAAATAATTTTAAAAAAATTATTCAAATATTATTAAATCAAAATATAGATAATAAGTTTAAAATTTTAGAAATTGGATCTGGAAATGGTTTTTTTTTGGAAGAATGTATCAAAAGAAATTTAGATGTAACTGGCTCTGAGGCTGATGAGGATCAATACAATAAACTAAAAAGTAAATTCTCAAGCATCAAAAAATTAAGCCTTCCATTAACTGAAAATCCTAATGATTTAGAAAAGTATGATTATATTGTTTTTAATGATGTGTTTGAACATTTAAATGATTTAAATTTAGTAATTGATCATATTAAAAAGATTTTAAGAAAAAATGGCAAAGTGGTAATCAACATTCCATCATCTAATGGATTTATTTTTAAATTTTCTGAATTTCTATACAAAATAGGATTAAAAAATTTTTACGATAGAGTTTGGCAAAAAGATTTGTCATCACCACATCTGTCTTACTTTAATGACCACAATCTAAAGAAATTATTTGAAAAGAATGGTTTCCACCAAGTTCATATAGATTATTTAAACACTGTTAGTAAAAGTGGAAATTTTAAAAGATTAAATTCGACAATTAAAAATAAACTCATTTGTTTTATTTTAAGCTGTTTTTTATTTATTTTCTTTTATTTACAAAAAATATTTCCAAAAGATATCATTTTTCATATTTATGAATTAAAATAAAAATTTAAGTTAGATTATTAATTAACCTTTCAAAAACTTTTTCAGCACTAAGTTTATTTAAATCTGTCACTTCAACAACTTTAAAATTTTCTCTTTCAATGCTCACTTTATAAGCGGTTGTGTGTTTACCAAATAAGGTCAAACCCTTAGCACCTACATGTGCTGCTATATGTGCTGGGCCAGTGTCATTAGCAATGATAAATGAACTATCTCTAATAAGAGTTGTTAGCTGCGATATATTTAAAGCCTTATCATTATCAAGAATACTTTTTGCATCAAATTTTTTAGCATCCTCTATTTCATTAGGACCAGGTGCCGTAATAATTTCGTATTCCGTACTAAACTTACCCTTAATTAATTTAATCAAATCATTGTAGTAAGGCCATTTTTTTATTGATAGATGTGGAGAACAGAAAGGAAATAATAAAATATATTTTTTTAAATTATATTTTTTTTTGATTTCATTAATTTCAGAACAAGCCCAACTAAAATTAGGTTTAAGTGTATTGATTGTATTCAGCCCAGTCTCTTTGAGTTGATGATCAAATCTATTTAATACTGAATTTTTGTCAAATTTTTCTTTAGTTATATCTTCAGGCAAAGTTGTTCTTGTGCTAGACCAAATATCTTTATTGCTTTTTGGGAAAAGAATATTTCTATAAAAAGAAGTTCTTGATGAATTTTGAAGATCAAACACTTTTGAAAAATTATGTTTTTTAATTTCTCTCATTAAAAAATATAGATAAATTAAATTATATTTTGGTAGTCTTTTGTCTAAGATCACCTCATTTACAAAAGGATTTTTCTTAAATAGTTCAAAATAAGGTTTTGTTGTCAGTAGATATATTCGATCATCTTTATGATTTTCAGATATATCTTGAATTGCCCCACTAGCTTGAGCTATATCTCCTAGTGATCCGTGTTTGATAATTAAAATATTAGACATATTTATAACAAGATAGCACAGTATTAAATTTTATGAATAAAATTATAGTCGAGGTTTCAATTGGGGAACTTTTAGACAAAGTTTCAATTTTAGAGATTAAGCAAGAAAAAATTAAAGACACTGAAAAGTTAAAATTTATTAACAACGAATATTCTGTTTTAAAAGACCAATTAGACAAAAATGTTAAGTCTGATGAAAAACTCGATAAACTTTATCAATCACTAAAAGAAATAAATTCTAAACTTTGGTTAATTGAGGATGAAAAAAGATTATGTGAAAAAGAAAAGGATTTTGGAGAAAAATTTATTAAACTTTCCAGAGATGTTCACTTTTTAAATGATGACCGTGCAAAAATAAAATTAGAAATTAATAATCATACTGGATCTAAAATCAAAGAAATTAAAGAATATACAAAATATTAGTAGCTATATTTTTTTTCCAAAAACTTTATTAAATTGTGAATTATAAAAGTCATAAATAAATAAATTCCACCCGCAACTATAAAGACTTCAATTGGTTTAAAAGTAGTCGATATTATGTATTTAGCTACACCCGTTAAATCCATCAATGTAACTGTGCTTGCTAACGAGGTACCTTTAAGCATTAGTATTATTTCATTCCCATATGCGGGAAGAGATTGTCTAATAGCTATAGGAATTTGAACTTTACAAAAAATAATCTTATTAGAAATACCCAAACTTTTTCCAGCCTCAATAATGCCTGGTTTAATCGTTTGAAAAGCAGACCTTAAAATTTCAGAAGTATAAGCACCAGTATTTAACGCAAAAGCTAAAATTGCACACCAATATGGCTCCTTGAGAATTACCCACAAAAAAGAGGATCTTAAAGATTCTATCTGACCTAAGCCGAAATATATAATAAATATTTGAACCAATAATGGAGTTCCCCTAAACACATATGAATATCCATATGCAAATTTATTTACAAAAATATTTTTATTTAATCTTAAAATTGCGAATAATAATCCAATAAATAATCCTACAATTAAAGAAACTGACAAAAGTTTCAAAGTTACTACAGTAGCATTTAACAGCTTTGGAAAACTATTTATCATTAATTCAAAATCCATCAATAACCTCTACTATACTTAACTTCTAATTTATTTATTAACTTCATGCTTATAAAGGTAAGTAATAAATATAAAACTGCAGCGAATGAATAAAAAAATAGTGGATCTCTTGTAGATCCAGCAGCAATATAAGATTGTCTCATTATTTCAACCAAACCTGTTACAGATATTAAAGATGTATCTTTAAGTGTAATTTGCCAAACGTTACTTAAATTCGGTATGGCAAGTCTTAACATTTGTGGAAGAATAATTTTATAGAACTGTTTAAATTTACTAAATCCTAAAACCTTTGCAGCCTCAAATTGACCTTTATCAATCGATTGAATGGCTCCTCTAAAGACTTCAGTCGAATAAGCACCAGATATTATACCTATAGCAAATGAGCCAGTAACAAACGCATTAATTTCAATGTATTCATTGTATCCAAATATTGAAGCAACAAACATAATCGCTCCACTTCCACCAAAAAAGAAAAGATAAATAACTAATAATTCAGGGACACCTCTGATAACTGTTGTGTAGATATTAGCAATTAAATTTAGAAATTTAAATTTAGATAATTTTAATGGAGTAAAAATTGCAGCGAAACTAAAACCGATTAACATTGCTGTTATTGAAACAGCTATAGTCATTAGGGTTGCACAAAATAACTCATCACCCCAACCAGTATCTCCAAAAGCTAGAAGTTCCATATAGATTGGCGACTATACATGATAGTCGCCAAACCTAAAATTTAATTACATAGAAGCGTCAAAACCGAACCATTTAGTAGCTATTCTACTAATATCTCCGTTCTTTCTTGCTTTATTAATTGCAGCATTAAACTTTTTTAAAAGTTCAGTATCATCTTTTCTAATACCTACCCCAACACCATTTCCAAAAGCACCGCCTGAAAAAGTTGGTCCAGTTAAAACAACTGGCTTGCCAGATTTTTCTGCATAATCACTAAATGCTACTGCAGCAGCTAAAGCAGCATCACATCTTCCAGATGCTAAATCTAAATTAACTTCATCTTGTGTCTTGTAAGTTCTGACATTTACTTTTCCTACATCGCCAGAGTCTAAAAAGTTTTGATGGATTGTAGCAGTTTGCACACAAACAGTTTTACCTGCTAATGCAGCAGTAAGAGTTTTAAGATCTTTTTTAGCTGCAGCATTTGGTTTAGTAAGATTTATCCCAGCAGATGTATCTAAACCTTCTAGGCTAGATCCTCTCATGACTGCTAAAGATGCAACTTCATCTGCATATCCTTGGGAAAAGCTAATGGCTTTTTGTCTTTCTGCAGTAATTGACATACCTGCCATTATTGCATCAAACTTTCTCATGATTAAAGCTGGAATCATTCCATCCCAATCTTGCTCAACTATCACACACTGTTGTCCAATGTATCTACATAGTGTGTAAGCTAATTCAACTTCGAAACCTATTAACTTACCTGCCTCATTTTTTGAGTTCCAAGGAGGATAAGCACCCTCTGTTCCAATTCTTATTTTATCAGCATTAACATTTCCTATTATCAATAAAGAAAGCAAAACTGAAAAAATAGTTTTTTTAAATATATTCATTATTATCTCCTTTAATAAAAAAATATTATTTCACAGATTATAGATATTAAAAAGAAAAAATTAATGATTTATTGATGAAGAAAAATTCCAAGAACAATCAAAACTAGGTATGTAAACTCTAGATAAATTAGTATTTCCAAAATGATGATTGAATACATTCAACCAATTTTCAACTTGAAGAGGTTTTTTATCCTGACTTCCAACTTGTGCAGTAATAACACCCTTGGGTCTGAGTATTCTGACTAAAGACTCCATATTTTTGGCTGCAAGATCTATACAAAACTGGTCATCATTTAAATCAACAAAAATATGATCATATGTATCTTCATTCACTGTCTTTATACTTTCAAAAGCATCTCCCCACACACATTTTACGGAATTTTTTTCTATAGCTTTTTTTCCAATATCACCAAGATGTTTATTACAAACTTCTACAACTTCTGGATCTAATTCATACCAATCTATAAAGTTAAACTTTTTTGAAATACATTCTCTTGCAACACCACCATCACCGCCACCGATTATTGCTGCTCTTTCATTTTTTTTATTTAACTTCAGACCTGCTCCAACAAAAGTTGAGCTGTACAAATGTTCATCTGATGCAGCCACTTGTATTTCACCGTCAATAAATAAAGATTTTCCAAATTGCTCTAATTCTAAAATTTCTATATGTTGACCTACTTTTGATTTAAAGTCCTCTAAAACCTCATTTACAACATATGATTTTTGTAAACCAGGTGTGCTATAAATATCATGATATAAAGATCGGGTATCTCTATTAAATTCTTTTTTTACAATTCTTTTGTGTTCAAATTCTTTCTTAATAATATCAATTGCCACCGATGGGCTTATTTTTCCACAGGTAAAAAAATCAAAACTAATTATTCCTTTTTCTGGGAATGTATGAAAGCTAATGTGACTTTCAGCTAACAAAGCTAAAATGGTAAAGCCCTGTGGTTCAAATTTATATTTAGAAATATTTAAGATAGTTACATCTGCTGCTTTAGCAATTTCATTAATGACTTTTTCAAAAAGTGTAGGATCGTACTCTTTTGTAGTTCCTATAATATCTAAAGTAATATGCTCACCAACTTTAATCATCTTACCCTTTTTTATAGTTTTTAGCCTTATATAAAACTTTTTTCATTTCATCAAATGAAAGAATTTTAGGTTGTCCTAACTTTAGAGCAATAGTATATTGATGACAAATATTTTCTATCTCTTGTGCAAGTTCAAAAGCTTGCTCTAAATTTTTCCCAAAAGCAACCTGGCCGTGATTGGACATTAAGCAAGCGCTTCTATTATCTAAAGCTTTAATTACATTTTTGGATAACTCTTCTGTTCCAAAAGTAGCGTATTCTGCACATTTGATATCCTCTCCTCCTGCTAGAGCAATCATATAATGAAAAGGTGGTACTGATTTTCCATGTGAAGATACAGCTGTTGCGTGTGGAGAATGAGCATGAACAATTGCTTTAGCATCTTTTTTATTCACATAAATATCTCGGTGAAATCTCCATTCAGATGATGGTTTGTTTGTTGTATCGTTTTTTTCCTCTTCTTCATTTAAACCCATAAAAATGATATCTTCAGGTTTAAGTGTTTCATATTTTTTACCTGATGGAGTAATTAAGTATCCTTCTCTATCATCCTCTATTCCTCTCAATGATATATTTCCTGACCTAAGAGGTGAAAGATTCGTTGAATTTAATTTTAACGAATATTCAATAATTTGATTTCTTTGCTCTAAATTCTTCATTTAAATAATTCTTTAAGTCCTTTTTCTGATGCCTCACATACTCCTTTTTCAGTAATCAATCCTGAAACATATTTTGCTGGAGTTACATCAAAAGCTAAATTCATAGCTTTACTTTTTTTTGGATAAATTTGTATTTTCTTTATATCTCCTTTTTCATCTAAGCCTTCAACATGAGATAATTCATCTGAATTTCTCTCTTCGATTGGGATATCTTTATGATCTTTTATGTTCCAGTCGATTGTTGAACTTGGAAGTGCAACATAAAAAGGAATGTTATTATCATGAGCTGCTAGTGCTTTAAGATAAGTTCCAACCTTATTACAAACATCTCCATTGGCTAGAGTTCTGTCTGTTCCAACAATACACAAGTCAACTTCACCTCTTTGCATTAATATGCCACCTGTGTTATCTGCAATAATTGTATTTTTAATTCCTTCTTCGTTTAATTCATAAGATGTAAGATTTGCTCCTTGATTTCTTGGTCTAGTTTCGTCTGCCCATACATGGATGGGAATTCCTTTTTTGTGTGCTTGATAAATTGGAGAAGTTGCGGTCCCCCAATTTATTGTTGCAAGCCAACCTGCATTACAATGAGTTAATATATTAACTGTATCTTTTTTCTTATTATAGATTTCTTCAATAATTTTTAGTCCATTTAATCCGATATTTTCACAAAATTTTACATCCTCTTCACATATATCTTTTGCTTCATTCAAGGCTATTTCTAGGATTTTATCGCTGTTAACAACTGATAATTTATTCATCATTCTGTCAACAGCCCACTTTAGATTTATCGCTGTTGGTCTTGAATTAATTAAATCTTCTACAGATTTCTTTAAAAATGATTGATCATTATTTTCAATAATCGCTAATACTAATCCGTAAGCTGCTGTTGCTCCAATTAAGGGCGCACCCCTAACCTCCATTGTTTTAATTGCATTTATTGCATCTTTAACTGTTTTAAGATCTTTGATTAAAAATCGATGAGGAAGTTTTGTCTGATCAATAATTTTAACAAGATTATTTTCAAACCAAATAGTACGATATTCTTTTCCCTTTATTTTCATTTAATCAATTTTAGATGAAATAAAATTCAAAATTTTTGGATTAAACTCTTTAAAACAAGTGGCTCTATCCATATCATGATAATTTTTAATTGGTTTTCCCCATACACTACAACTTTTTCCATTAACCTTGTTGTCTTGAGAAATTACTATTCTTTCAACACCAGAGACTTCCTCAACCCAATCCGATACTAGTCCACCAAATGGATCTTTGGGATGAGTAAAAACTAATACAGGTAAATTTAAACTTTTTTTAATTTCATCTATTTGCATTTGTCTCATATTGGCCGGACCAGGACCATCTTTTTTCTCAAATTTTTTTAAAGCATCCTTCACTCCAACTTTTTTAACTTTATATGTTTTTGTTAAACGACCATAACATTCAGGTACAAAAGAAATACCTCCAGCAACAAAATCTTGATATCTGCTGAGTAACATCATTGTCATCCATCCACCACAAGATCGTCCAGTTATAAATATTTGTTTTTTATTAAATCCCTGAGCAGTAAAATCCTCAATAAGTTTTAAATTTGCATCTAATCTTTTTTCAAGTTTTGGCTTACCTTTATATGGCTCTATAAATTTTTTTTTATTCCATAATCTTTTATAATCATCTCCTTTAAGTTTGCCTGTACAAAAAAGATAAACAACTATCTCTTTATCTTTAACCTTTTTTCCAACTAAAGATGACATATTATTCATCCCTCCCTTCCATGCGCAATCATTAGACGGACCATCGTGAGTAGTTTGACCATGATTATAAATTAATAGAATTTTATTTTGTGGATTATTTATTTTTTGATCTTTTAAATAACTAACTTTATTATTCAAAAATCCACTCTTAGTCATTTTATCAGCAAGGACATTTGTGTTAAAAAAAATGATAATTAGTATTGCTAAAAGTTTTTTCATTTATTTAATACCCTGCCTGCCACATTTTTTAATTTTTCTATAGTTTTTTTAGTTCTTTTTTCTGGTGCTGTAATTATTGCAACATCTAAACAATTATTTGTTGGATCCTTAGGATCAACGTGATTTTCAAAATTATCTATTAAATTTTTAATCATATTTTTTGCTTTAGCGGCATTACCTAATAAAACTTTTACAACTTGTTGAACATCAACGTTTTCATGATCAGGATGCCAGCAATCATAGTCTGTGACCATTGATACAGATGCATATCTAATTTCTGCCTCTCTGGCTAATTTTGCTTCAGGCATATTGGTCATTCCAATTACATCTGCTTTCCAAGATCTATATAAATTTGATTCTGCTAATGTTGAAAATTGAGGTCCTTCCATAACAACATATGTGCCGTTTCTTTGATACTCAATTTTTTCTTTTTTTATCGCTTCCTCACATGCATTCATTAATCCATTAGATGTAGGATGAGCCATAGAAACGTGAGCAACAATTTCGTCATCAAAAAATGTTTTATTTCTTGCAAAAGTTCGATCAATAAACTGATCAACAATAACAAATTTTCCAGGGGGCAAATCCTCTTTTAGTGACCCGACTGCTGAAACAGATACGATGTCTGTAACTCCTAGTTGTTTCAGTGCATCAATATTTGCCCTAAAATTAATATTTGAGGGTGAAATGAAATGTCCTCTTCCATGTCTTGGCAAAAAATAAACTTCTTTATTTTTATAAATTGTTTTCAAAATTTGATCAGATGGCTTTCCCCACGGAGTACTCAAGTCCATTAACTTCCTATCAGTAAATTCCTCTACGTCATAAAGACCGCTTCCACCAATTATTGCTAATTTATTTCTTGTCATGTTTCAAATTTAAATTATTTATACTGCAATAATTACTTATTATGAATTTAAAAGATTTTATAAGATCTATTCAAGACTACCCCAAAAAAGGGATTCTTTTCAGAGATATTACGACACTAATAAAAGATAAAGATGCATTTGCTGAAGCAATTAATCAAATAGTCGAAAGATCTAAAAAATACGATTTTAATAAAATTGCAGCAATTGAGTCTCGAGGATTTATTTTTGCTTCAGCAGTCTCTTATATTTTAAAAAAACCTTTTATTATGCTTAGAAAAAAGAATAAACTTCCTGCAGAAGTTCACTCGGTAGATTTTGAGCTAGAATATGGAACAGCGACAATTGAAGTTCATAAGGACTCTTTTGAAAAAAATGATAATGTTTTAATCATTGATGATTTAATTGCGACCGGAGGAACAGCTGAAGCTGCTGCAAAGTTAATTAAGATGTCTAATGCTAATGTTGAAGCATTCATTTTTGTTATAAATTTGTTTGACTTAGATGGATGCAAAAAGCTTGAAGATAAAGGTTTTAAAGTTGAAAATCTAATTGAATTTCCTGGACATTAATTTCTAAAAATTCTTACAAAATTTTTAAATATTTTTTCATTACCTAGAGAATTAAAATGTACATCACCTTTTATATAATATTTAGAAATAATTTTTTCTTTATCAGTTAAAATAATTTCATCAAAGAAATCAGTAAAATTGTTAAAGAAAAACTCACATTTATTTAGACAAAAATTGTTCATTAGTTTAACAATCCTAGATTGACTATTGTCGTGCAAAATTTGAGCTGGCCAGGGATATATCCCAACTGACATTTTAATTTCATTTTTCTTCAAAAGTTCATATGTCATTTCCATAAATTTTAATGATTTATTTATTTCTTTATCTCCAAAAAACTTATTGTTAAAAGTCCATGAACTTTTTTCATGACAGAAATCTAAATATGTACATTTATTAATTACGTCTGTACTTTTTTTAAATACATCGTTCTTCAAAACCTTTGTTGAATAAGCCAAAAATGGAAAAGATGATTTCAGCGCTCTTTGAATATTTGACAAAATTGCTAATTTTTTTCTACTTATTTTACCATCTATAAGTTTATATTTTCTATTATCATCGTAAATATCACTTATATCAAAATAAATTATCACTCTTTTAAATTTATAACCATTTTCTAATAGATATCTTAGTTTAGTAAAATAAATTGACGGCGAATAAGATACAACACCTAAATTGGCAATCTTTAAATCATCAAAATTATTTTCAATTCTTCCAACAAAAGTATCTTCATAATTTACACCAACCCCTTCTGTAAAACTGTCTCCAATGAATGCAATATCAAATTCTTTTGAT
Organism: uncultured Pelagibacteraceae bacterium; assembly: GCA_902586495.1. Lineage (GTDB taxonomy): Bacteria > Pseudomonadota > Alphaproteobacteria > Pelagibacterales > Pelagibacteraceae > Pelagibacter. Next base: position 27,173 of record CACIHQ010000003.1, read on the forward strand.
TCAAAATCCATCTTATCGCAAAAAGTTCTAAATGAATTTTTATTAGAACAAAAAAGATATGTTTCACCTGGAGCCCATTGCAAATTTGCTCTGAAACTTTTTTTTAGATCATGATCGTATATATTATGACCAATAGTGTGATCAATCTTTTTTGGGGTAAATCTTAATAAATATGACCCAAATAATAAGTCAGTTAAAAGAATAAATATTAAGCTAATACCAACTACAGAAAAAATTTTTTTCATTTAAATGGTAGCGGGAAGTGGGATCGAACCACTGACCTCAGGCTTATGAGTCCTGCGCTCTAACCAACTGAGCTACCCCGCCATTTAATTTACGTTGATATATACTACTTATTTATTTTCTTTCAAACAACAATTTGTATCTGAAGGCCAATCATTTGGTAAGCTGGCATTAATGGATCAAGATATAGAGAGAAATAATATCTCACTAATTGGTGATTAATATGTTTAAACATCTAAGAAAAGAAAGTAAGTTAAAAAAATTTAAAAAAATCACATGAGCTTCAAATTATATAAACCTGCAAGACCTAGACTACATCGAAGTGAATTAGCTGTTCCGGGATCATCTCCAAAAATGTTTGAAAAAGCTTTAAATTCAGAGGCAGATTATATTTTTTTGGATTTAGAAGACGCTGTATCTCCTAATGATAAGATCCCTGCTAGAGCAAATGTCATTAAGGCTCTAAACGAAATGAAGTGGCGAGAAAAGGGTAAAACTATTTCAGTTAGAATAAATAGTCTTGATACACACTACATGTACAGAGATTTAATAGAAATTGTTGAGCAAGCAGGAGAAAATGTAGATACCATATTGTTGCCAAAAGCAGGTACTGAAAGTGATGTGTACATGATCGATTGTATGCTTACACAAATAGAGACAAACAAAAAATTAAAAAACAAGATAGGTATTGAGTGTTTAATTGAGACAGCTTTAGGGATGTCAAATATTAAATCAATTGCAAAATCAAGTGCGCGTCTAGAAGCGTTACATTTTGGAGTTGCAGATTATGCTGCAAGTATAAGAGCGAGAACTGTTGTGATTGGTGGTTTAAATCCTGATTACCCTGGTGATCAATGGCATCATGGTCTTTCTGAGCTCGTGATGACCTGTCGAGCATACGGACTAAGAGCAATTGACGGTCCATTTGGCGATTTTAATGATCCTGATGCATATATTGCATCTGCGAAGAGAGGAGCTGCTATTGGTATAGAGGGTAAATGGGCAATACATCCATCACAAATCGAATTAGCTAATAGAGTATTCACTCCTCCTGAAACTGAGGTAACTAAGGCAAAAAGAATTTTGGAAGAATTAGACAAAGCTGCAAAAGAAGGTAAAGGTGCAGCTCAATTAGATGGAAGAATGATTGATGCTGCTTCAGCAAGAATGGCTGAAAACATTGTCAACATTGATAAACTTATAAATAAAAGATAATTATGGATATACACGAATATCAGGCAAAAGAAATTTTAGCTAGCTTTGGGGTAACAATTCCAAGAGGAGGAATTGTTTATAGTCCTGAAACTGCAGAGAATAAAGCAAGAGAGATTGGAGGATCAAAATGGGTTGTAAAAGCCCAAATACATTCTGGTGCAAGAGGAAAAGCGGGTGGTATTATATTGTGCAATTCTCCTTTAAAAGTAGCACAAGCTACAGATAAACTTTTAGGGAAAAAATTAGTTACTAATCAAACTGGACCTGAGGGAAAAATTGTAAACAGAATTTATATCGAGGAGGCAACAGATATAGAAAAAGAATTATATCTTGGATTGGTATTTGATAGAAGCTCAGAAAGTATAATGGTAGTTGCGTCTACAGAAGGTGGAATGAGTGTTGAAGAGATATCTAAAGACAAACCAGAGTCTATAATAAGATCTAAAATAGAAGTTGCTGTAGGCATACAAAGTTTTCAAGCTAGAGAACTTGCTTTTGGTTTAGGTATAGAGCCAGAACTTATTTCAAGAGTTTCTGACACGATAGTTGGATGTGCGAAAGCTTTCAGTGAATTAGATGCAACGATGGTTGAGGTAAATCCATTGGTTATATCTAAACAAAAACAAATCTTAGCATTAGATTGTAAAATGAGCTTTGATAATAATGCAATGTTTAGAAGAAATAAAGTTTCTGAGTTAAGAGATAAAACTCAAGAGGATGATAAAGAGGTTTTTGCGTCCGATAGAGGTTTAAATTACGTAAGCTTAGACGGTAATATTGGTAATATCATTAATGGAGCTGGTTTAGCAATGGCTTCGATGGATATGATAAAATTAGCTGGTGGTCAGCCTGCTAACTTTTTGGATGTTGGAGGTGGAGCTACCCCTGAAAAAATTGTCAAAGCATTTAAACTAATTACTATGGATGAGAAAGTTAAAGTAATATTAATTAATATTTTTGCCGGAATTAATAGGTGTGATTGGGTTGCAGAAGGAATAGTTCAAGCTTTAAAAAAAATTGAAATAAAGGTACCTTTAGTTATTAGACTCGCTGGAACAAATGTAGACAAAGGAAATAAAATTCTTAGAGAAAGTAAAATAAAATATATTGAGGCAAATACTTTAGAGGATGCAGCAAATAAAGCTGTTGCAGTACTAAAAAAATAGAATGACAGTTTTAATTGATAAAAGCACAAAAATAATCATTCAAGGTTTCACTGGAAAGATGGGAACATTTCATGCTGAAGAGATGATAAAGTATGGCTCTAACGTTGTAGGGGGAGTAACTCCAGGAAAAGGAGGACAAAAACATTTGGACAGACCAGTTTTTAATACAGTGAAAGATGCGGTAAAAAATACAGGCGCAACATCATCTGTTTTATTTGTTCCTCCTGCTTTTGCGGCTGACTCAGCAATGGAAGCGGCTGATGCTGGTATTAAAACGTGTGTAGCGATTGTTGATGGGATCCCGTCGCATGACATGATTAAAATTAAAAGATATATGAGAAGATATTCTAAAAATGAAAAAATGACTTTGGTTGGTCCAAACTGTGCAGGGATAATAAGCCCAGGTAAATCAATGTTAGGAATTATGCCAGGTCATATTTATAAGGAAGGTAGAGTTGGAATAATAAGTAGATCTGGAACTTTAGGTTATGAAGCAGCTCAACAAATGAAAGATCTAAATATAGGTGTTTCTACAAGTGTGGGAATTGGTGGTGATCCAATTAATGGCAGTTCTTTTAGAGATATTATTGAAAAATTTGAAATGGATGATGAGACTGATGCAATTTTAATGATTGGTGAAATCGGCGGACCACAAGAAGTAGCGGCTGGTGAATTTGCAAAAGAAAATATGAAAAAACCTGTGATAGGATATATAGCTGGTTTAACAGCTCCAAAAGGAAGAGTTATGGGTCATGCGGGTGCAATTGTTTCAGCCTACGGAGAAAGTGCTATTGAAAAAGTGGAAATACTTAAGGAGTGTGGTGTCACAATTTCTAAAAATCCATCTGTAATGGGTGAAACTGTAAAATCCGTTTTGGAAAAAATATAAAAAGCTTATTCCGCTCAAAAACTGTTACTTATTAAGACGTTCGCATTATAATTGGGCACCGTACTTAAAAAATCGTAATTTGTATTAATCTTAAAATGTAAATCATTTAATTCTTTGGTAAATTCTAAGCCAGCATTTTTAAAATCATTGATCTTGAGTGCATATTTAATTTCATCAATTGGAACATATCCCAATGATAAATAAAATTCATTTGTATGACCTTTACCTCTTGAACCAAATCTTTCAAAATTTGCTACAGTCGACCAACCAGAAATTGAGGTTGTATCAATACCATAACCGATTCTGTAATTATGTTTTGATTTATTGGTAGATTTATAACTATATATTGTGCTTTGGTTGTTAAAAAAATAAAATTCTGCATCAGAAGATGAACTTAGATCTCCAACATATTCAATTCTTCCATGATGGTTGATTATTTTATCATCTTTTTTATCTGTCGTGTCAAATAGTATTCCTATTGTTGCAATAGCAGTTTTAATATCTTGATCTTTATAAATCAATGCATCAGCCTTACTATTACCCAATGTCGTTTTTTCTCTGAACGCTTTTAGTTTTGTGTATCCTAGATCTACTTTAATTCCAGGATTAAAATTAAATTTTTCATCGATTAATCTTTTTCCAAAATTTAAAGAGCCATATATTTGATGTCCTTCTCTATCACCTTTTAAAGTGTTACCATTGATTACTCTTTTATGGTCAATATGTAATAAACTTACCCCGATAAGACTATCAGTGAAAAATTGATTATCCCTAAGTTTGGTATCATATAAAGCTAAACTATAAGAGTCTGTGTTTAGATTTGTACCATTGCTTCCGATATCAACATTATCATTTCCATATTGAAAGACATAACCATACATTGAATCTCTATCCTCTTTTTTGATTTTATCTGAGCCAATTGAAAAACCGTAACTACTAATATCTCGTGCAGATGCATTGTTAGTATCATTTTTACCGATAGTAATTCTCCCCTCACTCCACTCAAACCAATCATCACTATTATAAGTTCTATCCTTTTCTTTTTTAAGAGTATTTAAAGCACTTACTAGTTTTGCAACTTTTTGGTTTGTAAAATCAATTTCAGCATTCAAATTTGATAGATTATCTTTATTTTTATGTCTTCTTAGCCACTCAGTTCTATGAAATACTGGAAGAGTATTATTTCTAATAATACGTTTGGCAGATTCAACATTTGCTTCAATAATAGCTTTCACATCAGCATTAGCAGACGGATCAGCACAAGTTATTGTTCCTGCACAATCAATTTCATATTCATGAATTTGATTAGTGCCTGAACCAGAACCATCGTCACTGGTAACGAATAATTTTGTAAAGTTTGAAGCAAATATAAATCCCATCATGTTATTTGTTCTGCTCCCTAAGTCGAATGTAGTAAAAGTAGAAGATAGAGTTGTAATATCGTAAGCTGTACTTAAAGAGTATTTGTTCATTCTTGTATTTTCATTACCAGCAAAAAATAGCTGTGTTCCATCTGGATTGAATTGAATATTTCTCATATTGGTATCAGCACTATCTAAGGAGTCTGAAGTTCCCCCTGGAGTAACTCCCGATCTAAGATCAAAAGGATTTGCTAAATCATATTGTCTCAATTTATCGTTTTTTATTCCACCAATAAACATTCGTGTTCCATCAGGTTTAAAAGCCAAAGTTCTTATTTGATTTTCGTCACCTATGGCTATCTCAAATATTTTTTCGCAAACTAAACTGGTTGAGTCATAAGGAGTGGTTAATTTAAATTGCCAGACACCAAAATCAAAAGAACCAATCCCTTCATTTGTGGTTATAAACATTCTTGTGCCATCAGAGTTAAATTCAATTGAATGAGGGAAGTTCATTTGACCAACTCCCTCTGCCGCACATGTTAATGCTGTTCCTTTTGGCGTCCCTCCTGTAAAAGATATTGTTGCAGTGCTTATATCAAATGGTTTAGTTAGAGAGTATTCAATAATGTATGCAGCTTTATCAGCTTCACGGTTAGTTATATACATTCTTGTTCCGTCTGGATTAAAGTTTATTCCTCTAATGCCAGGGGTATCTGCTGAAACATCTTTTGTTTGTACAAAAGTAAATTCAGCATATGTCTTCTGACTAAAAATTAGAAAAAAAAATATAAGTAGAGCGTATCTAATCATTTGTCTCAAATAAGTGTTAATTATCCACTAAAAGTATTTTTTTCAACTAATAATATAATTGATATTTCGAATATCAAAGTTATCTTTCACTTAATGAGAATAGAAGAAGAGCTTAAATTGGACTACTCAGATGTCTTATTCAGGCCCAAAAGAAGCACATTAAAAAGTCGTAAGGATGTAAATCTATTAAGAACTTATCGATTTAAATACAGTAAAAATGAATGGTCAGGGATCCCAATAATAGCTGCCAATATGGATGGTGTTGGAGAACTTAGTGTAGCAGAAAAGTTAAACGAGCATGGCATGATAACGTGTCTTACAAAACAGCACGATGTTAAAAAAATTAAACAAAATAAAAATATTAAAAAAATTTATCAAAATATAGCTTTAAGTGTTGGTATTAAAAAAGAAGATTTTCAAACTTTGGATAAAGTATTAAAAGAATTTAGTTTTTTTAAATTTATATGTATAGATGTAGCTAATGGATATACAGAGCATTTTACTAATTTCATAAAATCAGTAAGAGATAAATATCCAACAAAAACTATCATTGCAGGAAACGTTGTTACCGCAGATATGACACAAGAATTAGTTTTAAGCGGAGCTGATATTGTAAAAGTTGGTATCGGACCTGGAAGTGTATGTACTACAAGAATACAAACAGGAGTTGGTTATCCTCAATTAAGTGCTGTAATTGAATGTGCAGATGCAGCTCACGGTTTAGGTGCACATATTATTGCTGATGGTGGTTGTACTTGTCCAGGTGATGTCGCAAAAGGTTTTGGTGGAGGCGCTGATTTTGTTATGCTGGGTGGTATGTTAGCAGGCCATGATGAAGGAGGTGGAAAAATAATAAAAAAAAATGGTTCAAAATATATAGAATTTTATGGTTCAAGTTCGGAAGTTGCAAATAAAAAACATTATGGAGGTCTTTCTAATTATAGAAGTAGCGAAGGCAGATCTGTTAAGATAAATTACCGAGGAAAAATTAATGATACTATTTTAAATATTCTTGGTGGTGTAAGAAGCAGCTGTACTTACGTTGGTGCACCATCTTTAAAACAACTAAGTAAATGTACAACGTTTGTAAGAGTTAGCAATCAGTTTAATGAAACTTTTACAAAATAAATTTTAGAAAATCAGAAGTCCAAACAATACTAAACCAGTGGAAGCTGCAGCAGAAAAGTACAATTTCTTCATACTCTCATTTTCTTTTTCAGTTCTAACTCTATTTAGTAAAACATTAATATTTGTGCTTTTCGTTTGGTTTTTTGGATTGTCTTTTACTAAATATTTTTCAGTTAATTTGTCAGTTACACTAAAACCAGAACTTTTCATAGTCTTATTTAACCACGAAAAACTCATATTTGCAAATTTCATCATAACGAGAGGTTAATCCCTAAAACTCCCAACATTGTAAATAGCAATATTAAAATGATAAGATTTTTTTTGAACTCTCTACTCTCAGTCTCTTGAAGTTTTGATTTTAAAAGGTTGATATCAACTCTTCTTTTTAAAGGCTTTCCAGCTTCACTGAAATCATTTGGGGTCTCGATTTCGGTATTTAAATCTGTAAAGCCTTTATTTTTCATACAATCTATAAATCATAGAGTGTAAATTTTTTCAATTTACAAAAAAGTCCAATATGGGTCTGTATTTAGTTGACATGTGTTCAATTTGGGTCATTAATATCTAATTTTAATTTATGGAAGTTAAACAAATTGATTTTTCAAAAACACTCTCTGAGGATCAAGTTTATAATTGTATTCTACAAAATTATGAAGCCCTAGGTACGGATTGGATAACACATCAGTGGAATTGGATTAATGGAATCTACAAGTCTTTTCAAGATCATATAAAATTTTTGATAATAATTTCTCTAGTTGAAAAAACTTTAAATTTCTATCATCAAGTTAATATTACACAAAATTATGACCAATATTATGCAAAAGATAATTTGAAAATAGATAAGTTTAGTATCTCAGAATTATGTGAAAAACTTAATTTACCTAAAGAAACTTTAAGACGTAAAGTTTTAGAACTAGAAAAATTAGGTGTTATCAAGAGAAAAAAAAAACAAGTTGAAATTGATGGATCTGCTTATGTATATGTTAAACCAAATAATCAAATACCACTAACTTCTAAATATCTTGCTAGAGTAGGAGAGCTTTTAAATAAAGAAAAATTATACGAAAAAAAAATCGACAAGAATAGTTTAGAAAAATTAATAAAAAAAAATTTTACATTATGTTGGAGATGGTATTATAGAATGCAAATTCCATGGATTGTTGGTTATCAAAAAATGTTTAATGACTTAACGACTGTTCATGTCATAGGGACAATTATGATGCATCAAGCATTAAATACAAAAACATTTCCAAGAGACTTCTCTATAAATAGAGATAACAGACATTTTGTTGATAATACATTTACTAATCCTCTTCAGTTAACCAAACCAGGTTTAAGTGCTATGTCTATTTCAGAAATGACAAATATTCCAAGAGCAACAGTTATAAGAAAATGTAAATTTTTAATTAAAAAAGGAAATTTAAAAGTTAATGATAAAAAACAATATTTTCTTACAGGAAATAACAGAGACGAGATACTTAATTATCAATTAGATTTTTTTAAGGAAAAATCAAAATTTATAACAAGAATTTTAAATTTAATTGCAATTTCATAAAACTTAAATAAGTTATATTTGTTAAACTATTTTACAGAGGGGTCATGGAGATAGTTACAAAAATAGCACCTATCATACTCGCTTTAATAATGTTGGGTTTGGGTTTAGGTTTGAAAATTGAAAATTTTACGAGAGTATTAAAAACTCCTAAAGATTTTTTTATAGGTTTTTTTTCTCAATTAATTATTCTTCCATTAGTTGCTTACATATTAATTATTGTTTTAAAAGTACAGCCTGAAATAGCAATTGGAGTCATGATTATTGCTGCTGCACCGGGTGGAGTTACATCGAACATATTGACGAAATTTGCTAATGGAGATGTTGCTTTATCTATTACTTTAACAGCTATAATCAGTTTAATTTCTATTGTTACCGTTCCTTTTATAATTTTTACATCTGCTGATTTATTTGGAATTACAAATATTTCTCAAAATATTTCAATGACTGGTATAGCGCTAAAAATGTTTTTAGTTGTTACGGTTCCAGTTATTTTGGGGATGATTATAAGAAAATTTGCTGAAAATTTTATAAGTTCAAAAATCCAAATATTTGAAAAACTCAATATAATATTATTTGTCATTTTTTTCATAGCTGCATTTTATGAGGAGAGAGAAAGTTTTATAAATTTTCTGATGCAAGCAGGTTTCATTACTTTTATTCTCAATATAACAATGATGATTGTGGCTTATTATCTTGGTAAAACTTTTGCCTCGGGTATAAAACAGCAAAAATGCATTGCTTTAGAATGTGGATTACAAAATGGTACTCTAGCAATATTTGTTTCTACACAAATATTTGGTACAAACTTAGTTTACATAACTCCAACAGCTGCGTATGCTTTGATTATGTACATCACTGGTTTTATATTTGTTTTTCTTTTAAAAAATAAAGTTTAATTATCCTTAAAATTGGTCTGTTTTAGTGGTCTACTAATCAATTCAATTTCATATTTTTTTTTCTCAACCTCAATAAATAGGTTACTATCTTTCAGTTTTTCATAAGAAAAATCGTTATTAATATAACCAAAAGTAAGATTTTTCTTAAAGTTAAATGAATAATTTCCTGAGGTAGATTTTCCTATTATTTTATCTTCTAAATAAATAGGCTCATCGTGAAGTAATAGTGGTTCTCCAGGCTTACTATCTTTTAAAATAAACATTGCAAATCTCATTTTAATATTTTTTTTATCAATCTTTTCAAGAGCCGACTTTCCAACAAAATCTACATTTTTTTTATTACTGATTGTAAAAGAAAGACCTGCTTGATATTGATTTTCTTCAGGCGAAATATCGTGTCCCCAGTGTAGAAAACCACTTTCCATTCGCATAATATCCATTGAATGCATACCACAATTTGAAAGATTAAAATCTTTACCTTTTTCAATAATTAATTCATAAATTTTTTTGGCATCTTTAGCTTCTACGTAAAGTTCGTATCCTAATTCCCCAACGTAAGACAATCTCTGTGTCCAAATTTTAGTATCTATGATTGAAATAAATTTAGCAGTTCCAAATTTAAAATTTTCATTGTCAAAACTATCTTTACTTAACGAACTAATAAGATTTCTACTTTTAGGTCCAAATAAACCAAAAACACAATAATCATCAGTCACATCTATTAATTCAATGTTTTTATTTAAATGTTTTTTGATGTGGTGCTTGTCTCTTTCTCTTGTTGCGGCAGAACTAATTATTCTAAAATGGTTTTCATCAATCGCCGCTATAGTTAAATCAGTCTCAATACCTCCATCTGAGTTTAACATATGAGTATAGGTACATTTACCAACTTCTTTTTTAATATTTGCAGTGCAAATTCTTTGTAATTCTTGATGGGCTTTATCAGATTTTATTTCGAACTTTGAAAAAGGAGTTAGATCAAATAAGCCAACATTCTTTAAAGTATTATTAGTTTCATACTCAGCTGAAGGATACCAACTTTGATAGTTATAACTATATTTATACTCCGCCTTTTCACCATCTAGTGCAAACCACATAGGTCTTTCATACCCACCCGAGACACCAAAACATGCTCCAAAGCTTTTCAAATTATCATGATGTGGTAGTTTTTTTATGTCTCTAGAAGTTTTATGCTGTTTAAAGGGCCAATGCATTCCATACAAATCTCCTAATGATTCTGTAATTCTTTTTTTTATAAAACCTAAATCTGAATGAAATTTTTGAAATCTTTTTATATCATAACTAAAGATATCCTCATTAATATGACCAGTCATCAACCACTCTGCTGTAACCTTTCCAACACCACCACCACTGCCAATTCCAATACTATTTAAACCACAACATACAAAAAAATTCTTAACCTCAGGTACTTCTCCTAATAATGTGTTGGTATCAGGAGTAAAAGATTCTGGTCCTGAAAAAAATTTTCTAATTCCAGCAGTTTCTAAAATTGGAAATCTTTTAATTGCTGAAGCTAAATAAGGTTCAAAATGTTCAAAATTTTCTTGAAACTCACCGAAGGAGAAATCCTCTGGAACTTTATTAGTTTTATTCCAAGCAGGAATTGAATTTCCTTCAAAAATTCCAACTAGTATTTTCCCTGCATCTTCTTTTATATAAGTTCGATTATCAAAATCTCTTACCACTGGTAAAGTTTTAGACAAATTTTCAATCGGTTCAGTGATTATATAAAAATGTTCAGCTGGATATAATGGAATACTAACACCAGCTTTTTCTCCTATTTGTCTCGACCACATACCTGAGGCTAAAACAATATATTCACATTCAATTTTTTGGCCTTTAACTTTAACTCCAGAAATTTTTCCATCTTTAGTTAAAATTTCTTCAACTGGTGATTTCTCAAAAATTTGTGCCCCTTCTAATCTTGCTGCTTTAGCCAACATATGTGTAACTCCTGAAGGATCAGCGGCACCATCGCCTGGCATTAAAATTCCTCCTATGACTTCATCTGTATTAATAATTGGATAATCTTTTTTAATTTGATCTTTATCTAAAATTCTTACGTCAACATCATAAAGTTGTGCTGTCGTAGCTTGTCTTTGAAGTTCTTGCCATCTTCCTTTATGCTGAGCAATTGAAAGTGCTCCGTTTAATCTTAACCCCGCAGAGTGATCAACTTTTTTCTCAAGTTCTTTATATAAATCTAGAGTATATTTTCTTATTTTTGTTACTGCTGCTGTTGGACCCAACTGACTTACTAGGCCTGCCGCATGCCAAGTTGTGCCTGATGTTAATTGATCTCTTTCTAAAAGAATTGTGTCTTTCCATCCAAATTTAGCTAAATGATAAGCAACAGAGCAACCTACTACTCCACCTCCTATCACAACAACTTTTGTACTACTTGGAAATTTTTTTTCCATTTAATTAGTTATTGATTGCATCTACTGGATTAACATATTCATGTCCAAAAACATCTGCAACCGCTTTATAAGTCACATGGCCTTTGTGAACGTTTAATCCTGCTAGAAAATTTTTGTCATCACTAAGAGCTTTTTGATAACCTTTGTTAGCTAATTTAACTAAATAAGGAAGTGTTGCTTTATTTAATGCAATAGTTGAGGTTCTTGGAACTCCCCCTGGCATGTTAGCTACACAATAATGAACGACATTATCAACAATAAAAGTTGGATCATTAAAAGTTGTTGGTTTACTTGTTTCTACACATCCACCTTGATCGATTGCGACATCAACAATTACAGAGCCTCTTTTCATTAATTTAAGCATATCTTTGGTAACTAATTTTGGTGCCTCTGCCCCAGGTATTAAAACACCTCCTACTATTAAGTCAGCCTCAGCTACTAACTTTTTTAAATCTATCTTGTCACTTTGTTCTGGAATAATTTTATCTCCAAAGATTTCAACTAATTGTTTTAGTCTTTCTTCTGATCTATCAATAACATGAACTTTTGCCTTCATACCGGTTGCAATAGTTGCAGCATTTTCACCAACAACCCCTCCACCTAAAATTAAGACATTTGCAGGCTCACCACCAGGAGCTCCTCCTAATAAAACTCCTCTGCCTTTCTGATTTTTTTCTAAACAATGTGCTCCTGCTTGAACTGACATACGTCCAGCTACAGCACTCATAGGTGCCAATAAAGGGAGTCGTCCATTATCATCAGTGATGGTTTCGTAAGCAATATTAATACTTTTTGATTTTACCAAACCCTCTGTTAATTCTTTTGCGGCAGCTAGATGTAAATAAGTATAAACAATTTGATTTTCCTTAATCATTTCAACCTCAACTTTTTGAGGCTCTTTAACTTTTACAATTATCTCAGCATCATTAAAAATATCACTAGCTTTTTCTATAATTTTTGCGCCAGCTTTTTTGTACTGATCATTCTCAAAACCAGCTTCAAAACCACCATTATTTTCAACTAAAACTTCATGGCCTTCTGAGACTAAAGTTTTTACACTATCAGGAGTTAGGCCAATTCTATTTTCTTGAGGTTTAATTTCTTTAGGAACGCCAATTCTCATTAACGAAATTTAATTCTTTTTACTCTTTGCGTAATTAGTTATTCCTGTTCTTAATTTTTCTATAATTTCATCAATGTGTTTTTTTTCACATATAAACATTGGTGCTATAATTAAACAATCACCAGTAGCTTTGAAATTTACGCCTGCATCGTAACAATGTTTGAAAGTAGCTAAACCAGCCTTACCAGGTCTGCCATCAGTTTTAATATCTATACCACCCATCATTCCATAACCTCTAATATTATCCACCACATCAATGTCTTTTAGAGAAAACAGACCTTCTTGAAAGTAAGGAGAAAGTTCTTTCGCTCTATTAAAAATATCTTCCTTTTCGAAAATATCTTGAACAGCTAAAGCTGCAGCTACTGAAACTGGGATTCCAGAATATGTATAACCATGAAATAATTCTATTGCACCTTTTGGAGAATTGTCCATTACAGCATCATAAATTTCTTCTTTACAAGCAACAACACCAAAAGGAACTATTCCATTGGTTGTTGCTTTTGCCATTGTCATTATGTCAGGTGTTACGCCAAATTCTTGAGCTCCAAAAGCTGAACCAGTTCTTCCCCATCCGGTGATGACCTCATCAAAAATTAATAGTATCTTATGTTTGTCACAAAGTTCTCTTAGTCTCTGTAAATATCCAACTGGTGGCACTAAAGTTCCTGTTGAACCAGCAATAGGTTCAACGATACAAGCTGCGATGTTTTCAGAACCAAAATTAGTACAAATTCTATCTAAGTCATTAGCAATCTCAGCTCCCGTTTCTGGTTGACCTGAAATAAATTTATGTTCATCTAAATGTGTGTGTCTCATGTGAACAACGCCTGGCATCAATACACTTGCATACGCTTTAACGTTATTGATCATACCACCTACTGAGGTTGCTCCAATATTCATACCATGATAAGCACGTTCTCTACCTACAAATCTAAATCTTTGTCCCTCACCTCTTGCTTTATGATATGCAATACTAATCTTTATTGCAGTTTCTACTGCAGTAGATCCACATATTGTGTAAAAAATTTTATTTAAGTTTCCTGGTGTATGTTTTGAAATTCTTGTTGCTAATTCAAATGAACCACCAAATCCTTGTTGAAACGGCTGACAATAATCGAGAGTGTTTAATTGATTTGTTATTGCTTCGATAATTTCTTTTCTTCCATGTCCCAATGGATTACAGAATAATCCTGAGCTTGCATCAATTTGTGTTTTGCCATGATGATTTTTTAAATAAACACCTTTTGCCTCAACAATCAATTTTGGGTTTTCTTTAAAATCCTTATTAGATGTAAATGGCATCCAATGTTCATTGAGTGAATTAGGCACTGATGTTCTTTTTTCTGAGCTCATAAATAAATTTAAAAATGTTTAATAGTTAAACCCTTAGACTAATTAATAGAAATTAACCACCAAAATAATGTCACAACTTTGAGTTGTGTAACTATAATGATCATTTTTTTGTTTTACATATAGGTCAAATTAATCTTAAAATTGGAACATATAAATAAACAAGGAAGAGGCATAAATGAAAAAAATAATTAGTTTTATTCTTGGATGTTTTGTAGCTCTTAATCTTTCAATATCTGTTGCTAATTCAGCAGCAAATGAAGTTAGAGTTGCTTACTTCTTAGAGTGGCCAAGTCCAAATCTAGAGGACATGATGAAGAAAAACTTCGCAAAAGCTCTAGGGGTTCCTGTAAAGTGGACTAACTTTACTAATGGTGGTGCTATGACTGATGCGATGTTAGCAGGGGATATTGATATTTCTTATTCTCAAGGTTTAGTTCCATTTATTAACGCTGTAAAATCTAAAGCACCTATCAAATTAGTTGATATTGCTATGGAATACGGAATGGGAGGAACAACTTGTGTTACATCTAATGCATCTGGAATTACAAAAGCGAATGCAACTGAATTAGAAGGTAAAAAAGTTGCTGTTCCACTTGGAACAATGGCGGAATATGTTTTTGATGAGAGTATGAAAGTTGTTGGAGCGGATAGAAAAAAAATGGATATCATTCAAATGGACCCTGAAGAAGGTGCTGCTGCTTTAGTAAGTGGTGATGTTGTAATGGCATGCTTGTTTGGTGGTAATTCTATCAAAGCTGCTGTTGCAGTTGGATCTAGATTACTAACAGTTCAAGAAGCTAGAGATGCAGGTATCCTAGGGATTGATATTACTTCTGTAACTACAAAGTTTATGAAAGAAAATCCAGGAATGTTAAGAACTTTCATCGAAGTAACTCATGAAGCTAATGCAAGATATAGAGCTGGAAAAAGCGATATGAATGCAATGTCAAAAGCTTCAGAAATGAAAATTCCTGACATGAAAGAAACTTTAAGTGGTTTCAAATTTCTAACTCCAGAGGAAACAAAAAGTTCTATGGAAAGTGGAAATCTTGATGCGTTCCTAAAAGGAATGGGAACACCAAGAGGAAACGTCGATACAAGTTTCTTACCTTTGTAATTTAAAGGTAATTAAAATTTAAATAGGCGCCAATTTTTTATTAAATTGGTGCCTATTTTTTTACTATAAATTCTAATATAAAGTGAGCAAATGAGTGATCTAGTTTCTCAAAATCTTAATATGATTTTTAAAACTCCAAAAGGAGAAACTGTTCATGCTCTAAAAGATTTAAATTTTACTCTTAAAAAAGGAGAACTTTTAACAGTTCTTGGACCATCAGGTTGTGGAAAAACAACATTATTAAATATTACCGCAGGATTTATTCGACCAACATCCGGAAGCATTACTTTAAATAGTAAAGAGATTGATGGACCAGGTGTAGAGAGAGGTATGGTTTTTCAGCAAGGTGCATTGTTTGAATGGTTAACAGTTGCTGAAAATGTCAACTTTGGATTAAGAATGAAAAAAAAAGATCCAATTGAAACTCAAAAAAAAGTTGATGAATGGTTAGAAATAGTTGGCTTAAAAGGTTTTGGTAATACCCCAACCTATCAACTTTCTGGTGGTATGCAGCAAAGAGTTGCTCTTGCAAGATGTTTAATTAATGATCCCGATCTAATTTTAATGGATGAACCTTTAGGAGCTCTTGATGCATTAACAAGAGAAAAAATGCAGTCTTTAGTTTTAAAAATTTGGAAGGAGACTGGAAAGACAATTATTTTAATTACCCATTCAGTTGAAGAAGCTCTTTTACTTGGTGAAAGATTATATGTTATGGCACCTCGACCTGGGAGAATTCATAAAGAATACAATCTTCCATTTGCCTCAATGGGACTGAAAGAAGATCTAAGAGAGATAAAAAAGAACAAAGATTTTTCTACGAAACGTGAAGAAATATTAGAGATGATTTGGAATATGGAAGAAGAAATTATGGGGAAAGATAATTAAATGTTAACTCAAATCGTCACTTTTTTAATTTTTTTTGCAGTTATTGGCTGTATTCTCTATGGAAGAAGATTAATTAAAACTGAAAAAGTTGATGCTGTTTTTGGAAATCCTGAAAGAGCAAGAGGTGGTACTCATTGGATTATAGTCGGAAGCAGCTTTCTATTATTGGTATGGCTTTACTATTCTTGGGATATTGCAAAAGGTTTTTACCCAAAATCTGCTAATGAACTATGCCAAGTAGCAAAAGTTAACGACTCTTTATTAGGTTTAAAATATCAATTTCCAATAGAGGAACGAGAATTCAAAAGTACTGCTCAAATTAAGAAAGAAAATAAAAATCTTAAAGCAACTTTAAATGAAATCAAATTTTCTGAAGATCTAAATTTACAACAAAAAACAGAGCTCACTGAATTTATAAAGAAAACTATTCAACTAATTCCTTTATTAACTAATGAAGATTTAATTGAAAATGAGACGAAATTTAAAATAGATAGCATTACTGGTAAGATTAACTTATTAACTGAAAATTTTAGAAAACCTGAATATCCTTTTGAAACAGAGCAAGAGGCAAACCAAAGACTTAAAGCAGTAAGTGAACAAGGAGATTGGGGAATTATAAAGGTTCAGTCTGGAACGGGGTCTATAGAAAATACTATCGAAGTACCTTTGGTTCCAGAGACTAAAAGAGGTTTAAAATTTGATGCTGCCGCAAAAGAATTACAAATTATTAGTGATGAATTCTTTAAGTTAAGAAATCATAATCCTCAATTTAAAGATAAAATAAAAGAGCTCAAAGATGAGATCAAAGCTTATCGAAAAAATTTAGATGATACTCAAGAAGTAGCTTCAACTTACGCTAAAGATATTGTTAAAATTGCACGACGAATAGAATTTGCAAGTATATATCCACCCAATGCGTTAAACGAAATGCAAAATGCAATTATCAATTTTGATGTTGCCCAAAAAGAAGCTCAAGGGGGATTGAGATTTGTAGATATATTTTTATTTCCAGCTGGCACTATTGTTGCAAGTGGGCCAAGCTGTTCAGAACAAGGATCTGGTAGATGGCTACCAAAGCCGTCAGATACATTTGATAAGTTTATGCTTATGCTTAAACCGAGTGTAGGTTATAAAGAAATTCCTCTTCTATGGATAGAACTAGTTGATGTAAGTAAAATGATTGGTTTTATTTTACCAGATTGGATAGCTGATATTTTACCTGGTGAATACCCAGTTCACACACAAGATGGAATTGTTAAACAAAATTTTAAAGGCCAAGTTTTAAAATTAGTAACAGGAGACTTTAAGCTATTTAAAGTACCAGTGCCTTATGGTCATATTTGGGATTCATTTTTAAGAGTATTTTTAGGATTAGTGTTTGGAATATTAATTGGTGTGCCGCTTGGATTATTTATGGGATTAAATAGATTTGCTAAAGGTTTTTTTGATCCATTAATTGAGCTTTATAGACCTGTTCCCCCTCTAGCTTGGGCTCCTTTAATTATTTCAGTCTTAGGAATTGATAATACCGGGAAAGTTTTCTTATTATTTATGGTCTCATTATCAATCATGATTATTTCTGCAAGAGCTGGTGCCTCTGGTACTCAGTTATCAAAAATTCACGCAGCTCACTCACTCGGTGCATCCAAAAAACAAATTTTAAGATATGTAATTTTCCCAAATTCTTTACCAGAAATACTTACTGGAATAAGAGTTGCTGTCGGTATGTGTTGGGGAACTTTAGTTGCAGCTGAGTTTTTAGCTGGAACAACCGGCATAGGATTTGTTGAAAACGTTGCTAAAAAATATTTCCAATATGAAGTTATTTGGATCACTATATTTATAATGGGAATGCTTGGTTTATTATTTGATGTCACCTTGAGAAAAATAATAGACAAAACAATACCATGGCGTGGAAAAGGCTAATTTGAAAACAGAAAATCTTAAAAAAGAAGTCATTAAAATTTTTAAAAATCACGGATTAAGTAATCCACATGCTGTTATTTCAGCTAATGCTTTGATTAATGCCGAGTTAGTCGGTGCTTATGGTCATGGTCTTTCTAGATTAAGAATGTATTGTGAAAGAATATCTAAAAAAGTTATTAATCCAAAACCTAGAATAAAAGTTAAAAAAATATCTCAATCGATAGCTCACATTGATGCTGATAATAGTATTGGCTTCGTTGCAGCTGATCTTGCGATTAGAAAAGCAATCGAATGTGCCAAAAAAACAGGTATCGGTTTAGTGGCGGTAAAAAATAGTGGTCACTATGGATTGTCTGGTTATTACGCTGAGCAAGCAGTCAAAAAAAATTTAATCACTATGATTTATACTAATGCTCCACCAGCAATCGCTCCTTATGGTGCAAAAAAAAGTTTGTTTGGAACTAATCCCATATGTTTTGGTTCTCCAACTGGAGCAAAGGTACCTTTTATATTAGATACAGCTATTGCAAAAATTAATAGAGGAAAAATTAGATTTGCAGCTAGAAATAATCAAAAAATACCAAAAGGTGTTGCATTAGATAAACTTGGTAAACCTACAACGGATGCAAAAAAGGCTCTTTACGGAGTTCAATTACCTATTGCAGGTTTTAGAGGTTCAGGTTTAGCGTGGATGGTAGATATTTTAAGTGGTGTTTTAACTGGTGGAAATCATGCAGGTAAGGTTAAGGATCCTTTTGATGATTTTTCAGGTCCACAAAATATTGGACATTTGTTTATCACATTTAAAACAAACTTATTTGTCAAAAATTATACCTCAAGAATTAAGAATAATATTAAAATGATTAAAAGATTGCCTAAAATAAAAGGAGTAAAAGAAATAATGTATCCTGGTCAAAATAAAGATAAAAGGTTTAGAAAGAACATAAAAAAAGAAATCAAATTGTCAAAAATTATCAAAAAAGATTTAGTAGATTTAAAAAAATAGTCATGCTATCCAAAAAAGAAATTATTTGTCCTGATAACTTGCTCAACGTTGCTCATAAAAAGAAAGGTGTTAAAGCAGGGATTGTTAATGCAGGAAAACCTCTTCCTATGCAGTCGGTGCAAGATGCTGTTAAAGAAAATCTAATTGAGCCAATTTTTATAGGTGATGAAAAAGAAATAAATAAGTGCGCACAAGATTTAAAATGGGATATCTCAAATTATGAGATAATTCATGAACCTATTGAAAACAATACAGCCGTCATTGCTGCAAAACTTGCGAGCGAACAAAAGATCAAAATTATTGTTAAAGGCCATATTCATACTGACGTTCTAATGAAAGAAGTTTTGAAAAGAGAATATGGTTTACTTGGAAAAACCAGATTAAGTCATATTTGGCATATGACTTTAGGAAAAGAGGATAAACCTTTAATAATTACTGATGGAGCATTGAATGTTTTGCCTAATGTAAAAACAAAATTACATATTCTTAAAAATGTTATTAATTTTTCCAATAGAATTGGTATTGAAAAACCTAAGGTCGCAATATTATCTGCTACTGAAGAAATTTTAGATAGTGTTCCAAGTTCGAAAGAGGCTGAAGAATTAACTAAATTAGCAAAAAAAGAAAATTTAAATGCCGATGTTTTTGGTCCGCTAGCATTTGATAATAGTATCTCAAAAAAATCTGCTGCTATTAAAGGAATACAAAATAGTGTAGCTGGTATGGCTGACGTATTACTGGTTCCAAGTGTTGAAACGGGAAATGGATTAGTAAAAATGCTTATATATTTTTGTGGAGCGTGTGCAGCAGGTGTGGTTGTTGGTGGTAAAGTTCCAGTAGTAATAACCAGTCGTTCTGATGATGCTCCAGCAAGATTAGCTTCTATTGCTGCAGCTGTTGTTGCTTTAGATTAATTGTTTGATTGCAATAAAATTGAAATTGTCTTAAATAATCCAACTATAGTAAACAATTAATATGGCTATCACATATCTAAAAAAATCTCCAAAAACATCATCAACTGATGACAATAAGACAACAGGAATAGTTCAAGATTTATTAAAAGACATTGAAACTACAAAAGAACAAGGTTGTATTGATTTAACAAAAAAGTTTGACAAATACGATGGGGAAATAATTGTTTCAAAAGAAAGAATTGATGAAATAAAAAAAACTTTAGATCAAAAAACTAAAGATGATATCCAATTTTCTTTTGATCGAGTAAGAAAATTTGCTGAAGCTCAACTTAAAAATTACGGTCAAGATTTTGAAGTTGAATTATCTGATGGTTTATATGCAGGTCAAAAATTAGTTCCTGTTAATACTGCTGGTTGTTACATACCAGGTGGAAGATATGCTCATATCGCTTCTGCTGTTATGAGTGTTACTACAGCTAAAGTTGCCGGTGTTAAAAATATAATCGCATGTAGCCCTCCAAAAGAAAATGTTGGTGCCCACCCTGCTATTGTCTACACTGCTGATCTCTGTGGAGCAGATGTAATATTGAACTTAGGTGGTGTTCCAGCGATTGCTGCGATGACTAATGGATTATTTAAAAACCCTCCAGCAGACATCATTGTTGGTCCGGGAAACCAGTTTGTAGCTGAAGCGAAAAGAATTTTATATGGCAAAGTGGGAATAGATTTATTTGCGGGTCCAACTGAAATTGGAATAATTGCTGATGCAAAAGCTGATCCAGAGATAGTTGCTGTAGACTTAGTGGGTCAAGCAGAGCACGGCTATAATTCTCCATGTTGGTTATACACAACAAGTAAAGAGTTAGCTGAGAAAGTGTTAAAGAGAGTTCCAGAATTAATTTCAGAATTACCCGAAGTTCCTAGAAAAAGTGCAGAAGCAGCTTGGAGAGATTATGGTGAGGTAATTCTTTGTGATACTGATGAAGAAATTGTTAAGATTAGTGATGAATACGCTCCAGAACATTTAGAAGTTCAAACAGAAAATTTAAAATGGTTTTATGAACGTTTAACAAATTATGGATCGTTATTTGTAGGGGAAGAAACTACAGTTGCATATGGAGATAAATGTTCAGGTACAAATCATATTTTACCAACTAAAGGAGCTGGTAAATATACTGGTGGTTTATTTGTTGGTAAATTTATTAAAACTTTAAGTTTTCAAAGAATGACAAAAGAATCTACTGAACTAGTCGGTGCTGCTGCAGCAAGAATATCAAGATATGAGGGAATGGAAGCTCATGCAAGAACTGGTGATGTAAGATTAAAGAAATATGGATATTCTAATTAATAGTTTCCATTATTACAAAAATTGTAAGTAGACTCATAAAACTAATAATAAAAATATTTATTGTTTTCCACACTTTTAAACTTTGAGCATATTGCGATAAATATTTAGATAAATAACCAATAGTAAAAAAGAATAGGAAGGATGCTATTGAAGCTCCAGCTCCAAATAATATTTTTTGATTTAAAATAAAACTTTTAGAAAAATTTCCTAAAAAAAATACAGTATCAGAGTAAACATGTGGATTTAAATAAGTAAAACCAAGTGTTTTTATGAAAACATTTAATTTTGAGATTTCAGGAACTCTATCATTAAAACTAACTATTGAATTTAAGGATTTTAGTTTTGAATATATAAAATGAATTAAAAAAATAATTAACAAAATGTTAAAAATTAACTCTACTGTTGCAGTAAAGTATTGTGTAAAATAATGAAAAAGAAATATTCCTAAAAATATTAAAATAAAATCAGATATAGAACAAATAAAACAAACTAAAAAGACGTGTTGTTTTTTTAGACCTTGTTCTATAACAAAAACATTTTGAGCTCCAATAGCTAATATAAGACTTAACCCTGTTAAAAAACCTAATAAAGCAAATTCCATAACATAGATATTTGAATGTTCTGAACTTACTTTAAATCTTTAAAAAATAAAAATGATTATCAAGTTTCAGGGATAAATAGTAAACACAACCCATTATTACAAAATCTTTTACCAGTTGAGCTTGGGCCATCGTCAAAAACGTGTCCATGATGGACCCCACACTTTGCACAATGATACTCGATCCTTTTCATACCAAATGAATAATCTACTTTTGTTTTAAAAGCCCCTGGTAAAGCTTCACTAAATGACGGCCAACCAGTGCCACTATCGAATTTAGCCTCTGAGGAAAATAATTTATTTCCACAATTCGCACAATGATAAAAGCCTTTTCTTTTCTCTTGTAGAAGTTCGCTGGTAAATGGTCTTTCAGTGCCTTCATTAAACATAATTTCTTTTTGTTTACTGGTAAGGTTCTGATTTATTATTTTTTTTGTCTCTGAAAGTACCAACTTATATGGATACAGAATCAATGACACAAAAGATAAACCAATAATTTTTAATAAATTTCTTCTGAAAGTCATTTCACACCTTGGTGTAATTTGATTAAGATTATTCAGGATTTGCTGTTAATGTTTTTATTTCCAAAATATTTTCGTTTGGATCTTTAACAAAAAATGTTTCTTGCTCGTACTTTGTGCCTTTAAATCTAAGATAAGGCTCATCATAGTATTTTGCCCCTCTATCTTTTAATCTTTGTTTCAAAGCATCAAAATCTTTTCTTGATAAATGAACACCGAAGTGAGGAACTGAGACATTACCCATATCAACATCGTGTCTTTCATTGCTAAGTTTGTGATCACTAGCATGAAGGGTTAATTCATTTCCCCAAAAATCTACATCAGCCCATTCTTTTTCAGAGTTACTTAAGTTACATCCAAGAGTCTCACTATAAAATTTTTTAGCAGTTTCTAAATCACCACAAGGTATAGCTAAATGAAAACAATTAGTGTTTTTGTACATAATAAATCCTTTAAATATCTTTTAAAATAACTATATAAACTAAATCTATTGACGCAATAAATACAACATGAATAATTTTTTACAATCTATAATCGACCGTGACCCTGCGGCAAAATCTAAATTAAGTTTAATATTAACTTATCCAGGAGTGAAGGCGATATTTTTTCACAGAATTGCAAATTTTTTTGCAATTGCAAAATTTGATTTAATAGCAAGAATTATTTCACAATTATCAAGATTTTTTACTGGGATTGAAATTCACCCAAAGGCAAAAATTGGAAAAAATTTATTTATTGATCATGGTATGGGTGTAGTCATTGGGGAAACATCTGAAATAAGCGATAACGTAACAATTTATCATAATGTGACTCTTGGGGGAACATCTCCAAGCATTAATACAAATGAGCAAAGAAATTCAAAAAGACACCCAACCTTAGAAGAAAATGTTGTGGTAGGTTCTGGTGCTCAAATCCTAGGACCTGTTGTTATTGGAAAAAATTCTTTAATTGGTGCTAACGCAGTTGTAACCAAAGATGTTCCGGAAAAATCTATAATGGCTGGTAATCCTGCAAAAAAAATTGGGGACGCTACACGAGGATTTAAGCCTTATGCTGTTACTGATAATAAAGAAGATTAATGACTCATATTAGGAATACATTTATTGATTCAATTGGCAATACTCCATTAATCAAACTTAAAGCTGCCTCTGAGTTAACAGGATGTAACATTTATGGTAAAGCAGAATTTATGAATCCTGGCGGGTCTGTCAAAGATAGAGCTGCGCTCTCATTACTTAAAGACGCACAAGAAAAAAAATTAATTTCTAAAGGTGGTATTGTTGTTGAAGGTACTGCGGGTAATACCGGAATTGGATTAGGTTTGATAGGGAATTCACTTGGTTATAAAACAATAATTGTAATGAATGATAATCAAACTCAAGAAAAAAAAGATACAATAAAAAATCTAGGGGCAGAATTAAGATTAGTCCCTGCAAAGCCGTATAAAGATGAAAATAATTTTGTTAAGATTGCTGGACGTCTAGCAGATGAGTTAAGACCAACTAATAACAATGGTGTTGTCTGGGCCAATCAATTCGACAATGTCGCTAATGCTAAAGGACATTATACAGGAACAGGAAAAGAAATTTGGGAACAAACTGAGGGTAAAGTTGATGGTTTTGTTTGTTCATCTGGAACAGGTGGTACTATTTCTGGTGTGAGTAATGCGCTCAAAGAAAAAAATAAAAATGTTAAAATTTGTCTTTCTGATCCTAAAGGATCTGCACTTTATAGTTATATTAAAAATGGTGAATTAAAATCAGAAGGTGGATCGATAACTGAAGGGATTGGCTCAAGTAGAATAACAAAAAATTTTGAGAACGCAAAAATTGATGATGCATATTCCATTGATGATCATGAGGCATTGCCAATACTTTATGATTTAATTCAAAATGAAGGGCTAAGTTTAGGAACAAGTTGTGGAATAAATATTGCTGGTGCAATTAGACTTGGAAAAGAACTTGGGCCCGGAAAAACAATTGTTACTATTCTTTGTGATAAATCAGATAAATACAACTCTAAGATGTTTAATAAATCATTTTTAAAG
This sequence comes from uncultured Pelagibacteraceae bacterium, assembly GCA_902586495.1. Classification (GTDB taxonomy): domain Bacteria; phylum Pseudomonadota; class Alphaproteobacteria; order Pelagibacterales; family Pelagibacteraceae; genus Pelagibacter. The sequence continues at coordinate 51,724 of CACIHQ010000003.1, forward strand.
GAAAAAAACTTACCCGTACCAAGCTGGTTATAATAACGCATACCAGGCATGTAACAAAACAGTTACATTTTTGTACTAATATTATTTAACGTCGAGGGATTATGAAAAAAGTTTTTATAGTTTTATCTTTTTTCATTTTTACATCTGCCAATGCAGGCATGAGTAAGGATGATAAATCTAAAGCATGGGATTGTGTTGGAATTTATATGGCAAATTACTTTTTACCATCTGGCGAAAAATTTGAATATGGAATGAAAGAAAAATCTATTTCAACAGTAAAGGTTTTAAAAGCGTATGCTCTTGAAATTGGTATCCCTGAAAAAGAATGGGATGAAGGAGTTAATAAAGCAGTGGATAAACATTATGGTTCAAAGTACGACCAAGCTAAAACTGATAAATGTCATGCATTTGTTGAAGCCTTAGTTCCAAATGGAGCTGAAAGAGTTAAAAAAGTAGTTCAAACTTTGTATTAATCCAAAAAAAAGGAGGAAAAAATGGAAAAAGAAATGTTAGTTCATCTTAAACTTAAAGAAGGTAAATTAGAAACTTTCATGGGTTGGATGCAATCAGATGAAGGGATGGGTGTTAGAAAAAGTGTTGCCTATCCAGAAAAAACTGTTGGTGCCATGATTCCAGATAAAAGTGGAATGTTGTTTAAAGTGAATGTTCATAATGAAGCTGGAATGAAAGAATTTGTAACTGGGAACAATCCTACAGCGAAGGCTATTTACGCAGAATGTGTAGAGAGTGCTAAATTATATGAACTATCTGAAGTAAATTTATAAGGAGTAGTAATGAAAAAAATAATGTTAACGCTTTGTTTGGTCTTATTTGTGAGCTCAGCATACGCAGGTTCATGTCCGATGTTAGCTAAAAATATTGATGATAAGATTAAAAAAGCTCAAGAACTTAAAGATCAAGGTATGGATGCCCACAATAGTGGTGATCATGCTAAGTCTGAAAAACTTTTAAATGAAGCTCTTGCTCTTTTTAAAAGTTAAATAGAAAGGAAAAAAATGAAAAACTATATAGTCACGCACACTTTTAAGTCAAAAGAAGCAAAAGCTAAAATGATAGAAGTTACTGGTTCAATGTCTATGGAAGATATGACTAAAGCAATGACAAGTGATAGTGCAAAGTGCCAAATGAGCTGGAATACACCTGGAGACAATCTCACAATGTATTGTTGGTGGAAAGGTACTGATCCAGATGCAATTAATAAACAATTAGAGTCTATGAACGATTTCTTTGAACCTCATAAATTTGTTGAGTGTACAGATGATGTTATAGATTTTAATGCTAAATAAAAATGCCTAAATTTTTACCGAGTGAGGAAAAACAATGAAGGTAATTTATACTAGAACGATGAGAGTAAAAGATGATGGCCTAGGAAAAGCAATGGAAATAGGAAAAGGTTTAGCGGCAGTTAGAAAAAAACATTATCCTAACCATGATGTTTATTTTTCTTTTCAAATGGGTGGAGACCCAAGAACCATAAGGGAGACCTTAATTGGACCCATGTTTGAGGGTGATAATGATGCTGACGCTAACATGTCTGCAGATCCTGAATATATTAAACTTTTAGAGCAATTAAAAGAAGTTGCAATAGAAGGTACTATTGAAGATGAAATTAGACCAATATTTAGTTAAAGGATTTTAATAATGTTAGAAAAATTCAATGGAATAATCTATTTATCTTTATTTATTATCCACTTTGCAGGTTTTGCTTACTATGGATTTAGGTGTGTGTTTCAAACGCAGTCTTTTTTAAATCAATATGGAATGCATGATACAGGGGCAGGAGCTGTGAGATTTTTTGGCTCTATTTTTATTGGCTCGACTGCGATGGCTATTTACGTAGGATTTATAAGACCAAATGGTGTAGAAGCTACTTGGGGATTTTTTAATCTTGTGTTTTTACAAAACCTATCAGCATTTATAGTTGGTTTTTATAGTACTAAGATAAATAAACTTGGACATACCGACAAAACTTCTGATGAAGCAATTTACGCACCTTTATTTTTGACAATTTTAAGTGCTTTACTTTGTTACGGGTTAGCAGATAAAATCTACGTTTAACATCAAAGAAGTGATAATGATCAGAATGGAAGTAAAAAGTCAGCTGTCGCTTGTGAGTTTAATAGAATGTGGTTTAAATGATCTTTAATGCCAGGTTTTGTCATTTTTAATATAGAAATAAAAAAACCTGAAGAATATAAAGAATACGTTCAGAAGGTAACACCAATAGCTAAAAAATTTGGGGGTGAATATATTGTCAGAGGTGGTGAAACCAAAGTAATTGAAGGTAATTGGAAATATCCTAGAACAATTATTATTAAATTTCCAAGTTACGAAAAAGCTTTAGAGTGGTATAGTTCAGAAGAATATAAACCAATTAAAAAAATCCGTTTAGACAATTCAGTCAGTAATGGAATAATAATTAAAGGAGTTTAAAATGTCGATGTTAGAGAAATATACGAATGCAATTAATAATAAAGATGAGTCAATTATGAATGAACTTTTGCATGATGACTTTAAATTTACAATGCATAAGTCAGGAAATACCATAGGTAAAACTGATGTTATAAAATGGGCAATGAGTGGTGATATAAACCAAGATAAAGCAAGAGTAGTCTATGAAAATGATGAAGTTGGAGTTCACCATTCAATAGTTACATTTAATGATGGGAATGTTGAAGCAGTAATGGCAGTTTATAAATATAAAGATGGAAAAATTATAAGTTTGGAGACTGGCGCTACTCCTATGCCAAAATAAAAGTAAATGATTGACTTTTATTTTTCTATTGGAAGCACATATACTTACTTAGCAGTTACTAGAATACCTGATGTCGAAAAAAATTATCAAGTTGAGTTTAATTGGAAACCTTTTAGTGTTCGGGCAATCATGAAAGAAATGAATAATATTCCATTTCCAAAGGATAAGCTCAATAAAGTAAACTATATGTGGAGAGATATTGAAAGACGTGCTGAGAGTTATGGTTTTTTTGCTAAAACCCCTGTGCCCTACCCATTATCTGAATTTGATTTAGCAAATCAAATTGCAATTCTTGGATTAGATAAGGGTTGGGGTGTAGATTATGTGAGACTGACTTATAAAAAATGGTTTCAAGAAGTTAAAGAACCAGCGATAGAGCCAAGTATTTCTGAAGTATGTAAAGAATTAAAACTTAATAAGGATGAAATAATATCTGAAGCAAAAACAAAATTAATTGAAGATAAATATTTAGCTAATACAAACTCTGCAAGAGAAAATAAAATCTTTGGTAGTCCCTCTTTTGTTGTTAAAAACGAAATATTTTGGGGTGACGATAGGATGGAAGATGCAATCAAATTTTTTAAAAAATGATGTTTTCAAAAAAATACTTTGATCTCATCTTTATCTTAATTATGGGCTTTGGCATGAGTTTACTTATGACCCTTATTATTACTTATATTAACACCGGTATGGATGAAGATTATATCACAAGATTCTTAAAAGCTTGGATGATAAGTTTACCGATAGCAATCATAGCTGCTCTTATACTTGGCCCACCTATTAAAAAATTTGTAGATAAAATAACTAAATAATCATATTTTAGAATATGAGTAATTTGTCAGGATATATATTTTTATTATTAGCTATAATTCTTGGAATAACTTCAAATGGTTTCTTAAAGTCTACAAATGGTTTTACAAATCTTGGGCCATCTATTTTTTGTGCAATTTCAATATTAGCTTGTATTTTTTGTTTATCTAAAGCAATGAATATTATTCCAGTTGGTTTCACCTATGCAACATATGGAGGATTGACTATAACTGCTGTTACTTTATTTGGCGTATTTAGATACAATCAAATTCCAAATCTTTATGGCATTATAGGAATAGCATTAATTGTTGTTGGTGTAATTTTACTCAATACACTTGGAAAGACTACTTAGTCACAGGTTTCAATATTTTCAATATTCTGTTATGCAGATTTTTATTCGGCGCACAAATAATGTTTCCTGCTTTTTTTGGATCCTCATTTTTCCATGTGGTAACTATTCCTCCCGCTGCTCTTATTATGGGGATTAGAGCATGGATATCCCAAATTTTATTTCCACATTGAATTACAATATCTATTTTTCCCTCTGCAAAATGTGAATAACTCAGAGCATCGGCACACGGAAATTGCATTCGTTTTAATATTTGTGTTATTTTTTTTTGTTGGTTTAAAGATAAACTGCCATGAAATGCAGCTGACAATTTCATATTTTTGAAAGTTGCTTTTTTATTCACTTTTAATCTTTTTTTATTTCCATTTTCACAAACAAAAGCAACTTTGTCTGTTTCGTTAAAATAATATTTTTTTAAAATTGGAAAATTAGCAAGACCTAAAATTGGTATTCCTCTGAAATTTAGCGAAATGAGGTTACTCCAAGTTGGGTTACCTATAACGAAAGATCTTGTGCCATCTATTGGATCAACGACCCAGGAAAAATCACTTTTAGTTTTTTTATTTTGAAATTCCTCACCTATAATTTGATGAGTGGGAAATTTATTACTAATCTCTTTTCTTATAAATTTTTCAAAAGCTATATCTGCGTTAGTAACAGGGTCATAACCTGTGCCCTTTAACTTATTTGAAACTTTAAATGGCCTGTTTAATTTTAAGAAATAAAATCTAGTGAGTTTATTTGCTAAATTGTTAAGAAATTTAGAGTATTTTTTATATTCTGAAGATTTTAATTTAATCACATGAGACTATTACAATTTAATTTGTATTGATTAAAGTAAAATTTTAAATAATCATAAGAATCATTATGAAAATTGAACTTTCAGACAATAAAGTTTTTTTTGAAAATCAAGGATCAAAAAAAGAAATACACCCATTCTGGTTGAGAGAAAGAGTGAACGGTTTAGATTTTGTTGATAAAGGTACCAAACAAAGATTGTTTGATCCAACAACACTCAATCAAAATATTGAAATAAATAAAGTAAATTTGACTGATAAATTTTTAGAGATTTCTTTTAATGACGGAGTTGAAACAAAAATATCAATTCAAAGTATCTTTGAAGAATATTCTGGTATTAATGATATAAAATTTATCAAAAAAACTAAATGGGACTCTTCTTTAAAAAATCTAAATAATTTTCAGTTCAGAAAAAATATATTTGAAGAAAAAATAATGTATGAAGCTTTAATAAGTTTCTATAAATATGGTTTCATTATTTTCAAAAATGTGCCGACAGAAAACAATTTCCTGGTAAAATTCGCAAATTCTATGGGTAGTATAAGGAGAACGAATTTTGGTGAATTCTTTAATGTAAAATCAAAACCCAATCCCAATGATCTAGCTTATACATCTTTACCTTTAGCACCTCATACTGATAATCCTTATAGAAATCCAGTTCCATGTATTCAAATATTGCATTGTATTGAAAATGCAGTTGAAGGTGGATACTCTACTTTGGTAGATGGCTTTACAGTTACAGAGGAATTAAAAGAAAAATATCCTGAATATTATAAAATTTTAACTGAGGTGAAGGTAAAATATCAATTTATAGATAAGGATGTAATATTAGAAAATTGGGCTGAGATGATTGAATTAGATGAAAATAAAAATTTTAAACAGGTTAGATTTAGCCCAAGGTTAGATTTTGTTCCATTAATTGATAAAAATAAATTAGATATTTACTATAAGGCAAGAAATAAAATTTCTGAATTGTATAATTCAAGCAAATATAGAATTGAATTTAAACTTCTTCCAGGAGATCTACTAATGATGGATAATTATCGACTTCTTCATGGAAGGACATCCTTTAATGCTAATCAGGGTAATAGATTTCTTCAAGGTTGTTATATAGATTATGATAGTACTGAAGGAAAAATTAAGCATCTAAAAAGAAAATTTAATATATAAATTATTTATTAAAACAATTATTCACTAATATTGCCATTAATATCCAAATGACAAAAGTTTCACCATGGGTGAAAGAATAATCCGCTCCAGCAAATCCAGCAACTATATTGATTGCATAAATAATTACGGTAGAGACTAATAAACTTAAGAATAATTTTACTATTCCATTAATATATTTCACATTAAAATTTTAACTATTCTCAATATTTATGCAAATGAAAATTTTCTATTAATAAGTGAAATTATTTTAGATGCCGGAATATTATTAAATACCTAGGTTGTATTCAAGAAATATATTTTCAGAAAATTTAAATAAATTTATTGATTACAACCTAATCAAAATTTAATCTTTAATTAAGGAGGTAGCTTTAATGAATCAAACACCACCTGATACTTAGCTGGGTATTTTCATACTTCATAAAAACGTAAATAAAAAATATAAAGTCCATTCGGACTTAAATGCCAGAACGGCAAATTAGGGGCTGCTCTTTTGGTTAATTAACTAGAGAGCAAACCCCTAAATTATTTTGTTAATTTATCTATTCAAAACTAGACAAATCAATTTATCTTGAAAAGATATTTGTTTTTTATACTTTTTCTTTATTTCATTTAAACCACTAGATATTATCTTATGGCTCATACCCAACAACACCGATATATATTTGCTATTTACCATTTCCATATATTTTATCCTTGAAATTTTAACTTTATAACTAAACCCTCTAACGAGTTTTCCTTTGAATGAATATGAAATTGATTTAATAATTTTCTTATCTCTTATTAAGGCTTTTTTCAGCTTTTTTTTCATAATCGAAAATGTTGGAATTTCATTATTAATGGGGTCTAGAGTAAAAATAATAATTTTACCGTTTGGATTTAGCAATGTCTTCGACAATTTAAGTATAATCTTAATATCTTTAATTTTAAAAAGATGAATAGTTTGTTTTAATAAAATTAGATCAAATGTTTTTTTATTCTTTTTTAAAAATTTAATTGCATCAATTTTTTTAAAAATTATTCTTTTATCTCTATCTTTGTGATTTTCTATATCTACACCTATAGATTTTCTCTTTAAGCTTAACTTTGACGACAAGCTTCCTAGTATCTTACCCCTGCCACAACCAATATCTAAAATCTGACTGTTTTTATTTAATTTAACTTGTTTTAATAAAAAATTATTAAAAGATTTAATATAAGACGATGATGAAAGCCAAGTTTTGTTGTCCCAATTTTTTAATGACACGCAATATTAAATTTTTTTAATCTCCAATAATTATAAGGCCAGGGTGTTAAAAATCCAACTAAGAGCATAATTGGAATTACCCACCAAGTAAGAATTGCTCCACCTGTTAAAAAATAATCAGTCAAATTCATCATGATATCCATACTTATCATCGATATAAAACTCATTCCCATTGCTGTTTTTAAGGCTTTAGAAAAATCAAAATTTTGTTTTATTAGGATTACTGTCTCTAAAATAACACTCGTAATTAATCCGTTGATAATAGCTAAAGTCATTATTCCCATAACTGGGAATGGAATTTTAGTTAGTTGAAAAAATAAAATAGTACCGAAATCGCCAATTGCACAACCTAATAAACACCAACTTGTGTTTTTAGCGCTTCTCTTCCATGTATGTTTACACGACCAATTAAAATTGGCATTGACTGCATTGTCCATTAAATTAGTTTATATCAACTTTAGCTATCATTCCAACTTGATAATGGCCTGGCACATTGCATGCAATTTCAATATTTATTGCATTATCAAATTTCCAAATGATATTTCCTTTTTGTTTTGGTTCCAATAAAACACTATTACTATGTGAATGAGCCATAGCTTTATCCATCTTTGCCATTTTTTTCATCTTTTCTTTATCAATTGAATCTGCAAGAAGAATTTCATTCTCAACCATTTTTTCCATTTCTGGCTGATGCTTTATATGCATCATTTTGTTTGCTATATTAAATTCGTGAACTAACTCACCTACATTTTCAACTTCAAACTTTATTGTTTCACCTGCTTTAATTTGAAAAGAACTGGGTTCATAATAGTTATCAAACATTTTTACTTTTATGATTCGGTTAATATCGCCTACTTTTCCTTTTGAACCAATTTTCATGTTTTTATCAGCAAAAGATGGCAAACAATATAATATTAGAATAATTAATGTTATAACTTGTTTCATACTAATAATTTAAATGTATTAATAATATTATCAATGGGTCAATTTGTGTTTGTATGATATCGTAAATAAATGATTTTTAAACAATTATTCGACAATAGATCATCAACATATACATATCTGATTTCCTCTGGAGAGGGAAGAGAGGCTTTAATTATCGACCCTGTAATAGAAAATGTAAATGAATACGTTAATTTATTAAAAGGGCTTAATTTAAAACTTGTCAAAGTTATCGATACTCATATTCATGCGGATCACGTGACCGGTGCCTCAAAATTAAAAGACATTACAAAATGCTCTAGAATAATGGGCGATCATACTCCCGCTGATACGGTTGAAATCAGAGTTAAAGATGATGAGTATATTAATTTAGATGACATCAAATTAAGAGCTATGTATACACCTGGACATACTTCAGATAGCTATAGTTTTTTAATGGATAACTATCTATTTTCTGGAGACACTTTACTGATAAATGGGACAGGTAGAACAGATTTTCAAAATGGAAATGCCATAGATTCTTATAATTCCATATTTAATAAACTCCTAAAATTACCAGACGAAACTCTTCTTTACCCCGCTCATGACTATAAAGGTGAAAAATTTAGCACTATCGGAAAGGAAAGAAAAAATAACCCAAGGTTACAAGTTGATAGCAAAGATCAGTATATTGAAATAATGAATAATTTAAGTCTAAAAAAACCAGATCAACTTGAGTCTAATGTTTCAAGAAATATTAAGATGGGTGTTTAAATTAAATTGCTGATTTAAGAGCTTTATAAATTGCTTCTTTTTTAATTTCTCCAATACTTCTATATACCTCGTTATTATTTTTAAAAATAAGAAGTGTTGTTTGATATTGCACATTAAACATATCTGAAATTTCTCTATTTGTTACATCAAATGCAAAATATTCAATGTTATCAAAATCATTTTTAGCTTTTTGCAAAACTTTCATTTGACTTGCGCAAGAGGGACAATACTTAATCCAAGAGCTCACTACTACAACCTTGCCCTCAGATTGTGCTTTATCAAATAATTCTTTTTTAAAAGTTGTTTCTTTTTCCATAGCATTGACATTGAACGCCAATATAAGAAAACAAAATGTTAAAATTTTTTTCATAATTGTTTATACAACAAATATTAAAAACCAATAAGATGCCAATCCTGAAAATATTGTCGCAATTATACTTCTAGAGAAAATACCGATAAACATTGCAATTATTGCAGCCAATATCTTTGGATTATCATCTATTTCGAATAATCCTCTTTCATTAATAAAAATAGCTGGAAAGATTATTGCAGGAAATATTGCAGATGGCACAAATGATAATATCTCTCTAACTCTATCATTAAACATTTCTTTTTTAATTAAAGCTATCATTGAAAATCTCGTTAGATAAGTAATCAATCCACAATATAAAATTAATGTCCAGTTGCTCATGCTTTTTTATTTTTTCTTGTTAATATCATTGCAGTAAATAATCCTGCTAGAGCTGCAACAATAACGTAAGCTTTAAAAGGAATATAACTATATCCAAAAGTCGCTACCAAACCTGAAATAATTATTACAATCACATTTATAAATTTTCTAAAGTCATTAACTAATAAAGCTAAAAATGTTAGAGGAACTGCAAAACTTAGTCCAAGTTTTTCTGGAATTGCTGCTCCAAGTATAATTCCTAAAAATGTAGTCGATTGCCAAATTACCCAACAAGTAGCTCCTCCACCTACTAAGTGAAAGTATCTATTATGGTCCTTATTCTTTTTTAAATATTCATTTGAAATTGCAAATGCCTGATCGATTAAAAAATAGGATATAATAATCTTCCAAATCAATTTCAAATCTGACAAATGCTCTGATACCACAGCTCCGTAAAGCAAGTGTCTGGAGTTCACTGCACCAACCGAGCTGATTATTACTAAAGAAGATGCACCACCAGAAAATAATTGCAATAAAACTATCTGAGAAGCGCCCCCAAAAATAATTAAAGACATTGCCATTGTTTCAATTGGATTAAATCCAACATCAATAGCAAGAACTCCAAATATTAAACCAAAGGGAACAACTGGTATCATTAGTGGGCTTACATCAATAATACCCTTTAAAAAAACTTTAAAGTTACTTTTCATTTCCTAAAAGGTTTTTATTAGAAGCAAACTATATGATCAATATGAATTGGTCTTTTAATGCCAAATTTTTCACTAACTTCATGTTGATGAATATGATGAGAATGAACAAATACTGGAATAAGCCTATTGCTGGGTGTCCTTAAAGTATAAATAAAGTTTGTTCCTCTAAATTTTGTATCAACAACTTCTAATTTTAAATTACTTTGATCATCATGATGCAAATCCTCTGGTTGAACTAACAACTGAACATTTGAACCAATGGGAAAAGGTTTGACAAAATTTCCTGTAATAGTTCCAAGATCTTCATTTTCTAAACTTTTGGGACTTGTTACTTCTGCTGGTATCAAAACACCTCTATTTAAAAAATTCACCACCTCTATTGAATTTGGAAGGTGATAAAGTTTATAAGGGTCATCAAACTGTCTTAGCTCTTGATCAAAAATAATTCCGCATTTTGAGCCTAAGTAAAAAGCCTCGTAGGAATCATGAGTCACAATTATTGTTGAGATTTTTAAAGTTTTTAAAATTTTTTTTAACGTAATTTGAATTTCCTCTTTAAAACTTTGATCAACATTAGACAAAGGTTCATCTAGCAATAATAGATCAGGTTGGGTGAGCAAAGTTCTTGCTAAAGATGTTCTCTGAGCTTCGCCAGCACTAATTTGGTGAGGGTACTGTTTTAATATATTAGAAAGATCTAATAAATCTAAAATTTCCTTTAGATCAATCTGCTTTTCTTTTTTTCCTTTATTTTTTTCTAAACCCAATAAAATATTTTTTTCTACTGTATAATGTGGAAACAAACTATTCTCTTGGAAAGCTAAAGAAATATTTCTATCCTCAGGCTCAACATTCACATCACTTGAGGATATTGTTTTACCTTTTAGCTCAATAGATCCATTTTTAATTTTTTGTAAACCAGCTATTGTTCTTAATATAGTTGTTTTGCCTATTCCCGAAGGACCAAGTAGACATATAACATCACCCTCGTTTTCAATTGCAAAAGACATGTTTCTTACTTTTGTTTTACCTCCAGCAACAAAATCAACATTTTTTACCTCAAAGAAATTATTATTCATTGTTTTCTCTTAAAATATATTTGGATGCAATTATAATAAAAAAAGATGCAATTAAAATTAAAAATAGTGATGGCACAGCTGCAGCTTCAAGCAAATCTTCTGAAGCAGAAATATAAGCAGTCGTCGCAAAGGTTTCAAAATTGAAGGGTCTTAAAATCAATGTTATTGGTAATTCTCTTATAATTTCAAGTGAGACTAAAATAATAATGAATAACAAAGAATTTCTCAAAAAAGGAACGTGAATATGCATAAATGTTTTTCTTTTTGAGTAACCCAGTAAGTACGCACTTTCATCAACTGCGATATTAATTTTTTCATACCCTGACTTTATCCCATTATACGCAAGTGAATAAAATCTAACAAAGTAAACTAGAACTAATCCAATTATTGAACCTATGAATATTTTCTTTATTGAAAAGAAACCAAGACTTTTAATTACATTTTCATCAAACCAAGCAATGAAAGTAATGTATGCAACTGCTAATATTACACCTGGTATTGCATAACCTGAAATAGATAGAGTAGACAAGACATTTAAAACTTTATTTTTAGTTACTCTATTTCCATAATTAGAAATTAGTGCGAAAATTATCAAAACTAAACTAGATAAAGAAACCAAATATAAGGTATTTTTTAATAGATCTAAAACTTGAAGTTCAAATAAATTTTCAGGGAATTTTAGTGTCCAATACATCATTTGACTTAAAGGGAATAAAAAACTTAAGAAGAATACAGAAAAACAAAATATGAAAGCCAGAAAGGATTTTTTTCCCTCGAGTTTTATTTTCTGCTTTTGCTTAAATCCACCCCTCGAATTGAAGTGGTATTTTGCCTTCTTTCTCGAAAAATTTTCTATAATGAAGAGTGCAAAGATAAAAAGTAGTAAAAAAAATGATAATCTATTTGCAAAAGCTAAATCATCAAAGGCTATCCAAGAATTATATATTCCTGTAGTTAAGGTATTTATTGAAAAAAAATCAACTGCACCAAATTCTGCTAGAGTTTCCATTGCTACCAACGATAAGCCTGCAATTATAGCCGGTCGTGCTGATGGTAAAATAATTGAATATAATGTTTTTAATTTAGTAAATCCTAGGTTTTTACCTAATTCTATTATATTTTGTGATTGATACAAAAAAGATGCTCTGGCTAAAATATAAACATAAGCATATAAAGAAAAAGAAATAGATAAGATAACACCAAATAAACCATCAAATTTAGGTATATTTTGATTGTAATTACCATCACCAAATAAATTTTTTAAAATAGTATATGCAGTTCCATAATTTTCAAAAAAAGCTGTTAAAGAATAAGCGTAGATATACGGTGGGACTGCAAAAGATAATATTAAACTCCATTTGAAAAAATTACTCAGTGGAAATTCGTAAAAAGAAACCAAATAAGCTGACCCAGTGCCAATTAAAAAAGTTAATAATAAAACAGAAAATAATAAAAAAATTGAGTTAAATATGTATTCTACTAAAAAAGTGTCTTTTAAAACTTGATAATAATTTGAAGTATCTTCAAAAAAACTGGAAAAGACGGTAAGTATTGGGATTATTACAAAAAGTGAAATTAAAAAAGAAGATATATGCCAAAAACTAATTCTCATAATTTATAATCCGCCTTATAAACACGAAAGTATTTGTGCCCATACTAAAAGGAAGGAGACATCTTCTCAGTCAAAGTATGGGCACTCCAGAAAATTTAAAGATCAAATACTTTTAGGATATGCGGAACCTCCTTAGCACTTAATTCTGAAAGTTTTCTATTATTTACTCTTTTTACGATTTTTTTACATTCTAAATTACATGGTGAACATGCCTTAGAAGATTTATTGTAATCAATATCAGATATAAATTTCTTTTTTTCTCTCATTGTTACTTCCAACCAGCAGCCGTCATTACCTCTACTGCAGCAGCTTGATTTTTTCCATAAGAAGCGAGTTTAGTTTTCATGTCTTGTTTGAAATCTAACCCCAAGTTATTAACTACTAATGGACTTGGCGAAACACCATCAATCATTGGAAACTCAAAAGTATTATTTGTAAAATGCTCTTGAGACTCTGGAGTTAATAAAAACTCTACGAGTTTAACAGCGTTGCCTTTGTTTGGGGCACCTTTTACTAGAGCTGCACAACTTACGTTCATGTGTGTTCCTCTGTCATTTTGATTAGGAAAGAACGCTTTAACTTTTTTTGCAGCCTCTTGTTGTTCTGCACCCTTTTTACCTGATAACATTAAAGCTAAGTAATATGTATTAGCTACAGCAATATCAGCCTCACCAGCTGCTACTGCCATTATTTGTGCTCTATCATTGCCTGTCGGTGTTCTTGCCATATTGGCAACAACTCCTTCAGCCCACGCGGCTGTTGCAGCTTTTCCATTATTTTTAATCAATGAAGCAACAAGAGATTTATTATATATGTTACTTGATTTTCTTATTACCAGTCTACCTTTCCACTTGGGATCAGCTAAACCCTCATAGGTCATTCCAGATAATTCTGCACCTGTAACTCTTTCAGGTGAATAATAAATTATCCTAGCTCTTTTTGCGATTCCCACCCACTTGTTTGTTCTAAAACTTTTTGGAACGGCATCTTTAATAGCTTTAGAAGTTAGGCCACCTTGAAGCGTACCTTTTGCATCCATGGCTCCACATCTACCTGCATCTGCAGTGATGTATAGATCAGCAGAAGAGTCTGCACCCTCGCTTATTATTCTTTTTTCTAAAGAACCCGATTTTCCGTTTATCAAATTGACTTTAATTCCGGTCTTATTTGTAAATTTTGAGTAAAGTTCAGAGTCTGCTTTATAGTGTCTTGCGTTAAAAACATTAATCTCGTCTGCAATTGCGAATGATGATGCAAATATTGAGAAGACTAACGTAATTGTTGATATTATATTCTTCATATATCCTCAGTTTTTATTGTTTTTCCGCATGATTCTTAATGAGAATGAGAACTATTCTCATTGATAATGATTATCAATCGCAATAGTGTCGCAGGCTTCTATGATTTCCAGTCACCTATTTTGCTGAATAAAAAATTTCTAAAAGCTTGAACTCTCGCAGTATTTTTTAGTGATTGTGGGTATACGAAATGAGCTTCCGTTATTGGTCCCTCAGATTTAGGTAAAACTTTAATTACCTTGTTTGAGTCACTTACCAAATATTCTGGTAAAGCGGCTAATCCAACACCTGTTTCAACCGCTAGTAATAAACCCATCACACTATTGACCTTCATAATCGGTTTTCTTTTTTTGCCCTCAGGCATCCCTAATTTTAATACCCAATCAGGATTATAAACTGGGGAAGGAGCTCCTCTTCCAAAAGATATGAATTTATGCTTGTTTAAATCATTTATTGATTTGGGCATGCCGTTTTTCTCTAAATACCTATTAGAACCATAGATATAGTATTTCAAATCTACCAATTTTTTTTGAATATAGTTTAATTGTTTTGGTCTTCGCATAAAGATGCCAATATCTGCTTGTCTAGTGCTTAAATCTAGTTCTTTATCCTCAAAAATAAGCTCAATCTCTATATCGGGATTTAATCTCATAAATTCTTGAATTCTTGGTGTCAACCAATGAGTGCCAAAACTTCTTACTGTCGTAATGGTTAATTTTCCAGTTGGCTTATTTTTTTGATCCCCTAAAGTAGTTTCTACCTCTTTTAATTTACTTATAACTTCATGAGCAGTTTTAAAAACATACTCACCATTTTCTGTAAGAGTAAGTCCTCTTGCATGTCTTTCGAATAATTGAACTTGTAAATCTTGCTCTAGTGATTGGATTTGCCGACTAATAGCCGATTGACTTAAGTTTAAATTGACTGTTGCATTTGTAAAGCTTCCAGCCTCAGCCACTGCATGAAATATTTTTAATTTGTCCCAATCCATTATTTATTCAAATCTACTAAAACTCTTCCTGAAATTTCACCTTTTAATATCTTCGGATAAGTTTCAATTAACTCCTCCAAGGTTACAGTTTGAATAGAATTTTCTAATAAATCAAAATCAATTAATTTCGAAGCTTCTCCCCAAATAAATTCTCTTCTTCGAATGCTACAATTGGCCGAGTCCATACCCCAAAGTTTTATTCCTCTTAACATAAATGGTATCACATTAGTATTTAATTCATTGGTGCTTGCGTTACCACAAACAGCAATGATTCCATTAGAATTTGTTTGAACTATTGCATTGGCTAAAATTTTTCCACCAACTGTATCAACCACTCCATCCCATAAACCTTTATCAATCAGTTTTGGATCTTTATCGAATTCAGCCCTATTTATAACGTTTTTAGCACCTAATGATTTCAAGTAGTCAGCTTTAGACTCTTTTCCAGATACGGCAGTAACCTCGTACCCCATTTTATTTAATATCATTACAGCAATACTTCCCACTCCTCCAGATGCTCCTGTTACCAAAACATTTTTTACTTTTTCGCCTAATAGAATTTCTTCTCTTGCCTTGATTGCAAATGCTGCCATTAGAGATGTAAAACCTGCCGTGCCCAATATCATTGCTTGCATTGTCGTTAAACCAGTTGGTTTTTTAACCAAAAAATCTCCATTAACTTTTGCAATTTGCGAATAACCACCGTAGAAAATCTCCCCAACTCTAAAACCAGTCAAAATTACTTCGTCACCTGATTTAAATTTTGAGTTTTCACTTTCTAAAACAGTACCTGAAAAATCAATTCCAGGAATATGAGGAAATTCCTTAACTAACCTACCACCATTTTTAAGGATCATTCCATCTTTAAAATTTAAGTCTGAATAATCTACTTTGACAGTTACATCGCCATGTTTTAAAAAATTTTTATCAATTGATTTTACTACCCTTGTGAACTTATCACCTTCTTGATTTAGTATTAATGCTTTAAATTGATCAGACACTTTAATCTTTTTGCGTGCTTATAAATCTTAAATACCTATTTTGATAGCTTAGATCTTCTTTAAACTGACCTAAGTAATAATTCGTTACTGTTGAAGCTTGTTCTTTTTTAATTCCTCTCATTGTCATACACTGATGAGTTGAGTCAATAGTTACAGCTACACCTTTTGCATCTAAAGATTTCATAAGTGTATTCGCAATCTGCATAGTTAATCTTTCTTGTGTTTGCAGTCTTTTTGAAAAAACTTCTACAACTCTTGCTAATTTACTTAATCCTACCACTCTGTCTCTTGGAATATAAGCTACATGGGCTTTTCCAATTATTGGTGCCATATGATGTTCACAATGACTTTGAACCGATATATTTTTTTGAACAACCATATCATCATAACCCTCAACATCTCCAAAAGTTTTATCTAATACTAAGTTTGGATCTTCTTTATATCCTTTAAAATATTCCTTAAAAGCTTTAACTACTCTTTTAGGTGTTTCCAGTAGGCCTTCTCTTTCAGGATCTTCACCTATCCATTTCAAAATTGTTTTAAAAGCTTCTTCAGCATCCTTATCGGATACAATTTCAGTTTTTTGTTCTTCGTTATTATTTTTAACAAGTTTCATTGCGGGTTTTATACCTATAAATTTATATTTTTAAAATATTTAATATATCCAGATATATGCTACATAATTACCTTATATGTTCAAAAAAAGAGAAAATGTCCCTGAAATTGAAGAAGGTAATCTTCTTTCTCCAAAATTTGATAATGATGGTTTAATTCCTGTAATTACAATGTGTGATAAAACTAAGGATATTCTTATGCATGGTTATATGAATGTCGAGGCTTTAAAAAAAACTATTGAAACTAAAGAAGCTCATTATTTTAGTAGATCAAGAAAAACTATTTGGCATAAAGGTAAAACTAGTGGATTTATTCAAAAAGTAAAAGAAATTCGAATTGATGATGATCAAGACTCTATTTGGTTGACTGTCGATATTGGTGAGGGAGCAAGCTGTCATGTTGGATATAGATCTTGTTTTTATAGATCTATACCTCTAGGAGTAATTCATAACGGTAGAGAGGTGAAAATGAAATTTTTAGAAAAAGAAAAAAAATTTGATCCAGAAGAAGTATACAAAGATCAACCCAACCCTACAAAAATTTAAACTATGGAAAATAATTATGGTTTAATTAAAGCTTTTGGTCCCTCCATATTTAAAGTGAAGATTCCAGAAGAACTGTTAAATAAACTCAATAAATTTATTGATGATACAATTAATGATGAAGAGCAATCAAAAAAACTAGATGTTGGCAAAGGTCTTGTAGGAGATGTAAAACAGGAATTTAAATTAGACAAAAAAACTGTACAAGAAAGTGGATGGTTAAAATTTTTGGGTGATTCAGTTGCACAGTGGATTTATAAAGATACTGGAAATAAAATTTCAGAATTTAGATTAATTGAGTCGTGGGTAGTAAGACAATTTGAAAATGAATATAACCCGATACATTGGCATTCAGGCCATATATCTGGTGCAGGATTTTTAAAGTTACCTGAAACTTTTGGAAAGCCCTATCAAAATAATAAGCAAGACTACAGAGGTGGAAACTTAGAATTAATTCATGGTAACAGAATGTTTTTGTCTCAATGTAGATATCCTATAAAACCAAAAGTAGGGGATTTTTATTTTTTCCCTCATTATTTGATGCATACGGTTTATCCTTTTAAAGGAACAAAGGAAGAGAGGCGTTCAATTTCATTTAATGGACTTATAGATAGTAAAATTTTTAATATATTTGGATAAATCAATGCAAAAAAATGTTTTGGGTGAAAATTTAGAAAGTTGTTCATTGGATCCACTCACTGGATGGTATAGAGATGGCTGTTGTAACACTGATGAAAATGATAGAGGTTTACACACCGTTTGTGCAAAAGTAACAACCGAATTTTTAGAATGGTGTAAAGAAGCTGGTAACGATTTAATTACGCCCCATCCGGAATACGGTTTTCCTGGTTTAAAGGATGGAGATGGATGGTGTGTATGTGCTACCTGGTATGCCAGAGCTGTCGAAGCTGGTAAAGGTTGTCCAATTTATCTAAAAAGCACACATGAAAATACTTTGAAAATTCTACCTATCGAAACATTAAAAAAATTTGCGATAGATCTATCTTAATTACATATTCCCGTATTTAGGGCCACCCCCACCTTCAGGTGTTACCCATGTGATATTTTGTGAAGGTTCTTTTATGTCACAAGTTTTACAATGAATACAATTCTGAGAATTAATAACAAATCTGTTGGATCCATTCTCCTTTTGAACTTCATAAACACCTGCTGGACAATACCTTTGTGCGGGTTCATCATATTCATTTAATGTATAGTTAATTGGTAATGATGGATCTTTAAGTTTTAAATGAACAGGTTGATCGTCTACATGGTTTGTTCCAGTTAGATAAACTGAACTCGTTTTATCAAAAGTTATAACGTTATCTGGCTTAGGATAATCAATTTTAGGCATTTTATTTGCTGGTTTTAATGTTTGATGGTCAGCATGTTTGTGTTTTAGTGTAAATGGTAATTTACCTCGAAACAAAATTTGGTCAATTCCAGTGAAAATAATTCCCAAAATTAAGCCCCAACTAAAACTAGGCTTAACATTTCTTGCTTCATAAAGCTCTTTATATAACCAACTTTTTTTTAATTTTTCCTCAAAGATTGATAACTCTTTATTATCTTTAATATGATCATTAATTGCTTCTGCCGCAATTATCCCACTTTTCATTGCAGTATGCGAACCTTTTATCTTAGGCATATTTAAAGTACCTGCATCACATCCAATCAATAATGCCCCAGGCATAAACATTTTTGGCAAACTTTGAAAGCCTCCTTCTATTAAAGCCCTAGCGCCATAAGAAATTCTTTTACCACCTTCAATAATTTTTCTAATTGCAGGATGTGTCTTGAATCTTTGGAATTCATCGAATGGTGACAAATGTGGATTTTGATAATCCAGACCGATTACATAACCTAAAAATATTTGTTTATTTTCTGCGTGATAGATAAAACTTCCTCCATAGGTATTATTATCTAACGGCCAGCCAGCAGTATGCATAACTAAACCTTCTTGGTGTTTTTTTTCATCTACTTCCCATATCTCTTTAAATCCTATTCCATATTGTTGTGGGTCTTTATCTTTATCAAGATTAAATTTTTTAATTAATTGTTTTCCTAAGTGTCCTCTGCAACCCTCTGCAAAAACTGTAACCTTTCCCAATAAATCTATACCTGGCTCGAAACTATCCTTTTTATTTCCTTCTTTATCAATACCCATATCTTGAGTTGCTACACCTTTTACAGAGCCATCATCATTAAATAAAATTTCACTCGCTGGAAATCCTGGGAAAATTTCAACACCAAGCGCTTCTGCTTGTTCTGCAAGCCATCTGCATAAGTTGGCAAGGCTTATAATATAATTCTTATGATTTTTTTGAACTGCTGGTAATAACCATGTTGGCCAGCTTAATGATTTATTTTTTCCTAAAAATAAAAATTTTTCTTTGGTAACTTTAGTTTTAATAGGTGGATTCAATTCTTTCCAACTTGGAATTAGTTCATCTAAAGCTCTTGTTTCAAATACATTTCCACTTAAAATATGGGCACCAATTTCTGATGCTTTTTCTAACAAGCAAATGTTTAATTCTGAGTTTAATTGTTTTAACTTTATAGCAGTAGCTAAGCCTGATGGACCGCCACCTACAATTACTACATCATATTCCATTGTCTCTCTGGGCATAAATTAATTTTTTACAGATTATATTATTTTTGTATAGTGTTTAATTTGTTTAATTCCTCTAAGAATTGAGGGACTGCTTCAAAAAGATCAGCTTCAAGACCATAGTCTGCAACACTAAAAATTGGTGCTTCTCCATCTTTATTTATTGCGACAATTACTTTACTTTCTTTCATTCCTGCTAAGTGCTGGATAGCCCCAGAGATACCAACAGCAATATATAAGTCAGGGACAACAACTTTACCTGTTTGACCAACTTGGTGATCGTTACTTATATATCCAGCATCAACTGCTGCTCTAGATGCTCCTATTGCTGCATTTAATTTATCAGCTAAAGAAGTAATAAGTTTAAAATTATCTCCACTCTGCATCCCTCTTCCGCCTGATACAACAACTCTAGCAGTGCCAAGTTCTGGTCTATCTGATTTTACCTCTTCTCTTTTGACAAACTTTGTTTTTGAAAATTCCTCACCTGCTTCAGCTTTCTCAATTGAGGCTGATCCACCAGAACTTTCACAAGCGTCAAAAGATGTGGGTCTTATAGTAACACATTTTTTTGTGTCTTTACTTTTTACTGTTGCAAAAGCATTTCCTGCATAAATTGGGCGCAAGAAGGTATCGGTAGCAATAACTTTAGTTATATCACTGATTTGAGATGTATCTAGAGCAGCAGCAATTCTAGGCATTAAATTTTTACCAAAAGTGTTAGCTGAACTTATTATGTGTGAATAGCTGTCAGCTAATTTTACAATTACTGGTGCAAAATTTTCAGCAACAAAATTCTCGTAGTAAGCTGCTTCGACTTGGATAACTTTCTTAACAAATTCTAATTTTGATAATGCTTTGGCAGCTTCTTCACAATTGTGTCCAATAATTACAGCATGAACATCATTATCTATCTGTGATGCTGCAGTTGCTGCATTAAGTGTAAATGGCCTCAATTCTTTATTGTTATGTTCTGCAATTAATAAAACTGACATTTAAATTACCTTAGCCTCATTTTTTAATTTGTGAACCAATTCAGATACACTAGCAACTTTAATGCCAGCTTTTCTTTTAGGCGGCTCTTCAACTCTAATTTGCTCGATTCTTGGACTTATATCTACTCCTAAATCTGACGCATTTAATTTCTCAATAGGTTTTTTTTTAGCTTTCATTATATTTGGTAATGAAGCATACCTTGGTTCATTTAATCTTAGATCACATGTTACTATTGCTGGAACATTTATTTCTATTGTTTCTAAACCTTCATCTATTTCTCGTGTAACCTCTAACTTACCATCTTTAATCTCAATTTTAGATGCAAAGGTAGCTTGAGGCCAATTAAGAAGTGCACTTAACATTTGACCTGTTTGATTACAATCATCATCGATTGCCTGTTTACCCATAAAGACTAAATCTGGTTTTTCTTTTTCAACAATTTTTTGTAATAATTTAGAAACAGAAAGAGGTTCAACAACTCCTTCTGTTTTAACGAGTATTCCTCTATCTGCTCCGACTGCCAACGCCTTACGAACTGTTTCTTGTGCTTTCTCTTCACCAATGCTTACTGCTAATACTTCTGTAGCTTTACCAGATTCTTTAATCTTTACCGCTTCTTCAATTGCATTATCATCTGGTGGATTGGTCGACATTTTGACATTGTCAGTTACTATACCCGAGTTGTCTTCTTTCACTCTGATTTGAACGTTGTAATCAATCACTCTTTTTACTGCTACTAAAATTTTCATTAAGCTCTCAATAATTTATTCTCAGCGTCATAAGGACTTTCGTCAAGAATTGTAGCCTCATACATCTTTCCAAGAATATCAACTTTTAGTTTCTCTCCAACATTAGCTAGATCAGGTTTTACCATTGCTAAAGCTATCGATTTATCAATTCTAAATCCGTATTCACCACCAGTTGCTCTTCCAACAACCTTATTATCTTTATAAATCGGATTATTTCCCAATACATCGGAGTCAGTAGTATTGTGAACTTCAAGAGTAACTAATTTATTATCAAAACCTTTTTCTCTCCATTTATTTAAGGCCTCTAGACCAATAAAATTTCCTTTATTTGGATGAACAAATCTATCTAAACCAGATTCATATGGAGCATACTCAATTGATAATTCGGTTCCTACAAGCTTATAAGATTTTTCAATTCTTAAACTATTCATTGCTCTAATACCAAATGGCTTTATTCCCAAATCTTTACCCGCTTCCATCAATTTATCAAAAATATGATTTTGATACTCAATTGGGTGATGTAACTCCCACCCTAACTCCCCAACAAAATTTACTCTCATCGCATTTACTGGTGCGTATCCAACATTAACATTTTTTGCAGTTAACCATTTAAAATTTTCATTTGAAAAATCATCTATTGAAACTTTTTTCATTAATTCTCTTGCTTTAGGTCCTGCAACAACAAGAACTCCTGTACTGTTAGTTAAATCCTCAAAAATTACAGAGCCATCAGTTGGCATCCATTTTTGTATCCAGTCGTGGTCTAATCGTAAATTTGCCCCAGCAGAAACGAGATAATAACTATTTTCTGCCTCTTTCATAATTGTAAATTCTGAATGAACACCACCTTTTGTGTTTAATGCGTGGCATAAATTTATTCTACCAATTTTTTTCGGAAGTTTATTTGCGACTAAATAATCAAGAAATTCCTCAGCTTTTGGTCCTTTAATTCTACATTTTGCAAATGCAGTCATATCTAAAAGGCCAACGTTTTTTTTCACGTTCTCACATTCTTTTTTTATTGCATCAAACCATTTTGATCTTCTAAAAGACCAGTCGTCTTTTTGTTCCATGCCATCAGTTGCAAAAAAATTAGGACGTTCCCATCCAAATTTTTGTCCAAATACAGCTCCTAAGGCTTTCATTCTTTCATAACACGGTGCAGTTCTTAAAGGTCTTGCTGCTGGTCTTTCTTCATCAGGATAATGAACTATAAAAACATGGCTATAAGCCTCCTCATTTTTAGCTTTCAAATAAGACTTAGTGGCATAATTTCCATATCGTCTTGGTTCTACGCCTAACATATCTATAGTTGGTTCTCCATCTACAATCCATTCTGCTAATTGCCAACCAGCACCACCTGCAGCGGTTATTCCAAAGCTATGTCCTTCGTTGATCCAAAAATTTTTTAAACCCCAAGCAGGACCAACTATTGGATTACCATCTGGAGTATAACAGATTGCTCCATTATAAACTTTTTTAACTCCTACTTCTCCAAATGCAGGTACACGATGTATTGCACCTTCAATATGTGGAGCAAGTCTGTCTAAATCTTCCTGAAATAATTCATACTCTGAATTTTTTGAAGGTCCTTCGACATAACAAGCAGGAGCACCATCCTCATATGGACCTAAGATTAATCCACCAGCTTCTTCTCTCATGTACCATCTGCTGTCACTATCTCTTAAAACTCCCATCTCTGGAAGACCTTCTTTTTTTCTTTTTTTAATCTCTGGATGTGGCTCCGTTACGATGTATTGATGTTCAACAGGTATGACTGGAATATCTAATCCAACCATTTCTCCCGTTTGTCTTGCAAAATTACCTGAGCAAGAAATCACATGTTCACATTCAATTGAACCTTTGTCGGTTTCAACTATCCACCCATCTTTAGTTTGTTTCATAGATAAAACAGTTGTGTTTCGATAAATTTCAGCTCCTCTATTTCTTGCACCCGTCGCTAACGCCTGAGTTAAGTCAGCAGGCTGTATGTAACCATCTTCTGGATGTTGAATAGCACCTACTAAATCATCTGTATGACATAAAGGCCAAATTTCTTTTACTTGTTGAGGAGTTAAAAATTTTACATCTACACCTATTGTTTTAGCTACGCCTGCATATTGATGGTATTCATCCATTCTATCTTTAGTACTCGCTAAACGAATGTTTGAAACAACACTAAAGCCTACATTTTTACCTGTTTCCTCCTCTAATGTTTTATAAAGATTAACCGCATACTTATGAAGCTGACCAACTGAATAGCTCATATTAAAGAGTGGCAGTAACCCAGCTGCATGCCAAGTAGAACCAGATGTAAGTTCCTTTCTTTCAACTAAAACAACATCCGACCAACCTTTTTTTGCTAGGTGGTATAGTGCACTTACACCCACGACACCTCCGCCAACAACAACTACTTTTGTTTTAGTTTTCATAATTGTATACCTACTAAATTTTTATTCATTACGAAACAAAATTGTATGAATTTGCATCATATTGAGCTGCCTAAAGATTCTGGACTTGATACCATTGTAGTTAACCAACAGTCCTTTAAAGGTCCATCCTCTATAAATTTTTCAACTTGCCAATTAAATTTATAATAGATTTTTTCCTTATCTAGTATAATTACCTCAAACTGAACCCAGTCATCTCCTCTTCTAACTTGGGTAATAGTGTGACTTATATGATTTATCATCATTTGGTAATTATTGCTTTTTAACATTTCTTTAAATCTATCTAGGGGACCTGTTGCTTGTTTATTCATAGGATGAGCAAAATTCCAGGTTTGCTCAATTCCACTGTCATTAAATACTTTATTATTATTTTGAAGTCCTATAAGTTGAATTTTAACAACTTCAGAAGGTTTAATATTACTATTTGGCTTAAGCAATTCTGCATTTGAAGTCGAAATAGTTATTAAAAAAATTACTAAAAATTTAAATATTATTTGCTGTTTTTTGAACATCTTTTAAAAATTTTTTTCTTTTTATGACTCCTACGAATGGTACAGCAAAGTATCTTTTATATGTAACATCCGTTATGCCGCATATATTAAACACACCCCTTCTTAATCTTTTAGTTGGCATATTCAAAAAGAAAGTTCTAACTGCAAATTGCGGGGATCCATAAGTACAAAATACAACAGCTTTTTTATCTTTCAGGTTACCTATAGGGTATCCATAATTTCCAAATAATCTTTTGAACCTAAATGCCCAAGGTGGAGCTAGTACTTTGTCTATCCAACCTTCCACTATTGCTGGCATTCTAAAATTCCATATTGGAGCAATTAAAACTATTACATCAGATTTTTCTATTCTGCCTCTATGATCTAAAACAATTTCATCCGGTTTCTCTCCTGAAAAAACTGGATCAAATTTTTCTTTATATAAGTCTACAACATCTACTGTATGACCATTATTTTTTACAGTATCTACGAATTTATCTCTTATTGCAGCGTTGAATGACTTTTCATCATAATGTCCGTAAACAATAAATATTTTTTTCATTTTATTATTTAATACCTAAAATAAAATTTTAAATTTTTTGATCGAGACGTGGTTTCCAAAAAGGTCTAAATAGTTCTATCTTTGGACACCTGTTCATTACAACTTTAAGTCCAGCCTCCTCAGCAATACGAGCTGCTTTATGATTTATTACCCCTATCTGTCCCCACAATACTTTGGCACCAATAGCGATAGCTTCTTCAGCAACGCCATATAAATCCTCCGACTTTCTAAAAACTTCAACCATATCTACAGGTCGGTCAATCGCAGCCAAATTTGGATATACTTTTAAATTACGAATTTCTGTTATTTCTGGCTTTGGATTTACTGGTATCATATCATATCCAGTTTCATGCAATACTCTTAAAACACCATAACTAAATTTTGTTTTATCTGGACTAGCTCCTACCATAGCAATTGTTTTTACTGAATCTAGAATATCTTTCAAATATTGATCACTATAGGGCTCGTTATGATTCATTTTTTTTTGTAGCTATATCTGCTTTTAACTCATGAGGTGCAAGTGGGTCAAGAAAAGGATTGCGATAAAGCTTATCATGACTTTCAACTCCAATTTCTATCTTACAATCAGTTTTAGGTCGAGCTACACATAAAACAATATAACCATTGTTTATCTGCCGATTATTTAAAGCGACTTGAGATTTCTGATCTACTTCACCTTCAATAAGTTTTGCAGCACAAGTTATGCATCCTCCATACTCACAACCGTAAGGAAGATCAACTCCTTGAGTACGTAATTCTTGAAGTAATGGTTTACGATCTGAAACCTTAAATGTTTTATTTTTCCGATTCTTGATAGTTATTAATTTTATAGCCATATATCACTTGTACAGTCACCGCCAGGATATCTACTTTCATGACATCTACTTGGCCCATTTGGTTCTTTACCAAAATCAATTATAAAATCTTTATTAATTTTCATACCGCCATTTTTTACATCACAATCTATCATTATCATTGCTCCGCCTTGAGTTCTTATTTCAGGATAAAATTGATTATCCCATGTTGAAAATAATGATGTAGTTACATACATCCTTTTACCATCTAACGATAGTTGATACATTTGAGGTCCACCTGTAATTTTAACTCCGTTGACAACTGGTGCTTTACCTAACAAACCTCCCATCCATACTTGACCTGTTAACTTAGGTTTATGAGGATCAGTTATATCGTATTGTCTCAAATCACCATGAAGCCAATTATTTAAATATAGATATTTGTCATCCATTGAAACTAAAATTGCCGACATTACTCCTGGTATAGGTATAGGCCAATCTGGATGAGGCTCATTATCAACATCAATGATTTTTTCCCATTCCCATTTTCCTTTTTTAGATTTCCAAAAATGGATAACATTAGAACTTAGAGCTGCTCCACAAAATCCATGAGTACTATTAGGATCGTGTTTAAACTTTACTTCCAAAGGTATTAAACCATCTTCACCTAGATACATCGTTTCAACGGGTTCTTTTTTTTTAAAATCCCAAATATGAAGTCTTCGACCATATTTTAAATGTCCAACCTCTTCGAGATCAAACCCTGGCATGAAAGTATTTGGCGCTGCCCACTCTGAGCTTACCATAACATTGTGACGTGGTTGGTACCAAAAATCGTAACTAAATGGAATATCTCCCATTGAATTTTCCCATCTACCAACAATTTCAAATTCTTTGTTTAAATGCAAATAACCTCCTGGAGCTTCACCTTTTGCGTTTCCAAGAAAAGAAATAATTATTTCGGATCCTAAGCAATGAACAGTATGAGGTCCTGAAAGATTAGTTTTTGATTTAATTTCTGACCCTTTAATAACTTTATGTATTTTAGGAGCATATGGATCTGTTGCTGTATCAATCACATGAATATTATTTGACCTAACACCGGGTACAAGAAGGTATTTTCTACTCATACCAGAATCACCGTGACATGATGAACATGCATTCCATCCCATGTGATGTAACTCATCACCAATACCTGGCATTTCAAGACGGTGAATTACTTTTGAATAATTTGGACTATCTGGATCAACATCGATAGTAGCAAGGTAGTCAGGTTTTTGAATTCCTGTTCCTGTATAAATAGCTATTGTATATAAAAGTTTTTCATTTGGCGCTTTGATAGCCTCAGCTGGACTTGCATACCCTGGGCCGCAGCAAGGATTATTTATAGTTTTATTAATCATTTATTTTTCCAAACGGGTTTTCTTTTTTCCAAAAAAGCTGAGATCCCCTCTTTTGCATCCATGGCCATCATATTTAAGGTCATCATTTTACTGGTGTAAGAATATGATTTTCTTAATGGCATTTCTAATTGTTTGTAAAAAGTTTGCTTGCCAATTTTAATTGTTAGATTTGATTTAGAGGCTATTTTTTTAGCAATCTTCAAAACTTCAAAATTTAATTTAGATTTTGTGAAACAATCATTGATTAATCCAATTTCTTTTGCAAAATTTGCTTTTATTGGTTCTCCGGTCAGTAACATTTTCATCATAGGTTTTCTTCCTATCTTTCTGCTGACAGCAACCATTGGTGTACTGCAGAATAATCCTATGTTTACTCCTGGTGTAGCAAAAAGTGCATCCTTAGTGCTATATGCTAAATCACAACTAGCAACTAATTGACATCCAGCTGCGTATGCTGCTCCATGAACTTTAGCAATTACAGGTTTTTTACCTTCAACTAGTTGAATCATCAATTTTGAACATAAATTGAATAGTTTTTGATACTTTTGTTTTTTTTTTAAACTTTTAACTTCTTTAAGATTATGCCCTGCACTAAATCCTTTTCCTGCTCCCTCTAAAATAATTACTTTAACTTTTTTATCATTATCTAATTTTTTGAATACTTTAATGAGATTATTTAAGTTTTTGAAAGATAAAGAGTTGTAGGTTTTAGGTTCATTCATTATTACTCTTGAAATATCTTTTTGGTTAATAACTTTAATACTCATATAGTTTTATTTTAGTTTACCTTCTTTTCTCATTTGAGCTCTAATATTTGTTGCAGAGATTTCCTGGATTTCTTTTGATAATTCTATTTCTTCAATTTTATAACCTACACCTCTTCCGTAACAAATATTAGTTATATTTGGAACTAGCATAACCTTGAAACGTCCCTCAAATTCTGGATTAAGTCTATCTTCAATACTTTTTTTTACTGTCTCAAAATCAAAGGGGTTATCGTCTACACCTTGAACATCTCTTATTTGAATACAAACTTGACCAGTTTTTTTTA
Source organism: uncultured Pelagibacteraceae bacterium (assembly GCA_902586495.1). GTDB lineage: Bacteria > Pseudomonadota > Alphaproteobacteria > Pelagibacterales > Pelagibacteraceae > Pelagibacter. The sequence continues at coordinate 80,190 of CACIHQ010000003.1, forward strand.
TTATTTCCTTAAATAAATTATAGTGCCCATCATGAAATGGTTGCCATCTTCCTAACATTTGTGCAGTTGGTTTTTTATTATCCCATTGATAAGACATTATTTTAAATTCTCATATATTTTAATATAATTTTCATTATTTTACTTTATACAAACCCAACCAAGCATTTACATCTTTGCTAGCGATGTAATCAGATTTAAAAAACTCTATTTCACTCCAAAGATTAGATTTATTTAATTCTTGTATTTTTTTATCAAATCCATAATCTTTGTATATACCCTCATTAATTGTGAAACAAATTAAACCACTTTTTTTAGTTATTCTTATAAATTCATCCAAAGCATTTGGTTTTACGTGGCCAAAAGTAAATGTGCCAACACAAAAAATTGCATCGTAAGTGTCATCTTTCAAATTAATTGGCTCATTTAAATTTGACTTTAGGAGTTTTTTATACAAATTTGTCGGGATGGTGCTCAATAATTTTTGTGATAGATCTGCACCATGAAAGTTTTTGAAACCGTATTTTTTTAATTCTAAGCCAACTAAACCAGTTCCGCAGCCAGCGTCAAAGATCAAAGCATCTTTATTTTTCTCATATTTTAGGAAAGTATTAACGGTTTCTTTTGGTCCTGTATAATTCCAATCAACCATATCTTTGTTATATTTGTCATTTTCACCCCACTCATCATAGTAATCCATTACCTCTTTTGTGGTTTTCAATTTATAAATTGGTACTTTGTTTCCTACGTCTTTTTGTGCCATCAAATAATTATATTATAGGATGAATTTCTTTGACAGTATTTTCAAAAGATATAATTATCTAAATATGAGATTTTCTCTTGAAATAAGTCCCAAAACTGACTTAAGCACTATTCCAAAAGTTAGTGATGTTTATATCACAATGTTGCCTGGTGGTGACTACAAAAAAACAGCTCAACAAGCAGTTGATTTAGTTAAAAAAGGCTTTAACCCAGTTCCTCATTTCCCTGCTCGATCAATGCAAGATGAAAAACAGCTAAAAGATTATGTTTCTAGATGTAAAGATGGGGGTGTAAAACAAGTGCTGGTAATCGGAGGTGGTAGAGAGCCGATGGGAAAATTCGATAGCTCCTTTCAACTTTTAGAGACTGGTTATTTTGAGAAGATGACCATAGGAATTGCTGGACACCCAGAGGGGAGTCCTGATATATCCGACTCAGATTTAAAAAAAGCTATGATAGATAAAAAACCTTATGCTGATTATATAGTAACACAATGGTTGCTAGATCCTCAACCTATTATAGATTTTATATCAAAACAAAGTGTACCAGTCCATGTAGGGATTACTGGGCCCCTAAAGATATCGAGCCTAATAAAATTTGCAAATATCGTTGGAGCAAAAAATTCCTTAAATTTTCTTAAATCTAATTTCAGCAAGGCATTAGATTTATTAAGACCTAAAGACCCAAATGATTTAATTGGGAAAATTAAATCTCATACTGATTTTTTCCACATTTATACATTCGGCGGCTTGACGGAAACTAACAAGTGGTTGAAGGAGAACAATTATGTCTAAAGAATTTGATTATACAAAATTAAAACATGCAACATCAGTAGATCAATCTGATCGAGAAGTACCTTATAACTTAAGACAAAGTGGACCTACCAAAGTTGAAATGCTTATATCAACAAGAGTTAGAAAATCACCTTATTGGCATTTATCTATGCAAGCAGGATGTTGGAGGGCAACAGTATACAATCGAATTTATCATCCAAGAGGATATGTAAAACCTGAAGATGGTGGAGCGATGGTTGAGTATGATGCAATTGTAAACCATGTAACGATGTGGAATGTTGCAGTCGAAAGACAAATAAGAGTAAAAGGTCCTGATGCAGAAAAATTTGTAGATTATGTAATAACTAGAGACGCAACAAAAATTTCTCCAATGAGAGCAAGATATGTAATTTTATGTAATGCATACGGTGGAGTTTTAAACGATCCTATTCTTTTAAGAATTTCAGAAGATGAATTCTGGTTTTCTCTATCAGACTCAGACATTGGAATGTATCTACAAGGCGTAAACGCTGATGGAAGATTTAATTGTAAAATTGAAGAAACTGACCATTGCCCAGTTCAAATACAAGGTCCTAAATCTAAAGCTTTAATGAAAGATCTTTGTGGTGATCAATTTGATTTGGATAATATGCCTTTTTACGGATTGGCTGAGGCAAAAATCGGAGGAAGAAGTTGTGTAATTTCACAATCTGGTTTCTCAGGTGAAGCTGGATATGAGATTTATTTAAAAAATGCAACACTATACGCGGATGATATGTGGAACGCTGTTCTAAAAGCTGGTGAAAAACATAATTTGATGGTTATTGCTCCAGCTCACCATAGAAGAATCCAAGCAGGTATACTTTCTTGGGGACAAGATATGGATCAACAACATAATCCTTTTCAGTGTAATCTCGGTTATCAAGTCTCTTTATCTGGTAAAGGAGAATGGAATAAAAAGTCTGACTATGTAGGTAAAGAAGTTTTAGAAAAAATGAAGTCAGAAATAAAAGCAGGAAAGAAACCTTACAAACTGCAATTAGTTGGTTTAGAACTGGGTGGAAAGCCAATAGAAGATTATGCACCTGATTTTTGGTTAATCTCAAATATAAATGGTGGTGATCCTGTAGGATTTATTACTTCTCCTTGGTGGCATCCTGAAAAAAAGACTAATATTGCAATGGGCTACGTTCCTTTTGACGGGACTCTGAATGCTAATGGATTTCCTAAAGGAAAGGTCGGAACTAAATATAAGGTTCATCTACCAGAAAAATATTCAAATAGTCCAGGTCAACCAGTAGATGCAGTTATAGTTGATATACCATTCAAAGAGTCTTTTAATGCAAATACAAGAGAGGTGGTTACAGGTTAATAGTCTTTAAAAGAGCTAGATTACTTTTAATCTAAATGTCTAAAGGTTTTTTAATTGGAATTTGCATTATCATAATTATTGCTTTAATAGTCTTTCCATTAATTGTTTCATACAAAGAGCAAAAAAATAAAAAAAATTAAATGTTTGGAGAGTTTTTAAATATTATCTTTAAGTCTATTAAACTAGACAAGTCTCTTTATACAGATAGTAGAAATTTTGGTGAAGCCTCAATTTATTTTGCTGGATTAATTATGATCTTAGATGGAGTAGCGGGTGCTGTAGCTGCAAATACAGTTATCAAAACAGCTATTGGGATGTCAGGACTAACAGCAATTTTGACTTGGTTTATTTGGGCAATTTTAATTTATGTTTTGGGAGTGAAGATATTTCCTGATAAACAAACAAAAGTATCTTTTAAAAAAGTGTTAACTTTTGTTGGATTTGCTCACGCTCCAGGTTTGTTGAGGTTCTTCGCAGTCACACCTGAACTGATGATACCAATAATTTTTATTACTCAATTTTGGATTTTTGCTGCGCTAATTATCTCAACAAGACAAATTTTAAATTTTAAATCAAATTTAAAATCTTTTGGAATTGTGTTCTTATCTTTTCTAATTATTGTCTTCTTATCTATTTCTTTTGTAATGAGTAGAATGAATGCTTTACCAGTAAACAGTATTTAAATCGGAAAAATTGTTTTTGAAACTCTGCACGATTTGCAAATTTTAAATCCTGTTAAAATTAAATTTTGAGTAACACTCTCATCTTCCTTTTTACACTCATCACAAATATCGTCTAACTCTTTTGAATTATCAAAATCTTTATCATTGCTCATTTTATGAAAACATTATTAATGATATTAACACTTTTTTTTAGTTTTATTTATTTTATTGAAATTTTTATTTAATTTTGAAATAAGATTATATTCAAATTTTTCGATGAAAAAGAACAAAAATCAAAAAGTAGCATTGGTGATGGGTAGTCAATCGGACTATAAAACAATGAAATTAGCTGCAAAAGTACTTAAAATTCTCGGTGTTAAATTTGAAACTAAAATAATTTCAGCTCATAGAACACCTAAAAGAATGTATGAATTTTCAAGTAAGGCTAAAAAAAATAATATTAGTGTAATAATTGCTGGTGCCGGAGGATCTGCGCATTTACCTGGAATGATTGCAGCTTTAACTTCGATTCCTGTTTTGGGTGTTCCAATTGAAAGTAAAAAACTTAAAGGCTTAGATAGTCTTTTGTCAATTGCTCAAATGCCTAAAGGTATCCCAGTAGGAACATTAGCCATAGGAAATGATGGAGCGATAAACGCAGCATTACTTGCTGCATCAATAATTGCAAATAATAATTCTATTGTAAGTAAGAGATTAGAAAAATGGCGTGTATCACAAACAAGATCTGTAAAAAAAAGACCTAAGTAAGACTAATGTCAGAGATAAAGTTAGGCATTATCGGTGGTGGTCAACTCGGAAGTATGCTTTCAAATGCTGCACAAAAGTTGAACGTAAAAACAGTAATCTATTGTGATGATTTAGATGCACCAGCAAAAAATTTTTGTGATGAGTTTATTTGTGGTAAATACGATGAAAAAGAAAAAATTAATGAATTTATTGAAAAGGTAGATATCGCTACATATGAATTTGAAAATATTCCATTTGAAACTCTCAATGAAATCAATAAGACAAAGCCTGTATTACCAAAACCATCTATCAATAGACTGATACAACACAGGTTAGCTGAAAAAGATTTTGTAAATAAACTTAATATTAGAACCACACAATATGCATCTATTGATAAAAAGTCTGACTTAGATTCTTTAAAAGATTTGCTTCCAGGTATTTTAAAAACAACAACTATGGGTTACGATGGTAAAGGCCAATACCCTATTAAAGAAATTAAAGAAGTAGATGCGTTAAATATAGATTTTTCCAAAGGCTACATACTAGAAAAATTAGTAAAACTTAAAAAAGAAATTTCAGTAATTATTACAAGATTTGGAAATAACGAATATGAAATTTATGAACCAATAGAAAATATTCATGAAGATCAAATACTTAAATACTCCAGTATACCTGCTGATATAAGTGAAAATATTTTTAAACAGTCAAAAAATTGGGCTATGGATATTGCTGAAGAGTTAAAGTTTATAGGAACTCTTTGTGTAGAATTTTTTATAGATAGAAATGAAAATTTATTTGTTAACGAAATTGCCCCTAGAGTACATAATTCTGGTCATCTCACTATCAATGCTTACAATGTTAGCCAATTTGAAAATCATGTAAGAGCAGTTTGTTCTCTAAAAAAAGTCTCGTTAAAAAAACTATATAATGCAAAGATGATTAATCTAATAGGAAGTCAGATTGAGCAATATAGAAAAAATAATAGTTTGGGTGAAAACGAATTTTTTTTTGATTATTTAAAAAAAGAAATTAAAGCTAAAAGGAAGATGGGACACATCACTACTTTGATAAAATGATACAATCAATAGAAGGAAATTTTGATCATCCAGAAGTAAATGAACTTCTTACAAAACATTTTAAAGAACTAAGAGCTGCATCCCCACAGGGAAGTGCCCATGTTCTGGATATCCCTGGTTTAAAAGTTTCCTCAATAAAATTTTGGAGTCTATGGGAAAATAATAACTTAATAGGATGTGGTGCGCTTAAATTTTTAAGTAAAGACCATGGTGAATTTAAGTCAATAAGAGTTCATGATGACTTTAGAAATAAAGGAAACGGAATTAAGATAATAAAACATTTAATCAATGAAGCAAAAAATCTAAATATTCTTAGAATTAGTATTGAAACAGGTTCTGGAGAATTTTTTGAGCCTGCAAGAAAGTTATTTAAAAGTTGTAACTTTCAGCCTTGTAAGCCTTTTGCGCATTATAAAGAGGACGTAAATTCTCTTTATTTTACAAAACAAATTAGCAATGATTAATATTTAAACTTGTAAATAGATCAATTTAGTTGACAAAAGACTTAAAATTTTAAAGAAAGGCACAATTACTTAATTATAAGTGATAAATTAACATAACAATAAGTAAAAATATGAGTCTACAAGGTAAAGTAAAATGGTTCAATCCGACTAAAGGTTATGGTTTTATTGAACGAGAAGACAAAGAAAAAGATGTATTTGTTCACGTTTCAGCAGTGAGAGACGCTGGCATGAACGGTTTAGATGAGGGTCAAGCTTTGACTTTCGATGTTGAAGATGGTCCTAAAGGTCCTTCAGCAGTTAACTTAAAAACTGCATAATTTTCAAAAATTTTATTGGCTGTATCAATCAAATAACTTAGGTATTTCATTTTTATGGCCAATAATTTTTTATCAAAAAGAAGCTATAAGTTATGATTGGTATTCTTGGTGGAATGGGAACACAAGCAGGTCTTGATTTCTGTAATAAACTTGCAGTGTTAAATAGAGGAAAAATTGATCAAGATTATCCTCTATTTTTACTTTATAATAAATCTAACATACCTGGTCGACCTGAGTCGATTGGAATTCAGACAAGTAGATTAACAAATAGATTTTCAAATTCAAAAAATAAAAAAAAATATAGATTAGTCTTAGACAGTTTGCTCAAAGGATGCAGATTACTTAAAAAAGATAAATGTAAGTTTATTGTCATTCCATGTAATACAGCACATTATTGGTATGATGATTTAAAAAAAAAAATAAAATTACCAATAATAAACATGCCAAGAGAAGTCTATATTCATACAAAAAGGACGTGTAAAAAAAACTCACCTATAGGCTTACTAGCTACAGAAGGAACTATAATTACAGGTGTATATAATAAATTTTTTGATACAAATTATAAATTGATACACCCAAATAAATTAATTCAAAAAAATTCTGTAAACCAAGCAATTAAACTTGTTAAAATGGGTAACGTAAAGGCAGCAGCTAAGAAAATTAAACCAGCTATAAATTTCTTGATTGAAAAGAAGTGTAAAAAAATTATTCTTGGTTGTACAGAATTACCCATAGCAATATTTGCCTTTAAATCATTTGATAAAATCAAAAAATCAAAAATTTTTTTAGATCCAAATTTAATTTTAGCAAATGCAGCAATGAAAAAATATCGAAAATAATCAATGCAATCTAAAGATAAGCCATATGTTTTATATGTTGCAGAGGTAATCTATTTAGAAATTTCAGAAATTAAAAAAAAGAACTCAAATTTTTCAAATAAAGAGGCTATTGATGCTTTTATTGGTAACGGGACTTATAAAAATATTAGTAGCGGAAAATTTCATGATGATTGGCTAAAAGAATTAAAAGAAAATAATTTTATTGATTTAAAAACAAATAAAAAAATTCCAGAGGAGACAATAAGACTATTAAAAATTCAAAAAGATTTGATGGTAAAACAACTTATCCAGTTTCCAGATCTTTATGATACTAAAAATAATTTACCACTTGAAATATCCCAAAGAGCATTTGATCATATTTGGAGAATGTGTGAAAGTTATGAGTTATGGTGCAAAGAGACTAAACAAAATGAATTTATTCAATTACATATTACTGATTAGTAAACTGTATAAATGATAATTAACCTATCAAGCTAAAAGTGATTAGAATATATCCTCTTATTTTTATTCTGCTATGGTCTTCAGCATTTATAACCACTAAGCCAATTGTAGATAATAGCGACCCTTTTGTAGCATTGGCTTTTAGGTTTTTTTTTGTAGCTCTTGGTTTCTATTTTTTCTCTTATTATTTAAATCAATCATTAATTACAAATAAGAGAAAAATAGCTGAGGCTGTTTTAAGTGGTGTGCTTTTTCATGGATTTTATTTAGGTGGAGTTTTTTATTCAATCTCAATTGGAATGCCAGTAGGAATAGCAGCTTTAATAGTCACTCTTCAACCGGTTTTAACAAACATCTTAAGTGGACCCATCCTTGATGAGAAAATAACTACCCAACAATGGATTGGGGTTTTACTAGGTTTCACGGGTGCCTCTTTAGTTTTAGGTTTAGATATAGGTTCTGGTATCCCTTTATTAGGACTTATCGCAACAATCATAGCTTTATTATCAATTACAATATCTACAATTTGGCAGAAAAAGATAAGTAAAAACTTACCTTTGTCAGTAAGTAATTTTTATCAGGCATCTGGAGGATGTTTATTTCATGTTCTAATAGTAATTTTCTTTGCTGAACCATATATAAATTTTACCAAGGTTTTTATTATTGCAATGAGCCATCAGGTACTGCTTGTCTCTTTTGGTGCTTTTACAATCTTAATGGTTTTAATTAAAAAAAATTCAGCAAGCAAAACTGTCTCGATATTTTTTTTAATTCCATCAACTTCAGCTTTAATGGCATGGTTTTTTTTAAATGAAAAATTAACTAATTTGGATGTTGTTGGCTTTATTGTAACATCTGTTGGGGTTTATATTGCTACAAGAGAATGAAACTATTATATATTTTCAAAATTAATAAAAAGATATATTAATCGATAAATTTTAATTTAATGTAATGGCTAAAGTAAAATCAGATATAGAAATAGCAAGAAAAGCTAAAATGAAACCAATAGGTAAAATTTTAGCAAAAATTAAAGTTCCAGATGAGAGTAGTGCTTTCAGTCCAATGGGTAGACATATAGCAAAAATTAATTTTGAGTTTTTAGATAAATTAAAGAAAAAAAAAGATGGTAAATTAATTTTAGTCACTGCAATAACGCCTACACCAGCTGGTGAAGGAAAAACAACGACTTCGGTTGGTTTAAGTGATGGTTTAAATAAAATTGGTAAAAAATCTATCGTTTGTCTTAGAGAACCTAGTCTTGGTCCATCTTTTGGAATGAAAGGCGGTGCTGCAGGAGGTGGTTATGCTCAAGTAGTTCCTATGGAACAAATAAATTTACATTTTACAGGTGACTTTCATGCAATTACTTCAGCACATAATTTACTTTCAGCAATGATAGATAACCATATTTATTGGGGGAACAAACTAAATATTGATGAAAACAAAATAGTTTGGAAGCGTGTGATGGATATGAATGATCGCGCTCTTAGATTTATTGACATTAATACTAGTGGGGTTGCTAAAGATTTCAAAAGAGTTGACGGTTTCGATATAACAGTCGCATCAGAAGTAATGGCAATTTTTTGTCTCTCTAATGATTTAAAAGATTTAGAAAAAAGAATTGGTAATATTACTTTTGCATATGACAAAAATGGAAAGCCACTTTATGCTAGAGATATAAATGCTCATGGTCCTATGACGGTTTTACTCAAAGAAGCCATCAGACCAAATGTAACTCAAACTTTAGAAAATAATCCAGCAATTATTCATGGAGGTCCATTTGCAAATATTGCTCACGGATGTAATTCAGTGATTGCAACGAAAACCGCTTTAAAATTATCTGATTATGTAGTTACTGAAGCAGGATTTGGTGCAGATCTTGGTGCAGAAAAATTTTTAAATATTAAGTGTAGAAAAGCAGGCCTGACTCCAAGCTGTGTGGTAATAGTTGCAACAATAAGAGCATTAAAGATGCATGGTGGTGTTGAAAAAGAAAACTTAAAAAAAGAAGATATTACTTCCTTAGAGAAAGGACTAGTTAATTTAGAAAGACACATTTCAAACATTAAAAAATTTGGTTTAGAGCCAATTGTAGCCATAAATCATTTCGCACTTGATACCAAAGAAGAGGTAAATACTGTTTTAAATTTTTGTAAAAAAAATAAAGTAGAGGTCAGTGAATGTAAACATTGGGCTACAGGTGGAAATGGCACGAAAGACCTTGCAAAAAAGGTTGTTAAAGTTTGCAAAAATAAGAAAAATAAATTTAAATTTTTATATAATAATAATCTTAAACTTTGGGATAAAATTGAGTTGATTGCCAAACAAATCTATAAAGCTGACAAAATAACTGCTGATGAAAAAGTTAAAGAACAATTAAAAGTTTTTGAAAATAATGGTCATGGAAATTTACCAGTTTGTATTGCAAAAACTCAATTTAGTTTTTCAACAGACCCAAAGCTTAAGGGTGCTCCATCAAATCATGAAATACCAATAAGAGAAGTGAGATTATCATCAGGAGCAGAATTTGTGGTGGTTGTTTGTGGTTCAATAATGACAATGCCAGGATTACCAAGAGTACCAGCAGCTGATACTATTAAGTTAAACCAAAAAGGCCAAATTGAGGGATTATTTTAATTTAACTCCTTAAGCCAATTTTTAAGCTCTAACATTTTTTTTTCTTTAACAGTGATCTGAATTTCTTTCTCAATAAGAGAGATATGCTTTTCGAGATCATTCTCATTTTCGAATACTTTTCTATCTTCAATTAATCTTTTTCTTCTAAAATTAATTAGACTTATCATTTTTTCATAAGTTATTTCAGGATGATATTGCAGACCCCATACTCTAGTTTTGTTTACTTCAAAATATAAACCTTGGACTTTATTAACTTTATTAGACGCTAGACAAATACCGTTTTCAGGAATTTTTACTACTTCATCATAATTAAAAGCTGCAGAATTAAATTTTTTTTCTTTATCTTTATATAGTGGATGCTTTAGGCCCTCTTCATTTAACTCAATTTCTTTTGCGATCCCAACATGAGATACATTTGCTTTTTTAACTTGGCCACCAGCAGCAGTCACAGCTACTTGCATGCCCCAGCAAATCCCTAGAATATTTTTAACCTTTTTTTGACAATTTTTCATAAATTCAATTTGTCTTTTTATTTCTGGAGTATCGTTATAAATATTCAAACTGCTTCCTCCCCAGATTAAACCATCGTAAATGTGCAACTTATCGTTGAAACTATCAATATTTTTATCTGACGATGGATTAACTATATCTAGCATTATCTCTTTCGATAAATAATCTAAACTTTCTTTTAAACTTTGGGTGTGAGTTTGGATTCCAGCCTTAGTAAAAGTATTATTTTCTTCCTCTAAATTTCCCTCAACTATCAAAATTTTTTTCATAATCGTAATCTAGCTTATCTTCAAACTTTATAATTAGTTGATATGCAATCATAATCATCAAAGTTAAGAGGAAAAATTTTCTTCAATCTAAAGTTGTATAATTTTGAATTACTAGGAGAGTTATATTTTTTTAAATTAATAATGATTATCAATTGCAGAAACCCTAGCTATGTGGTTAGATTATATCTTATTATAATGTTTAACATAACTAAACAAAAGGGAGGAATAATGTTAGCAAAAATGATTAAAAAGCTAACCTCTACTCTAACAGTAGTTATAGCTTTAATTTCTTCACTTGGTTTACCTCAAAATGTATTTGCGGCGGAGACACAGTACTTTCCAGTAGCAAGTAGCCGTGTCGGACCATACTCAGCAATGGGAACTGGTTACTACGGTGCTCAGATTGATTACATGAACTATGTAAACATGACAGGTGGGGTGAATGGAGTAATGCTTACATGGCAGGAATGTGAGACTGAGTATAACGCTGTTAAAACAGTTGAGTGTTATCAGAGACTTTTAGAAAAAGACGGACAAAGAATAGTAGTGTTCGATACTTTAGGAACACCAGGAGCATACGCAGTAATTAATCGTATGGCAAAAGACAATGTTGTTTTAGCTCAATATGGTTACGGAAGAACTGATGGTGCTGATGGAAGAGTTTGGCCTTGGGTATTTAATGCTGCAAGTCACTATTGGTCACAAATAGCTGTTAAACTTAAGTTTATGGCTAAGATCGAAGGCGGAATTGATAAGATGAAAGGTAAAAAAATCGTTCACTTACACATCGACTCTGCTTACGGTAGAGAGCCATTACCAGCAATGAGAAAAATTTGTAATGACTGGGGAGTTAAATTGATTGAGATATCAATTCCACCTCCAGGTCTTGAACAACAATCTCAGTGGCTGCAAATCAGAAAAGAAAAACCTGATTGGGTTACTTTCTGGGGAGCAGGTTCTGGAATGAATTCAACAGCAATGACTAATGCTGCTAGAATTAATTTCCCAAGAGATAGAATGATGTATGTAACATTCGGTGCTGCCGAAGAGGATATGTACCCAGCAGGTGATGCAGCTAAGGGAACTTATGCTGTTGCAAATGCTTTGCCAGGAGAATATCCGTTAGTTAAAGACATCAAAGATAAAGTATATGGTGCTGGAAAAGGTAACTTAGCTGATCCAAATAGGATTGGTTCAGTTTACTGGAATAGAGGACTAGGTGCTGCAGTTATGTGGATTGAGGGTTTAAGAAATGCTCAAAAAATGCATAACAAAGTTGGTAAAGCAGTAACTGGTGCTGAGTTTAGAGACGGTTATGAAGCAATTAACATGACTGAAGCTAGACTGAAAGAGCTTGGAGTTGGTGGTATGTTAGCTCCATTCGCTATTACATGTGCAAACCATGAAGGTGCCGGTAAATTTGCTGTAATGCAGTGGGATGGAACAAAATTCAACCAGGTTACTGGTTGGGAAGCACCAGGTGATCCTGCATTTATTAGAGGTCTAGTAGAGGCATCTGCAGCTAAGTTTGCTAAAGAGAACAACATTACACCGAAAAAATGCGGATAATTAATTTAGAGATAAATTAATATCTGTTAGAGGGGAAGTTTAAATATTAAATTATTTTAAACTCCCCCTTTAAATAAAATTTAATTTAATATAAAAAGAAAGCTTAATGAGTAACACTTCAACTAACATTCTTGATATTAAAAATATTGAAGTAATGTATGATAATGTCATTTTAGCTTTACACGATGTATCTCTAAAAGTTCCTAAAGGAAAAGTAGTTGCATTATTAGGAGCAAACGGTGCAGGTAAAAGTACTACACTAAAAGCAGTTTCAACCATGTTAGCTTCAGAAAGAGGCAAAGTTACAAAAGGTTCAATAGATTATGATGGTACTTCGATTGAAAAACAAAATCCTTCACAAATGGTCGGGCTCGGAATGGTCCAAGTATTAGAGGGCAGAAGATGTTTTGGTCACCTTACTGTTGAGGAGAACATTATTTCAGGAGCATATTCAAGAAAATTATCAAAAGGTGATATCAATCAAGAATTAGAAAAAATTTACACTTATTTTATAAGACTTAAAGAAAGAAGAAAAAGTCAAGCAGCATTTACTTCAGGTGGAGAGCAACAGATGATAGCAGTTGCAAGAGCTATGATGGCAAAACCTAAGATGCTACTATTGGATGAACCTACAATGGGTTTAGCACCACAATTAGTGGCTGAGATCTTTAATATCGTAAAAGAATTAAACCAAAAAGAAGGTGTTAGTATTTTACTTGCTGAACAAAATACCAACGTTGCACTTAAAAATTCAGATTATGGTTATATTATTGAAACAGGAAGAGTTATGTTAGATGGTACAGCTAAGAGTTTATTGAGTAATGATCAGGTAAAAGAATTATATTTGGGTATTTCAAAGAAAGGTAGAAAAAATTTCAGAGACGTACTTAAAGAAGAAAGTTTAACGAAGAAAAAAATTAATTAAAAATGGCACAAGAGAGAAAATTTAAAATAGGTAAACCAATATTAGAAGTAAAAAATATCTCACTTTCTTTTGGTGGTGTTAAGGCAATAACTGATACTTCGTTTGATGTGCTTGAGCATGAAGTTAGAGCTATAATCGGACCTAATGGAGCTGGAAAAAGCTCAATGCTTAATTGTATAAATGGAATTTATAAGCCTCAACAAGGGACTGTTTCGTTTAGGGGACAACAAATACCAAATATAACTCCAAATATCATGGCTCAAATGGGTCTTTCTAGAACTTTTCAAAACTTAGCTCTATTCAAAAGAATGTCAGTTTTAGATAATATTTTAGTTGGCCGAAAACTTCACACAAAAACAAATTTTCTTGAAGTTGCATTTCAACTACCTAAAGTTAAAAAAGAAGAAAAGATTAATAGAGATAGATCTGAAGAAATAATTAGTTTTTTAGAGATTGAAGATATTAAAGATACACCAGTTGGGAAACTTCCATATGGATTACAAAAGAAAGTAGAATTAGGTCGAGCTCTTGCAACAGACTCATCTGTAATTTTATTAGATGAGCCTATGGCTGGCATGAATGTTGAAGAGAAAAGAGATATGTGTAGATTTATATTAAAAGTAAATGATGAACTTGGCACAACTATGGTTCTTATTGAGCATGACATGGGAGTAGTCATGGATATATCAGATAGAGTTGTAGTACTTGATTATGGTAAAGTTATTGGTGATGGTACGCCTGATGAAGTAAGATCAAATCAAAAAGTAATAGACGCTTATTTGGGAGTGGAACATTAGGATAAAGATATGGTTGATGAATTACTATTTTTTATGGAAGTTTTGGTTGGTGGTTTGCTTGCTGGAACTATGTATTCGTTAGTAGCTTTAGGATTCGTTCTAATTTTTAAAGCTTCAGCAACGTTTAACTTTTCACAAGGAGCTATGGTTTTTTTCTCAGTGCTTGCTTTTTGTGGTTTCATGCAAGATTTTAACATACCTTTTGTACTTGCATTTATTATGGCTGCTCTTTTAATGGTAGTCGTTGGTCTATGTACCGAAAGGTTTGTTTTAAGACCTCTCATGAATGCAAGCGAAGACACAGTGCTAATGGCTACAATCGGTCTAGGATATGTTTTAGAGGGCTTGGCTCAAGCAGCATGGGGAGTAGAAGTAAGAAGATTAGATTTAGGTATAGGAGATTTTCCAGTACCGTGGATCGCTGATAACTTAAAATTATTCATTAGTGCTCTTGATATTACTGCAGGACTTGTGGCTGCTATTATGATTATTGGTTTATTCCTTCTGTTTAAATACACAAAAATTGGTCTTGGTTTGAGAGCTGTTGCAGATGATGCAGGTGCCGCTAGTTCAATAGGAATTCCTTTAAAACATATTATGTTACTAGTTTGGTCTGCTGCTGGAGTTGTGGCATTAGTTGCAGGATGTATGTGGGGTGCAAGAGCTGGTGTTCAATTTGCCTTAGTTGACTTAGCTCTAAAAGCTTTACCAGTTTTAATTATAGGTGGTTTCTCATCTATCCCAGGTGCAATTATTGGTGGCTTGATCATTGGTGCAGTAGAGAAAGTTTTAGAAGTATACATTGGACCGTTTTTTGGAGGCGCAATTGAAGGTTGGGCTCCTTACGTCTTAGCAATATTCTTTTTATTATATAGACCGGAAGGTTTATTTGGAGAAAAAATTATTAGGAGAGTTTAATTTATGATGAAACCAGTATTTATGACTTATACAAAAAAAGACCTAATTAACTTAGCTGTTTGTATGGTTCTGAGTGTATTAGTAATACCATCATTTATTACAACAGAATATTGGTACACTTCCATATTAATACCTTGGCTTTGCTTAGCTCTAGCTACAATCGGACAGCAAATAGTTATGGGTTACACAGGACAATTAGCTTTAGGTGCCGCTGGCTTCATGGCTGCAGGTGCTTTTGCGATGTTTAACCTTATTTTACGAGTGCCTGATTTAGGTTTCGTCGGTTCATTAATAGTGTCAGGTTTGATTGCTGCCGCTTTTGGAATTTTATTTGGTTTACCAAGTCTAAAAGTAAGAGGAATTTATCTGATGGTAGCAACATTGGCCTCACAATTTTTTATTATATGGATGATAGATAAATTTGGTTGGTTTAAAAACTATGACTCTTCAGGAATTATAACCGCACAAGACATAGTTATCTTAGGAAAACCATTTACAACTCCATTAGCTATGTATTTTGTGTGTTTAGCTGTTACTACGGTTTTAACTTTGCTAGCGATGAATATGGCTAGAGGTAGTACGGGTAGGAATTGGATGGCAGTTAGAGATATGGATATAGCTGCGGAGTCGATGGGAGTTTCATTATTAAGAACAAAAGTACAGGCCTTCGCAATTAGTGCGTTTTATTGTGGGGTTGCTGGTGCACTTTTTGCATTTTGTTATTTAAAATCTTTAGAACCAGTTGCTTTTGATATTAAATTATCTTTTAAAATATTATTTATGTGTATTTTAGGTGGACTTGGTACAATAAATGGTGCTTTTATTGGTGCAGCGTTTATTCTACTTTTTCCAGTTCTTCTTAATGCCATTGGTAATAATGTTTTTCATGGTGCTATTGACGCTACAATAATATCTTCAATCGAGCAGGTAATATTTGGTGGATTGATGATTATCTTTATGATTTATGAACCTTTGGGAATGGCAAAATTATGGGAAAACATAAAGCAAAAATGGAAGACAAAATTCCCAACTATGAACATTAAAAATTTAACTTCTTCAATTGGTAAAAAATCTTAAGAAGTGGATAAAAAAAAACTAATTTTTGCATTATTGGTTGGTATCATTATAGGATTACTTGTAGAAAATAATTTTCTAATTGGTTAGATTTTTTTATTATACAATATCGTCTTTAGCAAATTGATCATCAAAGGTATCTTTTTTTTATTAATTTTTTTTAAAATATAAGGAGCAATTTCTCTAGCCAATTGCTCACCTTCGACTGTATCTTTTGGCATAAACTTTTTTTTAGCTACTGTAAATGTAAAACCTTTACCTAAAAAATCTCCCATTTTACTATTTCTTCCTCCCACAGCACTTACATAGAGATCACCAATTCCAGCAAGACCTAATATAGTTGACTGATCACCCTTAAAATATTTAATCAAAAATTTCATCTCATTTACACTTTTTTGAAATAAATCTGATGCAGCATTTAAATTTTGACCTGAGCCTATAACCATTGCATAAATATTCTTAATTGCTGAGCAAATTTCTACTCCAATAACATCTCTTGAAAATTCAGTCAGATAATATTTTGTTGATATCTGTTTTCCAATCCATTTAGCTATTTTGATATTCTTATTTGCTATTACTACGCTTGTCTTATTTTTTCTTGCTAATTCTTTAGCCAGACAAGGTCCTTTTAAAACTGATACATTTGCAACATTATAATTATTTTTGAGTAACCCTGAAATAGTCAAGAGTTTTTTTCTTTTTTTATCATATTTTAGTCCTTTAGTAAGAACTAGTAATGGTGTTTTTATTTTTAAGTCTTTCAACTCTTTTCCAATAAAATCAATTCCAGCAAGACTCAATGCAATTACAATCAAGTCAAACTTTTCTTTGTATATATCTTTTGAATAATACTTAAATTTTAACTTTTTTGGCAAATTTATTTTTAAGGAGGAATGAAGTTTTTTTTTTGAAGATAAGTTCTTAATGAAAACTTTATTATATGGTTCTGTTATTATAACTCTATTATTATTTTCTAAACACGGGATTGAAAAAGCAGAACCCATTGCACCACCACCAATAATTAATATTTTTTTCATACAGTTTTTCTTTGTATAAATATTAATATAGGTTTATTTATAGTTTGAATATAAAAAAAATTTATAATGCAAAATCTTAAATGGAAATACTCCAAATTCTTAATAAATAAAAACTTTCAATTTACTAGAAACTATGTCTTAAAATATTTGCCGTCAAATTTATTAGTTAATTCTCATAAAAATATATCTAAATGGAAAGGATATAATCCAACTCCTCTATTGAAATTAAACAAATTAAATAAAAAACTTCAGCTTAAGAATATATTTTACAAAGACGAATCGAAACGATTTCACTTAAAATCCTTTAAAGCACTTGGTGGTGCCTATGCAGTAGAAAAAATTTCAAAAAAAACTAGCAAAATAATTGTTTCATCAGCAACAGCTGGCAATCATGGGAGATCAGTAGCTTGGGGAGCAAAAAGACTAAAATTGCAGTGTAAAATTTTTGTTAGTCAATACGTGAGTGAAACAAGAGTAAAAGAAATTAAAAAATTTGGTGCTGAAGTAATAAGAGTAAAGGGAAATTATGAAGCATCCTTAAAAGAATGCCAATTACTCTCAAAACAAAATAACTGGAAAATTGTTCAAGATGTATCTACAAAAAATTATAAGTATATTCCTCAATTAACAATGGCAGGATACTCTATTTTAATTAAAGAAATTTCTAATCAAACTAATCAGTATATTACTCATATTTTTCTTCAAGCGGGTGTTGGTGGTTTGGCTGCAGGTTTGGTCGCTGGAGTAGCAAAATATTTTAAAAAAATTCCAAAAATAATTATCGTTGAACCAGATAGAGCCGATTGTGTTCTTCAAAGTATTAAAAGTAATAAGTTAAAAAAAATAAGAATTAAAAAAGAGAGCATTATGGGTGGTATGTCTTGCAATGAAATGTCTCTTGTGCCTTGGCAAATATTAAAAAAAGCTAGTAATTGTTGTGTATCAATTTCAGATAAAAATGTAGCTAAAACAGTAGCTGGTTTAAAAGATAAAAAGTTCAGCAAAACTTCAATTGTAGGTGGTGAATGCGCTACTCCAGGAATTATTGCTTTGGTTGGAATATGCAATAACAAAAAGGCAAGAAAATTGATTAACCTTAATCAAAATTCTAATGTTTTAGTTATTGGATGCGAAGGTAATGCAGATGTTAAACTCTACAAACAACTGCTACTTAAAGGTAGAAAATAATTTTTTATGACAAAAAACGCGATCACTTGGATAAGAGAGGATTTTAGAATTGAAAATAACCCTGCCCTTTCTTACGCAACCCAAAATCATGATAGCGTGCTTGCCCTATACATTTACAACAAAAGCGACTTTGATGCCAAAAGAGAGGCACAAAAATGGTGGCTTTCAAAATCATTAGAAATCTTTAAGTTTGAATTATCTAAGTTTAAGATCAATCTTCAAATATTGGCAGGTGATGAGCTGGATATATTTTCAAAGATTAAAAAAAAAGACAATATGTCGATATATTGGAATAAAATTTACGAACCAGACGTAATTGCAAAAGGAAAAAAGATTAGAGATATTTTTGTTAAAAATCAGATTAATTACAAATATTTTAAAGGAAATATTTTAAATGAGTTTCAAGAGGTAACTAAAAATGACGGAACACCTTTTAAAGTTTTCACACCATTTTGGAGAAACGCTGAACAAAAATTTTTAGGATCACCACCAAGTAAAAATTATAGTATTAAAAAAAAAACAAAGTCATTAACATTCTTTAAAGGTTGTATAGAGCCAAAAGATATTCTTCCAAGAAAAAATTGGTATAAAAAGTTTGAAAAATATTGGAAGGTTTCTGAGGAAGAGTCTAAAAAAATTCTAAAAGATCTAATTGATGGTAAAATTAAAGATTATGGAACTGCAAGAGATTATCCTTCTGTCGAGGGCACATCTAAATTATCTCCTTATATCAAACATGGACAAATTCACGTGAATACTATTTGGAAAAAGTGCAGTGAAATTAAATCGAAAGGAATTGGTTACAGAAAATATATTAATGAATTAGGATGGCGTGAATTTTCACATAGTTTAATCAATTATTTCCCGGAATTTTTAAAAGGAAATTATAGAAAAGAATTTGATAAGTTTCCCTGGGTCAAAAATGAAAAATTTTTAAAGGCGTGGAAATCAGGTATGACGGGTTATCCGATTGTTGATGCTGGGATGAGAGAGCTTTATGAAACTGGTTGGATGCATAACCGGATAAGAATGGTTGTGGGTTCCTTTCTAGTAAAACATTTAAGAATAAATTGGACTGAGGGTGAAAAACATTTTAGAAATTGTTTATTAGATTTTAATAAAGCTAATAATGTAGCTCAATGGCAATGGGTTGCTGGTTGCGGCGCTGATGCAGCTCCTTATTTCAGAATATTCAATCCTATCCTTCAAGGTGAAAAATTTGATAAAGAAGGAAAGTATGTAAAAAAATGGGTACCAGAATTAAGTAAGGTTCCACAAAAGTTTATTCATAAACCATGGGAAATGGAAATTAAATATCAAGAAGCAATAAATACAATTATTGGAAAAAGTTATCCAAAACCAATTGTTATTCATGAGCAAGCAAGAGCCGCAGCTTTAAAAGCGTTTCAAACTTTAAAAAATTAGTAATATAATTTATAAATTGTATTCTCTAGATGTTAAATCATACAATCGACTTATGGTACGCTCAAAAGGAGCTTTAAGAGATTTTGAAGATGTGAAATTTTCCAAACTTTCTGCAGCTGTGGTAGCCAAAGGAATATCTTTATCGTGAATTATATCTAATAATGTTATAAATCTCTGTTGTTGATCTGAATTATTATTGCTAAACAATGGAATTTCTTCGATAACAATAAATTTAGAGTTTTTAATTATTTCCAAATAATCCTCAGCTCCTAAATTTCTATTACAAAGTTCATCAAAGCTAAATCTACAAATCCCTTCATAAAAGTTTTGTATTGTAAAATCTCTCCCCTTAATATTTAAATTCATAGGTGAGTTTTTTTTTTCTTTTGTAATAATTCTAAAAAATTTGTTTATTTTAAAATTGGTTTCTTGATTTAAAGGAAAAAAAAATCTTTGTTTTTGATTTTCTTTTGATTTTCGATAATCATCCTCAATTTTTAATTCATAGTTAATAGCATTTTTTTTCATAATTTCTATGAATGGTAAAAATTGGTCTCTCTGTAATCCATCTTTATACAATTCAGATAATTCAATATTTGAAGTTAATATGATCTTAA
>CACIHQ010000004.1 GCA_902586495.1 uncultured Pelagibacteraceae bacterium
ACAAATAACTCTAAAACAATAACAACATTATTTCTAGATTTTGCTGAACCTATTGTTAAAAAATATAAATTTATCAAAGGTTTTGATGGTGGGATTTTGGATTTTTATAGTATTAAAGATGCAAATGTCTCCAATTCAACCTTAAAGATTTATGATTTTAAATTAAAAGAGCTCCCAACCTTAACAAAACTACTTACACTCGCTTCTCTTCAAGGTATCGCTGATATTCTGTCAGGTGAGGGTATCAGATTTGATGAATTTGAAATGAAATTTGAAAATAAAAATAAATTAATGAGTATAAAAGAAATTTTCGCAATTGGGCCTGCGATATCAGTATTAATGAATGGATATGTTGAAAAAGGTAAATTAATAAGTTTAAGAGGAACATTGGTTCCGGCAACAACAATAAATAAGGCGATTGGAACAATTCCAGTTTTAGGAAAAATATTAGTTGGTTCAAAAACTGGTGAGGGAGTTTTTGGAGTTAGTTTTAAAATCAAAGGCCCACCAAAAAAATTAGAGACTACTGTGAATCCAATCAAAACGCTTACACCTAGATTTATAACAAGAACTTTAGAAAAAATTAAAAAAAATTAGATTAATTTAATCTTAATATGCCTTTTTTTTCCAATTGAGAGTTTAAGATAGTCATCATTAAAAATTTCATCTTTAATTTGAAATTTTTCATCTTCAATTATTTGATTGTTTATTTTTACCGCTTTCCCTTTAATTAATCTTCTTACTTCACTTTTAGATTTTTCAAATTTTGCAAAAATAACTAAATCAATAATATTTATATATTTCTTTAACATTTTTTTGTTTAATTCAACTGATGGAAGGTTTGAACCTGATGAGTTCTCAGCAAATGTTTCTTTTGCAATATTTTCAGCTTTTAGTGCCTCTTTTTTTCCATGAAGCATTTCAGTTGTTTTATTAGCAAGTAAAATTTTAAGTTGATTAATATTTTTTGCATTTAGATCTTCAATTTCCTCAATCATAATATCTGTAAAAAATTTTATAAATTTTTTAACATCTCTATCATCTGTATTTCGCCAAAATTGCCAATAGTCATAAGCTGATAGAAGATTCTTATCAAGCCAAATGGCACCCTCAGTAGTTTTGCCCATTTTGGCCCCACTTGCTAAAGTAATTAATGGAGTTGTTAAACCAAAAACTTCTTTATTGGAATGTTTTTTTATTAAATCAACACCATTAATTATATTCCCCCATTGGTCTGATCCACCTATCTGTAAAACGCAATTTTTATTTTTATTTAATTCTAAAAAATCATATGCTTGAAGAATCATATAATTAAATTCCATATAACTTAATGATTGTTCTCTTTCTAAACGTGTTTTCACACTTTCAAAAGTTAACATTTTATTTATAGTGAAATGTCTTCCAATTGATCTTAAAAAAGAAATATAGTTAAGATTTTTTAACCATTTATAATTATCTACAAATATTGGTTTAGTCATTTTATCTTTATTATCAAGAAATTTTACTAAGATACTTTTTATATTTTTTGAATTTTTAATGATTTGTTTTTCAGATAAGATTTTACGTGTTTTATCTTTTCCAGACGGATCACCAATTCTTGTAGTACCACCTCCCAATAATACGATTGGTCTATGGCCGTGTTTTTGGAGAAGTCTTAAGCACATTATTTGGAGCAAACTTCCTACATGAAGGCTTTCAGCAGTACAATCAAAACCAATATATGCTGTGATTTTTTTTTTATCTAATAATTCTGATAATTCACTTTCATTGGTACATTGATAAAAAAAACCTCTCTCTTTAAATTCTTTTAAAAATTTATTCATAAGCTTATAGTCTCACAATATACAAATTTTTTTAAAAAAAAATAAGAATGGGCAAGATATATACAGCTTTAGGATTGATGAGTGGGACCTCTGTAGATGGAGTAGATGCATCTATAATAAAGTCAGATGGTAATAGAGAATATTCACCTTTATTAGATAGATATTTTGAGTATGGGGACAAAATAAGACAAGGAATACTCGATTTAAGAGCAAAAATTTTAGTTCCAAATCATCTTATTAAATACGAAAGTGAAATTAAGGACATTGAAAGAGATATAACGTTATTTCATGCAAATGCCGTCAAAGAAATTTTAAATATCGCTAAAGTGGATTTAGATTTATTGGGTTTTCATGGACAGACAATTTTTCATGATAATAAAAAAAAAATTACTAAACAGTTGGGCGATGGCAAGCTATTGTCTCAATTAATAAAAAAAAAGGTGGTGTATGATTTTAGACAAAATGATTTAAAAAATGGAGGTCAAGGAGCTCCGTTGACACCCATTTTTCACAACTTAATTGCAAACAAATATTTAAAAAAAGAATTAGACAAAACTTATTCTGTCAACATTTTAAATATTGGAGGAATTTCGAATCTTACCAAAACTGTCAAATGGGATAAACTAGATAAAAAGATAGAATTTATAGAAGCCTGTGATATTGGTCCAGGAAATTGTCTTATAGATGATTGGGTTAGAAAAAATTCAAAAAAGAGATATGATATTGATGGTTCACTAGCAAGTATCGGTAATACTGACAGATTAATTCTTAATCAAGCATTAGAAAATTTTAATATTAGTCCCCCTTTCAAAGATTCATTAGATATAAAAGATTTTGATATATCTTTTGTAAAGGGTCTATCTTTAGAAGATGGAGTATCAACATTAGCTGATTTTACGTCATTACAAATTTCTAAAGCGATTAATTATTTTAAAGATCCTGCAAAAAAATCAATTTTTTTAGTTTGCGGTGGAGGAAGAAAAAACAAATACTTAATGGAATCAATTTTAAAATCAGTTGATATAATCCAAGATTTGAATAAAACAAATTTTGTTCCAGTAGAAGATTACGGCATAGATGGTGATTTTGTAGAGTCACAAGCTTTTGCGTATTTGGCAATTAGATCACTTCTAAACTTACCAATTTCTTTTCCCAATACTACAGGATGTAAGGAGTCAATTTCTGGAGGTAAAATAATCAAAAATTTTTAATATAAGGCAGTTTCTTTTTTTATATATTTATTTAAAACTTCTACTAAATTAATTTCATTTTTTGAAAAAAAATGATTTGCATTTTGAACTGCTTGAAATTCAACTTTTATACCTTTTTGACTACTCAATCTTTTATTTAGTTCATTAATGTGCTCAACTGGCACCAATTCATCTTTTTTTCCGTAAACCATTAACCCAGAAGTAGGACAAGGAGAAAGGAAAGAAAAATCATAAACATTTGGTTGAGGTGATATTGCAATAAATCTGTTTATTTCTGGTCTTCTCATTAAAAGTTGCATTGCAATTAATGAGCCAAAAGAAAAACCAGAAACCCAACATTGTGAATTATCAAAATTTTCTCTCTCTAGCCAATCTAATGCTGCAGCTGCATCAGCAAGTTCACCTTGTCCATTATCAAATTCCCCATCACTTTTTCCAACACCTCTAAAATTTACACGACAAACTGAAAAGTTGTTATCCATAAAAGAGTGAAATGTTTCCACAACAACTTTGTTATTCATTGTTCCTCCATACTGGGGATGTGGTTGTAATATCAATGCTATTGGTGAGGTACTTTTTTTACTTTTAAAATATTTAGCTTCAAGTCTTCCAGCTGGACCAGGAATAAAAATTTCTAAAATTTTATTATCCATAATTGTTATTGATAACTATTATCAAAAAAAAATTAGACATATCACATGTGCGTGACAAAATGTTGTTTTTTTTTGCTTTCAGATACTTGACTAATTTAGTCAGGTTTATATATATCCTTGGAAAATAAGGATATATGAAACTAACATCTAAAGGCAGATATGCGGTAATGGCTTTAGTGGACCTGGCAAAGTTTAATGATATTAATCCAGTTTCTCTGAGAGACATATCTTTAAGACAAGGCATTTCACTTGATTATTTAGAACAAATTTTTTCTAAACTAAGAAAAAAAGCAATTGTTCAAAGTGTTAGAGGAAACCAGGGTGGTTATGTTTTGAATAAAAAAGCCAATGAAATAAAACTTACTAACATTTTTGATGCTGTAGATGAAAAAGTAAAAACTGTACAGTGTAAAAAAGAGTCAAAAAAAGGCTGTAATGGAAAACTTACAAAATGTTTGACTCATAATTTATGGGATGAGCTTGAAAACCATATTAATGATTTTTTTGAGAAAAAAAGTTTAGAAGATTTAATAAAAGATAATACTGAGAGAAGAATTTAAAAATGGATACTAGAGAAAAAGATATAGAAAAGTTAAAAGACTATAAATACGGTTTTACTACTGATATAGAAAATATCAAAGCTCCAAAAGGTTTGAATGAAGATGTAATTAAATTTATTTCTAATATTAAAAAAGAACCGCAGTGGATGTTAGACTTTAGATTAAAAGCTTATGAGAGATTAAAACTTTTAAAAGAACCTAATTGGCAAAAACCAAAATATCCTAAAATTGATTATCAAGATTTATATTACTACTCAGCACCAAAAAGTATGAAGGACAAACCAAAAAGTTTAGACGAGCTTGACCCTAAACTTTTAGAGACTTATAAAAAACTTGGGATTCCATTACAAGAACAAGCAAGATTAAATGGAATTGCTGTCGATGCTGTATTTGACTCTGTTTCAGTAGCAACTACTTTTAAGGGTGAATTGACTAAACATGGAATAATTTTTTGTTCAATGTCAGAGGCTATTCAGAAATATCCTGATCTTGTAAAAAAATATTTAGGTACTGTAATACCAGTTACTGATCATTTCTTTGCGACACTAAATTCTGCTGTTTTTACAGATGGGTCTTTTGTTTATATTCCTGAAGGTGTTAAGTGTCCAATGGAACTATCAACTTATTTTAGAATTAATGCATCAGAGACTGGTCAGTTCGAAAGAACATTAATTATTGCTGATAAAGACAGTTACGTAAGTTATCTTGAGGGATGTACTGCTCCAATGAGGGATGAAAATCAATTACATGCAGCAAATGTAGAATTGATTGCTTTAGATGATGCAGAAATAAAATATTCAACTGTTCAAAATTGGTATCCAGGAGATGAAAATGGCAAAGGAGGGATTTATAATTTTGTCACTAAAAGAGGATTATGTAAGGGAAAAAATTCTAAGATTTCTTGGACACAAGTTGAAACAGGTTCTGCTATAACTTGGAAATATCCAAGCTGTATATTAAAAGGTGATAATTCAATTGGTGAATTTTATTCAATAGCAATTACAAACAATCATCAAAAAGCAGACACTGGAACAAAGATGATTCATTTGGGAAAAAATACCAAAAGTAAAATTATTTCTAAAGGTATAAGTGCTGGATTTTCTGACATGACTTACAGAGGTTTAGTAGATATTAATTCAAAAGCCAAAAACTCTAGCAACTACACACAATGCGATTCCTTATTAATGGGAAATAAATGTGGTGCACACACAGTCCCATATATTAAAAATAAAAATTTTGATTCAAATATTGCACACGAAGCTACGACATCAAAAATAAGTGAAGAACAATTACATTATTGCCAACAAAGAGGTCTTAATCCTGAGGAAGCTGTAGGGTTAATTGTCAATGGTTTTTGTAAGGAGGTATTACAACAATTACCAATGGAGTTTGCAGTGGAAGCTCAGAAGCTTGTAGGTATTAGCTTAGAGGGGAGTGTTGGTTAATGCTTAAAATAAACAATTTAAATGCCAATGTTGAGAATAAATCCATATTAAATGGGTTTTCTTTAGATATAAATCCAGGCGAAGTTCATGCGATTATGGGTCCTAACGGGTCAGGAAAAAGCACGTTATCTAATATTCTATCAGGGAAAAAAGGGTACGAGGTATCAGGTGAAATTTTATTTGAAAATAAAAATTTATTTGATCTTGAGACAGAAGAAAGAGCGCATAAAGGAATATTTTTAGCTTTTCAATATCCTTTAGAAATTCCAGGAGTAAATACAAATATATTTTTAAAAACATCACTAAACGCGATTAGAAAAGCACGTGGAGAAAAAGAATTAGATACAATTGAATTTTTAAAGCTTGTTAAACAAAAAGCTAAAGAATTAAAATTTGATGAGGAAAAACTTAACAGACAATTAAATGTTGGATTTTCAGGTGGAGAAAAAAAGAAAAATGAAATTTTACAAATGTCTATGTTGGCTCCAAAATTATCTATTTTAGATGAGACAGACTCAGGTTTAGACATAGATGCTTTAAAAATAGTAGCTGATGGAGTTAATACTTTAAGAAACAAAAATAATTCTTTTTTAATAATTACTCACTATCAAAGGTTACTAGATTACATAAAACCTGACTTTGTCCATGTCTTAATAAATGGAAAAATAATTAGATCTGGTGGCCCAGAATTAGCAATAGAGCTTGAAAAAAAAGGTTATGAAAGTTTTAATTAAATGAACGAGCAATTACAGTCAGATTTTGATAAACTAGTAAAAACTTCAAAATTTTCTAGTGAAGAAATTAAGATTAAAAAAAATTTTTTGAATAATTTCATTAAAAACGGTTTTCCTAATAGAAAGCAAGAAGATTGGAAGTTTTTAGATATTAGTCAGATTATTAAAAAGAATATTAGCGATTTAAGTTTTTTCAATGGTTATTCACAATCAAATAAAATTGATCCATCTGTTTTAGTTGATGTTTTAGAGCATAATAAGATTATATTTATAAATGGAAAAATTGAAAAAATTGATTTTAACTTCGAGGACCAAAATAAAATTGAAATAATTGATGAAACTAAAAAAGATATGTCATTTGAATATGAAAATTCATTAATTGATTTAAATAGTGCATTTATTGATAAAATTTTTAAAATTTTAATTAAAAAAAATTATTCTCTAAAGAAACCTTTGATAATTTATCATTTAACAAATGATAAAATAAAGTCCACTAATATTAATTTGAGATTAGATTTTGAATTAGGTGAAAATAGTTGTTTAAAACTGATTGATTATTTTGCTAACACCGCAGCAAAAAACTTTATTAATATATTTTATAACTTCAATTTAGAAAAAGACTCAATCCTGAAAAACTATAAAATTGATAAATATAGAAATAATAATTTAAAATATTCTTTTAACAATATTGAACAGGATAATAACAGTGTTTCAGAAACATTTATATTATCAGCCGGTTCAGATTATTTTAAAAATGAGATTAATTGTAATTTAAATGGTGAGTATTCATCAGCATTCATTAATGGTATTTTTTCCTTAAAGGAAAATCAACAACACGAAATTAGAACTACAATCAATCATTTAGTAGAAAACACAAAAAGTTATCAGCTTATTAAAAGTGTTCTTGGAAGAAATTCAAAATCTGCATATCAAGGAAGAATATTTGTAAATTCAAAAGCTCAAAAAACTGATGGATATCAATTGAGTAAAGCAATACTGCTCGATGAAACATCAGAGTTTAATGCAAAACCAGAATTAGAAATTTATGCTGATGATGTAAAATGTTCTCACGGATCAGCATCTGGTAGTTTAGATGAAAATTCAATTTTTTACTTAATGTCTCGTGGTTTAAATTATCAACAGTCAAAAGAACTTTTGATTAATGGTTTTTTAATAGATGTTGTTGAAAAGATTACAGACGTAGAAATAAAAAACTTAATTACAAATATTATTGGATTAAAACAATGAACATAAATAACATAAGAAAAGAGTTTCCAATTTTTGATGAAAAAATTCAGAATAATGATTTAGTTTACCTAGATAGCGCTAACTCATCTCAAAAACCTAAGGTAGTTCTAGATAGAATAAATGATTTCTATTCTAAACAGTTTTCAAATGTTGGCAGAAGCATACATTATTTAGCTGTTGCAGCCACTAATTTATATGAAAATACAAGAACTTCTGTACAAAAATACATAAATGCGAAAGATAAAAATGAAATTGTATTTACTAAAGGTGCTACAGAAGCTTTAAATTTGGTCGCTAACACCTTAGGTCAAGCGATCTTGGAGCCAAATGACGAAATTTTAATTACAGAGCTAGAACATCACTCAAATTATGTTCCATGGCATTTTTTAAGAAAATCCAAAAATATAAAAATAAAGTTTGCAGAAATAAATGAAGACGGAGATATTCCGATTGAAAATATAGAAAAAGAAATTACAGATAAAACTAAAGTAATAGCAATAACTCATTTATCCAATGTCACTGGTGCAGTTTTACCAATCAAAGAGATAACTCAATTAGCACATTCTAATGGCATAGTTGTTGTAGTAGATGGATGTCAGGGAGGACCACATTTAAAATTAGATATGCAAGACCTGGGTTGCGATTTTTACGCAATATCATGTCATAAAATGTATGGCCCGACAGGACTTGGAGTTTTGTATGGAAAAAAGAAATGGTTAGAACAACTTCCACCATACCAAGGAGGTGGAGGAATGATAAATGAAGTTAAAAAAGATAGAATTTCTTATGGTGAGCTTCCAAATAAGTATGAAGCTGGGACAATGGCTACAGCTCAAGTCATCGCGTTTGATCAATCAATAAAATTCTTAGAAAGTATTGGAATTGATAATATTATTAAACATGAAAAAGAATTAATAGAATACGGCCAAGAAATTTTAAAAAAAAATAATTCGGTGAAGCTAATAGGAAATCCAAAAGAGCGAGGCGGAGTTCTATCTTTTACTGTAGAAGGGGTTCATCCACATGACATTGCAACTATTTTAGATGAAACTGGAGTTGCTATTAGAGCGGGTCATCATTGTTGTCAAATACTTCATGACAAACTAGGTATACCTGCAAGTGCGCGAGCATCGTTAGGAGTTTATAATACCAAAGATGATTTAGATAAACTAAACGAAGGTATTAATAATTGTAAAAAAATTTTTGATTTAAAATGAACCTAAAAGAATTATATCAAGAGATAATTTTAGAGCATGGAAAGAACCCTCGAAATTTAGGGAAAATAGAAAATTTTAATAAAAATGCAAAAGGCAATAATCCATTATGTGGAGATAATGTACATGTATACCTTAAATTAAATCATCAAAGGAAAGTTGAGGATATTTCTTTCGAAGGAAATGGATGTGCAATATCAATGGCATCAGCTTCTATAATGACTGATTTGATTAAAGGTAAAAGTGATAATGAAGCTAAAGAAATAATAGAGGATTTTTTAGGAATGATTAAAGAAAATCCTGAACTTAAAAATAATATTTTAAAAGAGGACGATAAAACAAAATTGATGTGTTTATCAGGTGTTAAACAATATCCAATGAGAGTTAAATGTGCTACCTTATCATGGCACACTTTGGTATCTGCAATGGAAAATGACGGGAAAGAAATAACTACAGAAAACTAATTATGAAAGTAAAAAATAAAATAATTGAGGAAATTAAAAAAATTTATGATCCTGAATTACCAGTGAACATATATGAGCTTGGTTTAATTTATGATATACAGGTAAATGGTCGTACAGCTGAAATTAAGATGACATTAACTACACCGAATTGTCCTGTTGCAGAAAGTTTACCAAAAGAAGTAAAAGAGGGTGCAATGCAAGTAGAGGGAATAGATGATGTAAATCTTGAACTGGTTTGGGATCCTCCTTGGAATAAAGATATGATGTCAGATGCAGCGAAATTGGAGTTAAACCTATAATGAACCCTATTATCAAATTAAGTGATAATGCAGCTTTAAAAATTAAAGAAATAATGTCTAACGCTGAAAAAAATGCGATAGGTGTAAGAGTTTCTGTAAAATCAGGTGGTTGTGCAGGTATGTCATACGTAATGGAATATTCAAGAGAGGTAAATCCTAATGATGAGTTGATTGAAGATAAAGGAGTAAAAGTTTACATTGATTCGGCGGCAGTTATGTATCTCTTAGGCACTGAGATGGATTATAAAAAGGAAGACTTTTCATCATCATTTGTCTTCAATAACCCCAATGAAACCGAGCGTTGTGGCTGTGGAGAGTCTTTTAAAGTATAGTTCCATTTTGAACATATCAGAGTTGCAATAAACGCATAGATTGATAATATCTACCCATGAATGTCTTTGAAATCAGAAATTTGCAAAACAGCGAGGACAGAAAAGAGAAGAGAAAAACTTTTTTAAGATCTCTTATAAAGTCAGTGGATACTGGAGCAAATGGAACACTTGATTACATTGTTAAAAAAGGTTCTGGTAAAAACAAAATTGCTAAAACTAGACAATAAAATTAACAACTGTAATACATCTCAAACTCTATAGGATGAGGTGTGTGTTCAAAATTGTGTATTTCTTCAAACTTTAACGCAATGTAAGCATCTATTTGATCATCAGTAAATACATTACCTTGTTTTAAGAAATCTCTATCTTTATCAAGACTTTCCATTGCTTCTCTTAAAGATCCACAAACAGTTGGAATTTTCTTAACTTCATCTTCTGATAAAGCATAAAGATCTTTATCAAATGATTTACCTGGATCAATTTTATTCTTAATTCCATCTAATCCAGCCATTAACATTGAAGCGAATGTTAAATATGGATTACCAGCAGCATCACCAAATCTAATTTCACATCTAGCTGCTTTTTTACTTAAAGTGATAGGAATTCTGCAAGATGCTGATCTGTTTCTTGCCGAATAAGCTAATAAAACGGGAGCTTCAAATCCCGGAATTAGTCTTTTGTAACTATTCGTCGTAGCATTTGAAAAAGCATTTATAGCTTTTGCATGTTTTAAAATTCCACCTATGTAGTGTAGAGCTGTATCGGATAAACCAGCATATTTATCACCAGAAAATAATGCTTTGTCACCTTTCCAAATCGATTGGTGAACGTGCATACCTGAACCATTGTCACCTTTAACAGGTTTAGGCATAAATGTGGCTGTTTTACCAAATGAGTGAGAAACCATGTGAACAGCATATTTATAAAGTTGTAGGTTATCTGCTTGGTCCACAAGGGTTCCAAAATACATTCCAAGTTCATGTTGACTTGGTGCAACTTCGTGGTGGTGTTTTTCAACTTTAATCCCCATTTCTTTCATTGCTTTTAAATATTCACTTCTCATGTCCTGTTCACTATCAACAGGAGGAACTGGGAAATAACCGCCTTTAATTCCTGGTCTGTGACCCATGTTACCATTTTCATACTCTTTTCCTGAATTGTAAGGGCCTTCCTTACTATCTATCTTAAAACCAGTTTCATTCATGTCATTTTTAAATCTTACATCGTCAAATACGAAAAATTCAGCCTCAGGACCAAAAAATGCTTTATCTCCAATTCCTGAACTTTTTAAATACGCTTCAGCTTTTTTAGCTGTTCCTCTAGGATCTCTCTCGTAAGGATCTTTTTTAATTGCATCTAAAACATCACAAAAAAGGTTTAATGTGTTATGAGATGTAAAAGGATCTACAATTGCTCTAGAATTATCTGGTTTAAGGATCATGTCAGACTCATTAATAGCTTTCCAACCAGCTATAGATGAACCATCAAAAAAAATTCCATCTTTTAACATATCCTCATCAACCATTTTGGCATCCATGGTTACATGTTGAAGCTTACCTCTTGGATCAGTGAATCTTAAATCTACGTATTCAATTTCTTTGTCTTTTATAATTTTTAGTACATTGCTTGAACTCATTTCTGCCTCCGTAATTCAATGGTTGTGATACCAAATAAAGATTGATAAATAATCCTCTTTTACTTAATAACACCTATGCATTTTTAACATAAGTGTATAATGAAATTAGATAAATAACTAACAATTAGAAGTTGAAAATGACTCCAAAGGATAAAGAGCCCGTTAAAAGAGTTGAAAAGATTATAAAAGAATTTGATGAGAATTTAAACGTAAGCCTCTTAAAAACATCAGCAAGAACAGCCTCAGAGGCAGCCACTTCCTTAAATTGCGATGTTGGAGCAATCGTCAAAAGCTTACTTTTTAGGACCGATAATAAATATACTTTATTTTTAGTGGCCGGAGATAAGAAGGCTTCTTTAAAAAAGATAAAAAAAAATATTAAATTTTTTGATGTTTCAATGGCTTCAGCTGAGGAAGTAAAAAACATAACTGGATATACTATCGGAGGTGTTTCTCCAGTAGGTCATATAAAAAATATTGATATTTACATTGATAAATCATTAGAAAGATTCGACTTTTTGTTTGCTGCAGCTGGACATCCAAATTGCATATTCAAAATAACCTTTTTAGATTTAAAAAAAATTACAAAGGGTGTAATTGAAGATATAATAGAATGAAACAACCAACTTTATTTGATTACCTTTTATTAATTTTTTTAGCATTAATTTGGGCATCTGCTTTTTTTAATATAAAAATTGCAACCTATTCATTCGGGCCTATCACAATTGCATTTTTGAGAGTTTTTTTTGGTGCAATACCCGTTCTGTTGCTTTGTTATTACAAAAAAATAAAAGTGGAGGCATTTTCCAAAGACTGGCACTGGTTCGCTATGATTGGTTTTATAAATTTAGTTGCACCCTTTTATCTAATTGCTTACGGTGTGCAATCGGTTCAAAGCAATTTAGCTGCAATATTAATGTCAACAACACCATTAAGTTCTACAGTATTAGGTCACTTTTACACCAAAAATGAAAAATTTAATTTTGTTAAAACGATTGGTATTTTAATAGGTTTTTCCGGAATACTATATTTATTCTCAGACAACATTTTAATTAACGAAAATAATATTTTATCTGCATTATTAATTCTCTTGGGTTCAACTTGTTATGTAATAGGTGGAGTTTTAACTCTTAAAATTAGTAAGAAAAAAAATGAAAATGTGACAGGTTCAATATTAATTTGGGCTGTGATAATTTTGATACCAATTGTAAGCTTTGCAGAACAACCTTGGAATATAAATCCTAGACTAGATTCTACTATATCAGTAATGTATTTGGGTTTAGTCTCGACTGGAATAGCATGGCTGTTGAGATTTAAAATTTTAGTGAAAAATGGGTTAATCTTCCAATCACAAGTCTCGTATTTAATTCCAATTTTTGGAACAATTCTAAGTTATATATTTTTAAAAGAGCTAATTACTTTTAAAGTTTTGATCTCTTTAATCGCTGTTTCAATTGGTATTTATTTTGTTAGACGAGCTGATAATAAAGTAAGTAAAATTAGGGTTGATTAGTACAATCCAAGGTTGAAAACATTATTGACCCATTTACAACATTATTAAAAAGGTCTTTAATTATATTTATAAAAATGGCTAAGAAAAAAAGGAAAAAAGCTGTAAAAAAAAAAAGAAAGAAAATAAAAAAGTCGATTAAAAAAAGAAAAAAACTTAAAACGGTACGACAAAAAAAACTTTCTTCAGCAAAAAAACCTAAAAAAATTCTTAAGTCAAAATCAACAAAACGTAAAACAAGAGGAGTAAAAATGAGTGCAGAAGCTATGAAAGTGTCATCTGTATTGGATACTTCTCATTTAAAGGTTAAATTTCCATTTAAGGCTAAATATGGAAACTACATAAATGGAAAATTTGTGGAACCTAAATCAGGCAAATATTTTGATAATGTTAGTCCGATTTCTAATGAGAAAATCTGTTCAGTTGCGCGTTCAAATGAGCAAGACGTTGAAGCGGCATTAGATGCAGCTCACGCAGCTTTCCCGGAGTGGGGAAAGACAGACATCACTACAAGATCAAACATCTTGTATAAAATTGCTGATGTTTTAGAAAAAAATCTAAACTTATTAGCTGTAGCTGAATGTTTAGATAATGGAAAACCTATCAGAGAATGTATGGCGGCAGATTTACCTTTGGTTATTGATCATTGGAGATATTTTGCTGGGGTAATTAGAGCGGAAGAAGGATCTATCGCTGAAATTGCTAATAACCAATACTCATACAATTTTCATGAACCATTAGGAGTAGTTGGTCAGATAGTTCCGTGGAATTTCCCATTATTAATGGCAACATGGAAGTTAGCACCAGCACTTGCTGCAGGAAACTGTTCAGTTTTAAAACCAGCTGAACAAACTCCAGCATCAATTATGGTAATGATGGATCTAATTGGAGATTTATTGCCTCCAGGAGTAGTTAACATTGTTAGTGGTTTTGGATTAGAAGCTGGTAAACCATTAGCGTCCTCTAAAAGAGTTGCTAAAGTTGCATTTACTGGTGAAACTACAACAGGAAGATTGATTATGCAGTATGCTGCACAAAACATAATTCCAATTACTTTGGAGTTAGGTGGAAAATCTCCAAACATTTTCTTTGAAGATATCATGGATAAAGATGATGATTTCTTTGATAAATGTATTGAAGGTTTTGTAATGTTCAATCTAAACCAAGGTGAGGTTTGTACTTGTCCAAGTAGAGCTTTAGTTCAAGAGTCGATCTATGATAAATTCATGGAAAGAGCCATAGCTAGAACAAAAGCTGTTGTTCAAGACAATCCTTTGAAAATGGAAACCATGATTGGAGCACAGGCATCAGTAGAGCAGATGGAAAAGATTAAATCTTATCTTGAGCTTGGAAAAAAAGAAGGTGCTAAAGTTCTAACAGGTGGAAGTGTTGCTAAACTTAACAGCGGATTGGAAAAAGGTAATTACATTCAGCCAACTGTTTTTGAGGCAAAAAATGATATGCGAATTTCTCAAGAAGAGATCTTCGGACCTGTTGTATCTGTGATTAAATTTAAAGATGAAGCAGAGGCATTGAAAATTGCTAATGATACTCTTTATGGTTTAGGAGCAGCTGTATGGACTAGAAATGGTAATATAGCTCACAGAATGGGTAGAGCTATACAAGCAGGAATAGTATGGACTAATTGTTATCATGCTTATCCTGCTCACTCTCCATTTGGTGGATACAAACAATCTGGAGTTGGTAGAGAAACTCACAAAATGATGCTTAATCACTATAGACAGAATAAGAACTTACACGTTTCTTATGCTGAGAAAAAATTAGGCTTCTTTTAAACAAATAATATATACTGGCCCATGATTCGACGTCATGGGCCAGAGAAAAAATATGAAAGTATCAGCAACACGTTCGGCTTTGAGCTTATTATCTGAATTAAAAGAAAAGTATGGTGAAAAATTAATGTTTCACCAATCTGGAGGATGTTGTGATGGAAGTGCGCCTATGTGTTTTCAGGAAGGTGAATTTCCTTTAGGTGATAATGATATAAAGTTAGGTGAAATTGGAGGTGTCCCGTTTTATATGAATGGAGACCAATATGAAAAATGGAAACACACTGATTTAACAATAGATGCAGTTAAAGGTATTGGTGGAATGTTTTCGTTGGATAATGGTACAGGAAGAAGATTTTTAACAAAATCTGAAATTTGTCTTGTTGTCGATAATGATAATCCTAATCACTAATTAATAAGCTAAATAATTTTACATGTCTGTTTTTTTAAGTTCTCAAAAAGTAATTAAAGAATGGATTGATTATAATAATCACATGAATGTTTCTTACTACCTTTTAATTTTTGATAAATATGGTGCAGATACGTTAAATAATATCTTCAAAATGGGAGAACATTCAGCAAAAACAACAGGTAAAAGCACTATGATTGTTGAGTCAAATATTACTTATAATCAAGAATTAAAGGTTAATGATGAAGTAGATATTAATTTGATTTATTTCGATCATGATAAAAAAAGACTTCAATATAAAATGGAAATGATCCATAAAGAAAAAAAATACCTAGCATCGACCATTGAAATATTAGCTTTGTATGTTGATTTAAATACAAGAAAAGTTTCTGAGTTCGAGGAAGAAAAAGTCAAGATTATGGATGATTACATAAAAAAAAACGCTTCAAACTTTAACAGTGAAAATTTAAAATTCTCACACAAATTAAAAAAAAATTAATATAACTTCCAGTCCGCTACTGGAAGTTATACATAAAATTACTGACCGGGTGCTTTATAACCAATTTTACTTGCTTTTGTTGTTGCTTTAGTGAAATCAATTGCCTCTAGTATTGTAAGATTTCTAACAGCTCCTGATGCCTCAACAACAAGTTTTATTGCAGCAAAGTCATCAAAACTTGGTACATCAGTAACAACTACAAAGTCATATGAGCCTCTTACAATGTCCATACTGTGCATAGTTCCGCCCATTGCTTTTGTTAATTGTTCCACGACAGCTTTTCTATCACTTGTTGGATCTTTTAAAAATCCTTGAAAAGCTTTTTCAGTGTAGTTTCCCATTATATATGCTTTCATATGTTACCTCTTTCTTTATTTAATAAATATTACAGCAAAATTTATGTATGTAGAAGTGGTATATTTGTCTAATTATTTTCTATTCGGTCCATTTCTTTAAGTTCGACTTCTAACTTGTCTAATTCCTCACCACCTGCCATCATGCTTAAAAGTTTTTCTCTAGATATATCTTTTTTTTGAAATGTTCCCATACTTTTTCCTCGATTTAAAACTGTAAAACTATTTCCAACAGGATAAGCATGATGAACGTTGTGTGTTATTAAAATTACAGCTAAGCCTTGTGATGCTGCTTTAACAATATATTTTAGGACCATTGAAGCTTGATGTACACCTAATGCTGATGTTGGTTCATCTAATACCAAAACTTTTGCCCCAAAATAAATTGCTCTAGAAATAGCGAGACATTGTCTTTCACCTCCAGACATCGTACCGACGGCTTGTGATGGGTCTCTCACATCAATACCTATTTGTCCCATTCTTTCTGCAGCTATAGTGTTTGCTTTTTCAATATCAAAAGTTTTGAAAAAAGGTAAACCTTTTTGTGGCTCTCTACCCATAAAAAAATTTCTAGTAACACTCATAAGGGAAACTAATGCTAAATCTTGATAAACAGTACCTATCCCAATATCCAAAGCATCTCGTGGTGAGTCAAAAACTATTTTTTGATCTTCAAAAATAATTTCACCTTCATCAGGCTTATGAACGCCTGCTAAAGTTTTTATCAAAGTAGATTTTCCAGCCCCATTGTCACCAAGTAAGCACATTATTTCACCTTTTTTTAATTTCATAGTGACATCTTTCAAAGCAATTACTTTACCAAAAAATTTACTTATATTATTGAATTGAACTAAATATTCAGACATCACTTAGTCTCCGTAACTTTTTTTCTAATATAGTTATTGAATACTACTGCAATTAACATCATTGCGCCTAAAAAAACCTTAAACCAATCAGTATCCACATCTGTATAAAAAATTCCCATTGATACAGTGCCAAAAATAATAGCGCCCAATGCTGCTCCGATGGCAGAGCCATAACCTCCAGTCAAAAGACAACCGCCAACCACGGCAGCTGCTATTGCTTCCAATTCTTTTAAAGTTCCTCTCATAGTATCTGCAGAACCTGCATCTAAAACTTGAATACAAGCAAATATTGTCGATGCTACAGCTGTTCCAATAAATAGACTTATTTTTACTTTTCCAACAGGTACACCAACATTTGTAGCACCAACTTTATCTCCACCTGATGCAAATATCCAATTTCCATATCTAGTTTTCATAAGTATCCAAGTCGCAAATAATGTAAGAGCAATAAACCATATTACTGATGGTGGAATACCTGTAGCTAATGGTGTACCGTCAGTTCTTAGCGCAATTAATTTCATCGATCCTAGCCATGTGAATAACCATTGAAAAGTATCTGTTGCAAACAACCAAGCGATTGGATCATCCTCTATTAAAACTCTTAATCCTGGTACTTGAGTTCTTCCTGTAATTAATCTCGTAATAGCTAAAGTTGCCCCTCTTAAAATGAACAACATTGCAAGAGTTACTATGAAGGATGGAAGACCAGTTTTTACTACCATTATACCATTGAAATAACCAATTAGTACTGCCATAGCAAAAGCAAAAATAATACTCGTCCACAAAGGCCAGCCCCAATAAATTGCAGGTATAGCGATACAGATTCCTGCAAAACCAATCATTGATCCAATTGATAAATCAAACTCTCCACCAATCATTAACATTGCAGCAGCAATAGCAATAATTCCTAAATTAGCTGAAACATCTAAAAAATTTAATGTCCCATAAGCGCTAAACATTCCAGTGTCACCAGCAACTATTCCGAAAAAAATAAAAACTAAAATTGAGCCGCCTAAAGCACCAAGCTCTGGTCTGTTTAATAAAACTCTAAGAGGTGAAATTTTTTTAAGTCTTTCATCTTGTCCACTATCTTTTTTAGATTGAATACTCTCTGATTTTACAGACATATAAAAATTATAATTTAAAGATGATTAAAAAAAAGGCCTGACTAACATTAGTCAGGCCTTTAATTCATATTTTTATCTATAACCTTGAGCTGCCCATTTAATCACTTTAGACGCATTGTCAGGAGTAACAAACCCAGGTCCAGTCATTACTACACCTGCTGGCATTGTTCCCCATCTCATATATTGTCCAAAGATAGCTATTGGTAAATATCCTTGTAGATATTGCTGTTGGTCAATTAAAAACTCTACTTTTCCTGCAGCAGCAGCTTTTAACATATTTGGAGACATATCAAATGTTCCTAATCTTACAGAACCAACTTTTCCAGCTGACTCAAGTGCTTTCAAAGCTGCTTCACCAGATAATCCAGCACCTAAAGTTAGAATAGTGTCATAGCCACCACCTAATTTTGCAGCAACAGCTTTTTGAATTTCTGTTGGGTCATTTGATGTACCTAAAATATCAACAGATCCACCAAAACCTTTTTTGAAACCAGCACATCTTCTATCAAGTGCAACGTTTCCTACCTCATGGTTAACACATAATGCTTTTTTTCCCCCAGCGACTTTCATTTTTTGTCCACCACCTACACCTGCTTCAAACTCAGTTTGTCCAACGTGTGCACTAATTCCTAAAGATGCATAATCATCAGATCCAGAGTTCATTGATATTACAGGAATACCAGCAGCAATTGCAGCTTTAACTGATTTTCCTAAAGCAGCAGCATCTGGTAATGTGATCACAATACCTTTTGGTTTTTGCGATACAGCATTATCAATTAATTTTGCCATTTCCACCATATCAAAAGTTGCTGGTGCTGTGTATTTACAAGACACTCCCATGTCTTTACATCCAGCATCAACTCCATTTTTAGCAACTGACCAGAAAGGATCATTTGCTTGACCATGAGAAACAACAATTATATCTACAGCTAAAGCAGATACAGACATCATTGCCCATGCAGCTAAAGCCAATATAAAGTTTTTTATTGTTTTCATTATTCCCCTTTAATTAAAGTTAACTTTTAAAAGTAAAATC
This sequence comes from uncultured Pelagibacteraceae bacterium, assembly GCA_902586495.1. Taxonomy (GTDB): domain Bacteria; phylum Pseudomonadota; class Alphaproteobacteria; order Pelagibacterales; family Pelagibacteraceae; genus Pelagibacter. The sequence goes on from CACIHQ010000004.1 coordinate 19,210, forward strand.
TAATCAAAATATTATTTAGTTGTAAAGCAGACAGGTTGTATTCTACTAAGGGTTGATTCAATTAAAGATTAAGTTTTTCAAACTTTTTTGATCTTAAAGATTTTTGAGCTGCATTCGCAATTATCAGAGCTTTTCTTCCCTCTTCAAATCCTGCAAGAGGTTGAATTTTCTTTCTAATAAATTTTGCAAAATCCTTTAATTGATTTTTATAAGCATCTTTATACCTCTCAATAAAGAAATTAAGCAAAGGAGATTTATTTGAAGTTGATTGTGCAGAATATAAAGATGTCTCGTTTTGTCTTTTATTTTCTGAAATTAACATACCTTTTGATCCAAATAATTCTATTCTTTGATCATAACCGAAACTACAATGTCTAGAATTAGTTATTATGCACTGAACGCCAGCTTTAGATCTAATTATAGTAGATGCTAATTCAAAATCATTAATTTTATCAAATCTTTTGTCTGAAATGTTGCTGCCAGAGGCTATTATTTTTGCAGGTTCATCATTGCCAAGATAGAATCTAACAAGATCAAAATCATGGATCATCATATCTCTAAAAATACCACCAGATTCTTTTAAATATTTCATAGTTGGTGGTGCAGGATCACGACTAGTGATAATAATTTTTTCTAATTTACCTATTTTTCCATTTAGTAATTGTTTTCTTAAATTATTGTGAGTTGGATCATATCTTCTATTAAAACCTAATTGTATTTTTGGATTTAATCTTTTAATTTTTTTTTTGCAGGATTCAATTTTTTTTATACTTAAATCCAGTGGTTTTTCACAAAAAATAATCTTTTTATTTTTTACGCCATCTAGAATAAATTTAATATGTGTAGATGTTGTTGAGGCGATAAAAATAGCTTTTATATCTTTGTCCTTATAAGCTATAGATGGATTATATATAGCTTTTGTTTTTAATGTTTTTGAATATTTTTTAGATAAATTTTGTTCAATGTCATAAATATATTTAAGACTAAAATCTTTACTACGCATTAAATTTTTTCCATGCATAATACCAATTCTACCAAGTCCAAATAAAGCTATATCAATCATTTAAAATTTGTATTAAAATAATAACTTAACTAAAAAAATTTCTTATGTCAGTAAAATTAGGAGTTGCACCCATTGCATGGAGTAATGATGACATGCCTGAATTAGGTGGTGAAACTACATTAGAACAATGTTTAAAAGAAGCCAATGAAGCAGGGTATATAGGCGTAGAGTCTGGTGGAAAATTTCCAAAGAAATCTTCTGAATTAATTCCAAAATTAAATCAATTTAATCTTAAACTTTGTTCAGGATGGTATGGCGCAAATCTTAGAAAAAATTCTGTTGAGGAAGAAAAAAAATCCATTCAAGAACAACTAAATTTATTTAAAGATTGTGATGCACCTTGTATAGTTTTTGCGGAAGTTTCTGGCTCTATACAAGGAGATCCTAACAGAAAATTATCAACTCGGCCTCAAATGGAAAGGGACGAATGGCAGAAGTTTTGTGAAAAAATTTCTGAACTAGGAAAATATTTAGAGGATCAAGGGATGCCTTTGGCATATCACCATCATATGGGGACAGTAATTGAAACTCAAAAAGATACTGAAAGACTTATAGAAAATACTCATGAAAGTGTAAAATTAACATTAGATACAGGACATATGTTATTTGCAAAAGGGGACTCAAAATCCATATTACAAAATTATCATGAGAGAATTTTGCACGTCCATTGTAAAGATATAAGAAAACAAGTTCTTGAAAAATCTTTAAAAGAGGATTTAAGTTTTAGAGGTGCTTTCTTAGAGGGTGCGTTTACAGTGCCTGGAGATGGTTGTATTGATTATCAACCTTTATTTAATGTATTAAAAAATAATAATTATTCAGGATGGTTAGTAGTTGAGGCAGAGCAAGATCCGGCAAAAGCAAATCCGTTAGAATATGCAAAAATTGGTTATAAATATCTTACAGATACATTAAAAAAATCTGAAATTGAAATTTATACAAATTGATTATCTATAGAGTGAAGTTAGTTCATTATTTCCAGCAGCAACACATGGAGATTTAAAACAAGTACCCACAACCCATTCAGATCCAGGATCAGGTAAAAAATTTGATGACATCACAAATATAACACCCATCTCGACTGATTGCCCAGCTTTACCTTCTGCTTTAATTCTAGGATCAGGATCAGTTTTTACTTTAGTATCCTCTGAAAAAGGATTCTCTATATTAAGATTTTTGTTTATATAATTCACAACTTTAGATGAAGACCATTCGCCATTGCATGGATCACCCCAAACAGTCAATTTACCTTCATCATTGTTCCCACAATTATTTATTTCTCCATTAATAAAATCAACTACTTTCTTATGATTTTCTTTAACTAAGTTAGCTTTTGCTTCAACTGCGGGCCTTGTACTTGCAGTCCAGATCAACATCCCAACCACATATACTAACGACAACAACACTAATGCTTCTAATAGTCCAAAATTTTTGAAATTTATTCGCATAATTAAAGTTTAATAATTTTTGATATGTCTAATTTTTTTTCAAAAAAATCAATTATATTTTGTATTGTTTCTTTTCCCATTCTTATCATGCATTCCTCAGTAAATGCAGCGGTATGAGGACTTAAAAAAACTTTATTGTTTTTTAGCAAAGGATTATCCTCTTTAGGTGGTTCTGTTTCAAAAACATCTAAACCTGCACCAAATATAAGACTTTCATTTAATGCTTTATCTAAGTCATTCTCATTAATCATTCCACCTCTTGCAGCATTAATAATTATACAATTTTTCCTCATTGTTTTAAGTAAGTCATAATTAATAATATTTTTCGTTTTTTCATTAAGAGGCATATGTAAAGAAATAGCATCCATAGATTTTACTGCTTCTGTAAGATCTTCAACTTTTTTTCCACCCAATTCCTCAATAATATCTTTTGAAACAAATGGATCATAAACAAAAACATTCATTTCAAATCCTTTGCATCTTCTAATTAAAGATTGACCAATTCTACCAAATCCAGCAATTAAAATATTTTTTTTCCAAAGTTCAATTGTTTTTGGAAGTTTATTTCTACTAGAAAAATTTCCTGTTTTAACAGCCTCATCATACATGTTTTTTCTCTTTGATATATTGAGCAACATAAACATAACATGTTCTGCCACCGCAACAGCATTTGCTGTAGCCGTAATTGCCAAGGTGATATTTTTTTCTTTAGAGGACTTGAGGTCAATATTGTCGTACCCAACGCCGTGGCGAGATATAATCTTAAGTTTTTTTGATATATTAATTAATTCACTAGATAAATTTGCTGTTCTAATTGATAGACCATCACACTCCAAAATTTTTTGTTTAATATCTTTGTCATCTAAATTTTCAATAATCTCATAATCATAATTTGGGTTATTCTTTATAAGATCTATTCCCGCTTTATGAATAGGTTGAATTATCAAAATTTTTTTTTTATCTGACACTTAAATTTAGTAAGTTTTAGAGTCTTCTTTTGATTTGATTGATTTTAATTTAGATACAGCATCTTTTGCACCTGCACTCATATACCTTTGATCCGATCCAATGGTTACTAAATTAAATCCTAAATTAAGCATTTTTTTTGCATACTCTGGACTAGCATTATGAATACCTGCAAAAATTTTATTTTTTTTTGCATGTTCCAAGATATTCAAAATCTTTTCATAAGTTGGACTTCCTTCAGGATTATCAAAAGCTGGTTTTTGACCTATGGCCAGACTTAAATCAGCAGGTCCGATATAAATTCCATCTATTCCTGGCGTACTCATAATTTCATCTAATTTATCCAAGGCCTCTTTTGTCTCTATCATTGCCATTTTTAAAATTTCATCGTTGGCAAAATCTCCATAATTTGAACCTCCATAAATTAATCCTCTAATTGGTCCAAAACTTCTATACCCTCTAGGAGGATACATGCATGCTTGAACAAATTTTTCTGCTTCAAATTTGTTACTGACCATTGGACAAATTACGCCGTAGCACCCTGCATCTAAAATTTTCATTATTTGTCCTGGTTCATTCCAGTTTACTCTAGCTAAAGGAGTAACATCTGTAGATGAAATTGATTGTAGCATTTGTAATGCATTTGGATAATCTATAACACCATGTTGCATATCAATTGTAAGCGAGTCCCAACCTTGATGAGACATTACTTCCGCTGAAAAAGAGCTAGGAATTTGTAACCAGCCATTAATTATTTGCTCACCATCATTCATCATCTTTTTTATTTTATTTGGCCTCATTTTAAGATTTCAAACCAAGGTGAGTGTACTTTATATTTAGATAATCTTTAATTGCCATTGAACCGCCTTCACGTCCATATCCAGTTTGTTTAATTCCGCCAAAAGGTGCTTCAGCTATCGCAACTGCAGGAGTATTAACTGCAACCGTACCAGTTTCCATTAATTCTGAAGCTCTGTGAGCTTTATCCATAGAATTTGTATAAATATAACTACATAATCCTAAGTCATTATCATTGGCTCTCTCAACTACTTCATCAAAAGTTTTAAATGACAACATCGGAACTAATGGACCAAATGGTTCTTGTTTCATTATTGTAAAATTGTCCTTTACATTGTCAAAAACTGTTGGCTCATAAAAATATCCTTTGTTAAAACCTTGAGGTCTTTTTCCACCCAATAAAACTTTTGCTCCTTCCTTTTTAGTTGTTTCAACTAATTCTTCAATTTCTCCTAATCTTTTTGCAGTTGTTAAAGGACCTAATTGAACTCCTTCATCTAAACCATTACCAATTTTTAATTTTTTTGTTCTTTCAATAAACGCATTAATGAATTCGTCTTTTTTATTTTCTTGTATATAAAATCTGTTAGGTGAAATACAAACTTGACCATTATTTCTAAATTTTGCAGTAATTGCCATATCTGCAACTTTATTTATATCAACATCATCAAAAACTATAAAAGGTGAGTGTCCACTAAGCTCCATTGTGACTCTTTGAACTTTGTCTGCGGCCTTTTTTAAGATTAATTTACCTACTCTTGTTGATCCAGTAATTGAAACCTTTTTAATAATATCAGATTCTAACAACTCATTTGAAATACTTTCAGGATCTCCTGATAATAAGTTTACAACTCCAGGAGGGACTCCCGCTTCTTTACAAATATCTACCAACTCCATTACTGTTCCTGGAGTAATTACATCAGGCTTACAAATTACTGAACATCCGGCAGCTAATGCTGTTGAAATTTTTCTTGCTGCTAGAATTAAAGGAAAATTCCATGGCACTAAAGCTGCTACAACTCCAACTGGCTGATAATAAACATGAACTCTCGTATCTGGAAATCGACTTTCGACTGTTTGTCCATAAATTCTTTTTGTTTCTTCAGCATTCCACTCAAAAATATCAGCAGCCCCACCAGTTTCGCCAATTCCCTCTGCTAAAGGTTTTCCAACTTCAATCGTTAACCACTTTGCTAAAATATCTTGTTTTTTTCTTAAAAGATCAGCAATTTTTCTAATAATATTTGATCTCTGCCAAGGTAAAGTGTTTTTCCAAACTTCCAAACCTTTCTCTGCAGATTTAAGAGCTTTTTGAACATCTGCTGAAGACGCTTTAGACGCTTGGCCAATAATTTCTTCCGTAGCAGGATTTATAACATCGTAAGTTTCTTTTTTTTCCGCTTGTTGCCACTTACCATCAATGAACTGCCCAAATTTACTATACATAATTTTTATTTTATGGTTAATTAAGTGAAATTTTAAGAGAATATATCTACAATTATGAAAAAAATAAAGCTTACATGTGCTCATGCAATTGTAAAGTTCCTGACTTCTCAAAAAATTCTTATCGATGGTAAAAAAGAACCTTTATTCGCTGGTGCTTTTGGAATATTTGGTCATGGCAATGTAGCTTGTTTAGGACAAGCTTTAGAGGAAAATAAAGATAAACTTCCAACTTATAGAGGTCATCATGAGCAAAATATGGCTTTAACAGGAATTGCTTACGCTAGAGCAAAAAGAAGAAAACAAGTATTTGTAGCAACAAGCTCTGTAGGTCCTGGTTCTACAAACATGGTAACAGCTGCAGCAGTTGCGATGAGTAATAGACTGCCAATTTTATTTCTTCCAGGTGATACTTACGCAAACAGGATGCCTGATCCAGTTTTACAACAAGTAGAACATTTTAATAATCCAGGAATTACCCAAAATGATGCTTTTAAACCAGTTACAAAATATTTTGATAGAATAACCAGACCAGAACAAATTTTACAAACATTTCCCCAAGCTGTACAAGTTTTATTAGACCCAGCTGATTGTGGTCCAGTATGCATATCTCTATGTCAGGATATACAAGGAGAAATTTTTGATTATCCTGAAGATTTTTTTAAAGAAAAAATCCATAATATACGAAGACCAAGACCTGATGATTTTCAAATTAAAGAGGCAGCTGAAAAAATTAAAAAATCAAAAAATCCAATCATAATTTCTGGTGGAGGTGTTTTCTACTCAGATGCAATGGAGGAACTTTCAACTTTTGCAGTTAAACACAATATACCTGTAACACAAACTGTAATGGGTTATTCTTCTATGAAAAGAGATCATTCTCATTTTTTAGGACCTATTGGAGGTTTAGGAGGAAAAGCAGCAAATAACTTTGCAAAAAAAACTGATTTAGCGATTGCTATTGGAACTAAGTTAGGAGATTTCACAACTGGGTCATGGTCCAATTTTGAAAATCCAAATTTTTCACTAGTATCAATTAATGTTGCAAGATTTGATGCTAGTAAGCATATGGCACAATCAATTATTGGAGATGCAAAAGTTTCTCTAAATGAACTATCACAAGCTTTAGGTGATTGGAAAGCATCCGAGGAATGGCATAAAAAATCCAGAGATGAACTTAAATCTTGGAATGAATATGTTGATAAAGAAAGTGGACCAACTAATCAAAAACTTCCAAGTTATGCTCATGCAGTTGGTGCAATTTATAGAAACTCTGATCCAAGTGATATCGCTGTCACTGCAGCTGGAGGTTTGGTAGGTGAAGTTGTTCAAATTTGGAGACCAAGGGAACTTAATACTCATGAAACAGAGTGGGGCTTTAGTTGTATGAGTTATGAAATTTCTGGAGCTTTAGGAATTAAAATGGCCAACCCAAACAAAGAAGTTATCACATTTGTAGGTGATGGATCATATTTACTTTATAATTCAGATATATATTCATCTGTAATAACTAATAATAAACTAATTGTAATTGTCTGTGATAATGGTGGTCACGCTGTCATTAATAGACTTCAATTATTTAAAGGTGGAAAAGAATTTAATTGTTTGTTTGAGAGTTCAAATATTTCAAATTTAGTAAAAGTAAATTTTGCAAAACATGCAGAAAGTATGGGGGCAAAGTCTGAAGAGGTAAATTCTATCAGTGAATTAGAGGAAGCTTTCAAAAGAGCGAAGAAATCAAAAGTGACTTATGTTATTTCAATCAAAACTCATTCCTATCAATGGCTTGAAGGATCAGCTTATTGGGAAAGTCCAACTTTAGAAATTCCCAAAAACAAAGAAAATGAAAAAGCTCTAAAATTACACAAAGAAGGTAAAGCAAAACAAAGACAGGGAGTATAACCCTAATGAGCAAAGTATTTAAAGTTGGCTTAATTGGTTGTGGTCATATCGCAGAAACATATTTCAGAGCTCACAAATATTTCAAAAATTTTAAAATCATTAAATGTGCAGATGTTAAAGAAAAAGTAGCTAAGAAATGTGCTAAAATTTATAAAATTAAAGCAGTTTCGGTAAGTAATTTACTTAAAGATAAACAGGTTGAAATAATATTAAATCTAACCCCTCCAAAAGTTCATTACCAAATTGCAAAAAAGTCTCTGTTAAATGGAAAACACGTATATTCAGAAAAACCACTAGCCTTAAATCTAAAAGACGGAAAAGAATTACTTAAGCTCTCAAAAAAAAAGAAATTATACTTAGGAAATGCCCCAGATACTTTTCTCGGAGGAGGCAATCAAAAATCTAAAGAATTATTAGAAGGTAAAAGTATCGGTAAAGTAAATTTAGGTAATGCGATTTTTGCTTTTCCAGGGGTTCAATCTTATCATCCAGACCCAGAACCATGGTTTGCAAAAAAAGAAGGCGGTCCAGTAATTGATATGGGACCTTATTATCTCACAGCATTAGTAAATTTATTAGGTCCAGCAAAAGAAGTAAAAGCTGCAAGTTTAATGAAAGGTTCACGATTTAGAACAATTGGTATTGGACCTAAAAAGGGAAAAAGAATTAAGGTAGAATGCCCAACTACATATTTTACAACAATTATATTTAAAAATGGAAGCATAATAAGACTTACTTTGTCTTTTGATGTTATAGCCCATCAAAGAAATCATATTGAACTTTATGGAACCAAAGGTTCAATGATTGTGCCAGATCCTAATATGTTTGGTGGTTCAGTATATTTATGTAAAAAATTAGGAAGCCCATGGAAAGAATTTAAAACAAATCGTATGCCGCTAGGAAAAATTAATATTAGAACTCAAAGTTCAAGAGCAAATGAGTCACCTACTAACGCTAATTACAGAGGAGTTGGTCTTGCAGAAATGGCTTATTGTATTGATAAAAAAAAGATACATAGATGCAATGGAGAAGTATCTTTGCATGTTCTTGACTTGATACAATCGACTATGCAATCAGCTAAAACAAATAAACCAATTAGACTTAGTACAACATGTAAAATTCCAAAACTTTTTATTAATAAAGAAATAAATAAATTAATGAGATAAAATATGCAGATTGGTATTGATCTTGGGGCAAGTAAAATAGAGTATGTGTTATTAGATGATGTTGGCAATGAGCATCATAGAAAAAGAACTGAAGTTCCAAAAAATTATAAGGATACGTTATCTATAATAAAAAAAATAGTTATCGAACTCGAGCGTAAAGCTGGTAAAGAGCTGCCAGTAGGTGTATGTCATCCGGGGATTCATTCTATTCAAACAGGACTAGTTAAGAATGCGCCTAATTCTTTTTGGATTAATGGCAAACCTTTACAAAGAGATTTACGAAGTGAGATCGGAAAAGAAATTTATTGTGAAAATGATGCTAACTGTTTTGCTTTATCAGAAGCTATAGATGGTTCTGGAAAACATTATAAAATAGTTTTTGGGGTAATTCTTGGATCTGGTGTTGGAGGCGGTTTAGTTATAGATAAACGAATTGTCAATGGACCTAATGGGATTACTGGAGAATGGGGACATAATCAAATACCGAGTGCTTGTATTGAAGGTGTTCAAATAAAAAAAACCAATTTAAGAGCTGGGGAAATAGAGAACTTTGTTGCAGGTATAGGTATTTCTAAAGCGTTCAAAAATGAGTTTAAAAAGGATTTATCTGCCCAAAAGATATTTGAGATGCATAGAAAACTTGATTTAGATGCAGAAAAATTAATTGATAAATATAAAGATCAACTCGCTATGTCTTTAGCCACTGTTGTTAATATTATTGATCCAGATGTGTTTGTTTTCGGGGGTGGAGTATCTAACGAAATAAATTTTTTAGATGAAATTAAACAAAAAATGAAAAAATTTGTAGCAGGGGGTGAATTTGAGGGGACTTTCTTAAAACCTAAATTTGGTGATGCAAGCGGTGTTCGGGGCGCAGCTCGATTAGCAAGAACCACAAATTATTGACTAGTGAATAAAATTCATTTACTACAAAAGGAGCTAATTATTTAAGTCTAGGAAGAGAAATATGAAATTATGTAGAATAGGTAGTGTTGGAGAAGAAAAACCAGCAATCATAGATAGTGAAAACAATTACCGAGATTTGTCATCAACAATTAATGATTTAAATCCTGACACATTAAATTTTGATACTTTAGAGAAAATAAAAAAAACTGATATTTCAACTTTACCAAAGCTTGATTCAAGTTCTAGAATAGGTGCATGTGTCTCTAACCCATCAAAATTTATTGGCATTGGTTTAAATTTTAAAGATCATGCCGAAGAACAAAATTTGCCAATACCAAAAGAACCTATAATTTTCTCAAAATTTACTAGTTGTATAGCTGGACCAAACGATCCAATTATTGTTCCTAAGGGGTCTAATCATACGGATTGGGAAGTTGAGTTAGGTTTTGTTATCGGAAAAAAAGCTATCAATGTCAGTGTTGAAAACGCCTTAGATCATGTTCTAGGCTTTTTTCTTGTAAATGATGTGAGTGAAAGAGATTTCCAAAAAAATAGAGGTTTAACTTGGGATAAAGGAAAAGGTTTTGATACATTTGGTCCAATAGGCCCATTCGTAGTTACTAAAGACGAATTACCAGACTATCAAAATTTAAATATGTTTTTAGATGTCAATGGGAAAAGGATGCAAACCGGAAATACAAGTAAAATGATTTTTAATATCAAAAATTTAGTTTCTTACATGAGCTCATGTATGAGTTTACATCCTGGTGACATTTGTTGTACGGGAACTCCACCTGGTGTTGGTGAAAATATGAAGCCACCTGTTTTCTTAAAAGGCGGTGAAGAAGTCGTTTTGGGAATAGATAAGCTAGGCCAACAAAGTCATAAAGTCATACCTTATAAAGATTAATACATTTAAATGATGGAATTATTTATTGCGTTAGGTGCTGGATTGATAAGTTTTTTATCCCCATGCGTTTTACCGCTTATTCCAGGATATATTTCTTACATATCTGGAAGTTCAATTAATGAATTAATTGAAAAAAAAAGCGTAAATTTATTCCCTATTATTCTATTCACTGTTGGATTTTCAATCGTCTTTATTTTTTTTGGTGCAGCATCTACATTACTTGGACAAGTTCTCTTACAAAATTCTTATGAGTTAAGAATAGTAGCAGGAGTTATAATCATTATTCTATCCCTCCATTTAATTGGAATTATAAATATAAAATTCTTAAATTATGAAAAAAGAGTGCAAACAGATATAAAAAGAAATTTTTTTAGTCCAGCTTTGATTGGTATGGCTTTTGCATTTGGGTGGACTCCCTGCATTGGTCCAATACTTGGATCAATACTAGTTTTAGCGTCAACAGAAGAAAGTTTACAACAAGGTATTTTACTTTTAACTTTTTATTCTATTGGATTAGCAGTGCCATTTATATTGGCTGGATATTTGATACAAAGATTTTTAGTATTTTCAAAAAATTTTAGAAAAAATATTAATAAGGTATCTAAAATTGGGGGATCTATATTGTTAATCACTGGTATTTTAATGATAACTAATCACCTACAAGCACTTGGCTTTTATTTATTAAATATATTTCCTTTTCTTCAAAATTTTGGATAATTAAGAAATGAAAATTTATCAAATAGACTCCAGTGCCAGAAAAGAGGGATCGACTTCTAGAGCTTTAGCTAAAAAGTTATTAAATAAAATTAAAAGTCCAGAGGATGAGATAATTTACAGAGATTTAAATGAGGAAATGGTTTTCGTCTCAGGGTTAACAGAGTCAGGGATGAATATTGAAAAAAAAGATCAAACTGATCATCATAGAAAAATGTTTGAATTATCAGATCAACTGGTTAAAGAGCTTAAAGAAAGCGATATTATTATAATTTCAGCTCCAATTTATAATTACGGACCACCAGCTACGTTAAAAGCGTGGTCAGATTTAGCTGCAAGAGTTGGTGAAACTTTTAAATTTAAGCCAAATGGAAGAAGAGAAGGTTTATTAAAAAATAAAAAAGCTTATTTAGTTATTACATCAGGTGGGACTAAATTAAATAGTAAAGAGGATTTCTTAACCCCTTGGCTGAAATTTATTTTAAATTTTTTTGGTATTGATAAAATAGAGACAATTAATGCTGATCAAATGGCTTTAAATTATGAAAAATCAATAAGGGACGCTGAAAAACAAATTGATAATATAATTTTGTAAAATCTTAATTTCGTATATATTGTCATCAATTAAATTAAGGGGTGTCTAAACAGACTGAGAGTAAACCCTAAGAACCTGTCCGGTAATTCAGAAAGGGAAAAATGAACAATTTTTTTTTAAGCCAATCTTCATCATTAACGTTAGTTATTATTATAAGTTTGATATTTGTTTTTTTAGGCTTATATAACTCAAAAAAATATCAAGGGTTAAAAAATTATTTAACTGCAGATCGTAATATTGAATCATTTTCTTTAACAACAAGTTTAACTGCTTCAGCTTTAGGAGCATGGGTTTTATTTGGTCCAGCATCAGCAGCAACTTGGGGAGGAATAGGAGCTGTTATAGGATATTCACTAGGAACTGCCTTTCCTATGTTTTTTTTAATATATCTTGGAAAAAAAATTAGAAATGACTTTCCTAAAGGATCCTCTTTGATTGAGTTTTTACGTAAAAAGTTTGGAAAAAGTTTATTTAAATTAATTTTATTAATGACAATTTTTTACATGTTTATCTTTTTATGTGCTGAAGTTACTGCCGTAGCTGTTTTAGTTAATTATATTTCGGGTACAGAACTTTGGATAACTGCTTTAATTGTGCTTATGTCCACACTTGCGTACACTTTATATGGAGGTTTAAGAGCATCAATATTTACTGATAATATTCAGATGGTCGTTATTGGAGTTCTTTTGTTAATTTCTCTAGCTTATATAAGCTCTTTTACAGGACCTGAATTTTCTTTTGATTTTATAAAAGAAAAAAATCCTCAACTATTAAGCTCGTCTTACCTACCAAGTTATACAGCTGGTTTAACTTTTTTTATTGCGGTAGCAGCAACTAATTTATTTCATCAAGGTAATTGGCAAAGAGTGTATGCTGCAAAGAATTTTGAAACTCTTAAAAAAAGCTTAATTATATCTTTTTTTATTATTATACCTGTAGTATTTTGCATGGGATTTACAGGAATGGTTGCTTTCTCTGTAGATCCAACTATAAGACCAGATCTTGGTTTCTTTACATTATTACTTAAAGATCAAAATGAACTACTTTCTATTGTAGTAATTATATTAGGTTTGGCATTAACCATATCAACTCTAGACACTTTGGTAAATGCAATATCAAGCTTGATAGTTGTTGATGGTAAAGCAACATTAAATTTAGATAAAAAAACAAATTATTTAACTTTGTCTAAATATGTAATTTTATTTTTATCCTTTATTTCATTTATTATTGCCTCTAAAGGATTTGATATTTTATATTTATTTTTATTAGCTGATTTATTTTGTTGTGCTTTTGTGCTAACTGTTTTTAGTAGCTTCTATAATAAAAACATAAATGAAAAAATTGCATATGTTTCAATTATAATTGGATTGATTGGAGGTTTTTTGATGTTTCCTGCTCCTGATTTCTCTCAAAGTTTATTAGTTGGTATCCTTTTACCTAAAGAATTATTTTCACCTATTGTGTCACAGTCTTTACTATTTTTATCTTTTGTAATTGCAACATTTTTACCATTGATAGTTTTGAAAGCCAAAAGGTTTTTATATTAGTCGATTGCATTAAAGAAATTATTGTCTATAAGTTTGACACAATGTCAGTTAATCAAATAGTAATTAATGATCTTTCCAAAGTTTATGATAATGGTTTTAATGCTTTAAAAAAAGTTAGTCTTGAAGTTAAACAAGGTGAAATCCTTGCAATGCTTGGACCAAATGGTGCAGGAAAGACAACTTTAATTAGTATAATTTGTGGCATTGTTACACCCTCATATGGTTCTGTTTCTGTCGATGGTTTTGATATAATCAAAGATTATAGGGAGACAAGATCTAGAATTGGCATGGTTCCTCAAGAACTAAGTTTAGAGTCTTTTGAAACAGTTTTTGATACTGTATCATATTCGAGAGGTTTATATGGTAAATCACCAAAACCTGAACACATAGAAAAAATTTTAAAAGATTTAAGTTTATGGGATAAAAAAGATCAAAGATTAAGACAACTATCTGGTGGGATGAAAAGAAGAGTTTTAATTGCTAAAGCTTTATCTCATGAACCAAAGATATTATTTTTAGATGAACCTACAGCAGGGGTAGATGTTGAATTAAGAAAAGAAATGTGGAAAGTAGTAGATACATTAAGAAAAACAGGAGTGACAATTATTTTAACAACTCATTATATTGAAGAAGCAGAAGCTATTGCAGATAGGGTTGGTGTAATCAATCAGGGTGAAATAATACTTGTTGAAGAAAAAAAAGAATTGTTAAAAAAGATGGGTCAAAAAACACTTACAATCGAATTACAAGAAAGCATCAACAAAATACCACAATCATTAGAAAAATATAATTTAGATATTGGAGACAATAAAACGTATCTAAATTATACTTACAGTCTTCAAGAAAAACAAACAGGCATAACTAACTTATTGCAAGATTTAAAAGATACTGGCCTGAAATTAAGAGATTTAAAAACAGAACAAAGTAATTTGGAAAAAATATTTGTTAATTTAGTTAAGGAAAATAATGAAATTTAATTATTATGGTTTTAAAGCTATATATGTTCATGAAATGAATAGATTTTTAAGAACTGTAGGTCAGTCGATTCTTTCACCAGTGATATCTACATCATTATATTTTGTTGTTTTTGGTTCAGTGATCGGAGGTTATATTCAAAAAATTGATGGTGTTAGTTATGGTTCATATATCGTTCCAGGTTTATTAATGCTGACATTACTCACTCAGTCAATTAGTAACACTTCTTTTGGAATATTTTTCCCAAAATTTAATGGAACTATTAACGAGATTTTAGCAGCACCTATCTCAACTCTTGAAACAGTCTTAGCTTTTGTAGGAGCAGGAGCCACTAAAACTTTAATAGTTGGTGCTGTTATCTTTACTACTGCCTCTTTTTTTGCTGATGTATCTGTTGAATATCCAATGTTGATGATATTTTTGTTGATTTTAGTCTCTTTTACCTTTGCATTATTTGGTTTTTTGATTGGCGTAGTGAGCAAAAATTTTGAACAAATGTCTATAATTCCATCATTAGTTATTACACCAATGGTATTTTTAGGGGGCAGTTTATATAGTCTAGATATGTTGCCACCATTTTGGCAAACTGTTTCTTATTTTAATCCAGTAGTTTACTTAATTGATGGTTTAAGATTCTCATTTTACGGAATATCAGATTTCAATATTTGGATAAGCGTAGGGTCCATGGTCTCATTTTTAGTGATATGTGTGATAGCTGTCTCAATATTACTTAAGAAGGGTTATAACATTAAGTCGTAACTGACCCATCACTGGGCCATTTAAAACTAATTTTCAAGAGGTATTGATTTATTAGAATTGCTCAGACTCTGTTGAGCCGTCCATAGCGGTAGTAGCACTTTTCCCGCTACTAATTGTATTTGATACAGCGTCAAAGTAAGAAGTGCCAACTTCTCTTTGATGTTTTACACTAGTATACCCATCTTTTTCACGAGCAAATTCTTGTTGTTGAATTTTAGAATAAGCGGCCATACCCTCTTTTTTATATTTTTCTGCTAATTCAAATATAGCTATATTTTGAGTATGAAATCCTGCTAGAGTAATAAACTGGAATTTATATCCCATTTTACTTATTTCAGTTTGAAAAGTTGCTATCTCGCTATCTGATAAATGTTTTTTCCAATTAAAAGAGGGTGAACAATTATAAGCTAATAGTTTTCCAGGAAATTTTTCATGGATAGCATCTGCAAATTTTTTCGCCTCTTTAAGATTAGGAGTTGCAGTTTCACACCATATTAAATCTGAATAAGGTGCATACGCCATTCCTCTAGAGATCGCTTGATCAATTCCTGCTTTTACATAATAAAAGCCTTCTGGTGATCTTTCTCCAGTTAAGAAAGGTTTATCATTTTCATCATAATCATTAGTAATAAGTTTTGCGGCATTAGCATCAGTTCTCGCTAAAATTATTAATGGAACATCTGCTATATCAGCAGCTAATCTCGCAGCTTTTAAATTTTTAATCATTGTGCCTGTTGGTACAAGAACTTTACCACCCATGTGCCCACATTTTTTTTCACTGGCAAGTTGATCTTCAAAATGTACACCTGCAGCTCCAGCTTTGATAAATTTTTTCGCTAGCTCAAATACATTTAACGGTCCACCAAAACCTGCCTCACCATCAGCAATAATCGGAAGCATATAATCTGTTCTTTTTTCTTTCTTCATATCACCATCATTAATTTCCATGTGTTGAATTTGGTCTGCTCTAATTAAAGCATTGTTCATAGACTCAACTAATTTTGGTGCACTGTCATAAGGATATAAAGATTGATCTGGGTACATTTCACCAGCAGTATTTGCATCAGCTGCTACCTGCCATCCACTTAAATAGATTGCTTTAAGTCCTGCTTTTGCATGTTGAACTGCATGATTTCCTGATAAAGATCCTAAAGTATTAACATATGGCTCTGAATTTAAAAGATTCCATAATTTAATAGATTGTTGTTTACATAGTGAATACTCAATTTTAATCGAACCTCTTAACCTCTCTACTTCCTTAGGCGTATAATCCCTTTTAATTCCGGCAAATCTTTTTAGGTCGTATGATATATTCTCTGCACTCATTTACTATCTTTCTAAATTAGGCTGTGAAAATGAGATGTCAAAAATTAAACTAGTTTGACTCTCTTGGAGTCTCAACTAAATCTTGCATTCCACTTGAACCCCAATCACAATGATCGTCTCTCATGTAAGTACCTCTTCTATTATGCTGAGCTAAGTCCTCATGACTAATGATTTGAGCCTCATTTTCGTAGTTTTTTAATTTTTCTTCCATGTAAATCTTATAATTTACAAAATTTACAAAATCTACAAAAAAGCATAAAAAGGTTGTAAATTAAGGAAAATTATTGTAAATATAAATTTACAAAATTTACAAATAGAAAACATGAGTCAATTAAATTTAAAAATAGGCCCAAAAATAAAGGCTTTTAGAAGACAGCTTGGTTTACAGGCCAATAAACTTGCAGAGGAATTAAATATTTCACCAAGTTATTTAAATCTTATTGAAGGGGGCAAAAGAAAGATAGATGGAGATTTATTATTAAAGATTTGTGATAAATTGAATATAGAACTTTCACAATTAACTTCAAAAATTGATGTAAATTTAGAGAACACTTTATCAGAAATTTTAGATGATAAGTTATTTGAAGACCTAGATATTTTAGGTCCCGAGGTAAAAGATTTAGTTAGCACAAATCCAAAAATTGGAAAAGCAATTGTTCGGTTGGGTGATATTCTGAAGAAAAAGGATCATGAATTAGTTAATAAAATAGAAAAAATTTCTGGTAAAATTGTGGATAATAGAAAAAATTCTTTTCCAGGTGAAGTAATTTCAGATTTTTTACAAGAAAATAAGAATTATTTTCCAAAATTAGAAGATTTTGCAAATCAAGTTTTTGAGAAAGTACAAAAAAATAATAGAACTAGATATGTTGCTCTTTGTGATTATTTGAAATCAAAATATGGAATTGTAGTTAAAGACGTAATTCCTGAGGAAGATAAACCTTTTTCTAAAATTTTTATAAAAAATAAAAAAGAACTATTGTTAAGTGATTATAGTTCGTTAGAGACAAAAAAACTTCATGCTGCTGCTCAAATTGCGCAAGAGGGTGCAAGTAAAGATATTGAAGATTATTTATCTAAATTTTCTTTTCCTTCCGAAGAGTCTAAGAAGCTTTCGAAAGTAGCATTACTGAATTATTGTGGAGCAGCAATCTTAATGCCATATAAACTTTTTCACTCCGAATGTAAAAAACTCAAATATGATTTAGAATTACTTCAAAATACTTTTGCAACATCTTTTGAACAAGTTGCACATAGAGTAACTTGTTTACAAGATCCAAAGTTACCTGGAATTCCATTTCATTTTTTGAGAGTTGACATGGCTGGAAATATTTCAAAAAGATTTTCATTATCAGGTATTGAAATTCCAAGATATGGAGGGGCATGTCCTAGATGGAATGTGTATTCAGCATTTACTAGACCGGGGGTTATCCAAAGTGCTGTAAGCAAAATGACTAATGGTGAAAAGTATGTTTGTATAGCTAGAACAGTCGAGAAAGGTATAGGACGATTTGGTAGGACTAAAAGTATCTTATCAATAGGATTAGGATGTGAAGCAAAATATGCAAAAGAGTTTATTTATACAGAAAATTTAAATATGAGTGATAAATCAACAGAGATACCTATTGGTGTGTCATGTAGAACCTGTGATAGATTAGACTGTTCTCAAAGAGCTTTTCCACCATTACACAAAAAATTTGATGTTGATATTAATGCAAGAGGTGTCTCTATTTACGTCCTCGATAAAAAAGATTAAAAATGATAAAATTTATTATTCCAGCAGTTATAGTTTTTTTAGTAGTGTTATTTTGGGAAAAAATACAGGAATTTTTTTATAAGAAGTTTAATATTAGATTAAATTATGTTGTAGTTGTAATTTTTGTAACAATTTTAACTATTGTAATAGCCTTATTATATTTTTAATTTAATGGACTTAAAAACTTAAATTTTAATATTAAATTATGAGAGAAATATTTAAAAATGTTAGGGATAAATTAGCCTCTAAATATTTAGAAAATAATTTTTCAAAAAGTAATAAAAGATTTAAACCAAGAATAAAAGCTCGCTTAAGAAAAAACAAACAGCTTTTAAGTAAAAACATTAATAATTTTTTTGATTGGATCAAGGGCGCAGAATTGATTGAATTAAAACAATGTAATACAAAAGAAGATCCAGTAAGACCAGAATTAGATAATGATTTTAGAACAAGTTTTGGCAGAAAAATTTACGGAGTAAAATACAAAAAAGAAATTCATGCTGTAATGTGTTTCGCTTTTACAAACAAAGTGCCCAAAGATGTTGTTCAGTTAGATAAATTTAGTCACGATGCTTTTTTACAAAGCACCCAAAGAGGTCAGAATGTTGGACAGATTGCGATTGCATATACTGTTTGGTCTAAGAAAAAAGGTGGAGGAAAATTAATTGTTAAAGAGGTTTTTAAAAAAATTAAGAAATCTAATCATCTAAATAGATTAGTCACATTGTCACCTTTAACTGAAATGGCAACAAAATTTCACTTAAGAAATGGTGCAAAATTGTTACAAGTTAATGAATCAACACAAAACTTTGAGTATACTGTTAATAAAAAATGATTTCATTTATCACGAGTTATCTTATTCCATTTCTCATTTTGATAATGATAGTTGTATTCATTCACGAGTATGGACACTATTATTTTGCAAAGAGATTTAAAGTGGGTGTTACTGATTTTTCAATCGGATTTGGTAAAGAAATTTTTGGCTGGAATGATAAATCTGGTACACGTTGGAAAATATGTTGGATACCTCTTGGAGGTTATGTGAAATTTTTTGGAGATCGCAATGTATTTTCCCAAGCAGATCAAGAAAAATTAATTAAACAGTACAATGATGTCGATAGAGAAAAGTTGTTTGTTTTAAAACCTTTATATCAAAGAGTTCTAATAGTTTTTGGAGGACCATTAGCTAATTTTATTTTAGCTTTAGTAATTTTTTTTTCAATTTACACTTTTATAGGAAAAGATTTTACTCCTGCAGTTATCTATGAGGTTCAAAAAGATAGTCCTGCAATGAGTGGTGGTCTCAAACAAGATGATATTATTTTAGAAATTGATGGTAATGAGGTTCAAAGTATTATGGATGTTTCTAAATATATAACAATGTCCTCAGCTGATATTATAGACTTTAAGGTCAAAAGATTTTCTGATGAAATTATACTTAAAGTAAAACCAAACACTGTTCTTGGTGAAGATAATCTTGGCAATCAAATACAAAAAAGAATGGTTGGCATTAAATTAGGTGCATACAATAATGAGATTAATCATGTAAAGTTAGGGCCTGTTAAAGCTCTATACCATGCAGCCAATGAAGTTATCTATGTAAGCACTGCATCACTAAAATACATAGGTAGCATGATAATAGGTAAAGCTGACACATCACAATTAGGAGGACCTATTAGAATTGCAAAAATATCTGGTCAAGTTGCGGAATTTGGAGTTTTAGCTTTTATAAGCATGATGGCTTACATATCTATAAGTCTTGGGCTAGTAAATTTATTCCCAATACCAATGCTAGATGGAGGTCATTTGATGTTTTACACATTTGAGAAAATTCTAGGGAGACCATTATCCCAAAAAACACAGGAGGGTTTTTTTCGAATCGGTATTTTTTTACTTTTAACATTAATGTTTTTCACAACATTTAATGATTTAAAGGATCTCGGCGTGTTACAGTAGAATTTGTTTGAGTTTTAAAAAAGCCAGTAAAATCAACGTTTTTCTACTATACTAGATATTGTGTATAAGTATTTTATTTATACTAAAAAAAGTCTTGATTTATCAAGGTTTTTGATAAAGATAGCAAATAACCTAATAAACCGGAGCTAAAATGAACAAAAAACAATTAGTGGTCAAGCTTTCAGGGGCTTTAAACTTGAGCAAAGCTGATGCTGAGAGAACTTTTGACACAATTACCAACACTATTTTGGACGCTTTAAAAGCTGACGATTCAGTTAAAATTGCTGGATTTGGCACATATAAAGTAGCTAAGAGAAAAGCAAGAGTTGGAAGAAACCCAAGAACTGGTGAGCAAATTCAAATTGCAGCATCACAGAAGGTCAAATTCTTACCTGCAAAAGCTTTAAAAGAAGTTTTCAATAAATAAAAGACTTAAACAGCCTTAATGCATCATTGTGTTAAGGCTGTTACTATATGCAAATTCTGCATATCAAATTATCATAATCAACGTTAGTTTTTCACAATTTTAAAAATATAAAACACTTTTAACAGGGAGGTCTTAATGACTAAATTTTTAAAGAAAATAAGTGTGCCACTTGTTAGTTTAATTTTTTTATTAAACATGAGTAGTGCAGGATATGCAGAAACAACTGTTTCTGCAGAAGTAGGGTTTATTTTTAATACTCTACTATTTTTAATGTGTGGATTCCTGGTCTTTTTTATGGCTTGCGGATTTGCAATGTTAGAGTCAGGTATGGTTACATCAAAAAGTGTTTCTGTAATCTGTGCAAAAAATATAGGTTTAGTATCAATTGGAGCAATAATGTTCTGGTTAGTTGGATACAACCTAGCATATGGTATCCCAGAAGGAGGATACATTGGAAAATTCATTCCATGGAGCGATGCTAGTAAGATCGATACTGGTTACGCAGATGGATCAGATTGGTATTTCCAAATGGTATTTTGTGTAACAACAGTTTCAATTGTTTCTGGAACAATGGCTGAAAGAATTAAATTATGGCCATTCTTTTTATTCGCGGCAATTTTAGCTGGTGTTATTTATCCAATTGTAATGGGTTGGCAATGGGGAGGCGGCTGGTTAGCTAAAGCTGGTTTCTCTGACTTTGCTGGATCAACATTAGTTCACTCAACTGGTGGAGCAGCTGCTTTAGCTGGTGCTATAATTATTGGACCTAGATTAGGTAGATTTACTAAATCTGGATCTCCAGCACCACTTAAACCTTTTGCAGCATCATCAATTCCATTAGTTACATTGGGTGTATTCATCCTATGGCTAGGTTGGTTTGGATTTAATGGTGGTTCACAATTAGCAATTGGAACTGCTCCTGATGCAATTGCTGTTTCAAAAATATTTATAAACACATTATTAGCCGGTGCAGGTGGTGTAATGGCCGCTGCAGCTGTTACTAGATTATCTGGTAAAACAGACGTAGTACAGATGCTTAATGGATGTATTGGTGGTTTAGTTGCTATCACTGCAGAACCATTAATGCCTTCACCTTTTGCTTCAATTTTAATTGGTGCTGTAGGAGGTATAATAGTTGTTTATGGTACGAAAATGTTGTTTGCTTTAAAAATCGATGACGTAGTTGGAGCAGTACCTGCTCACTTGTTTGCAGGTATCTGGGGAACATTAATAGTTCCTGCTACAAACTCGGGTGCAAATTTTGGTACTCAGTTACTAGGTGTAATTTCAATAAATGCATTTGTATTTGTTACTGCATTTATAGTCTGGTCATTGATGAAAGCTACAATGGGTATCAGATTGAGTAAAGAAGCTGAAACGAAAGGAACTGACGTGTCAGAGACTGGAGTTATAGCTTACTCAATTAGAGACTAATTGCTTGCAATATTAAGGAACTCTTCGCTCTCTGTAAAAAATTACTCATCGGAGAGTTCCTTTAAAACTTTTCTCTCTAGTTAGTTAATAAAAATAGAAGCCCCCTCCCTCGGGGGCTTTTTTAAATATGTTTAATTATTTCCTCTAAAACTCTTAAGGGTTTAAGTTCCCTCATACCTTCTCTGTTTTTATTAAAAACATTATCAATATAATTCACAGGAGTGATTGGCTTTATTTTGCTATATTTTAATTCACTTATAGGAGCATTCGCAATTAAACCAAAAGTTTTCACTCCCAAGGCTGCAGATAGATTTATTGGACCCGAATTATTACCTACAAAAAAATTAGAATTTTTTATAGCAAGAATTACGCCACTCAAATCTTTGTTTGAACAGTCTATAAAGTATGGTTTTTTTGAGTTTTGTATAATTCTTTCTGCAATATAGGATTTTTCAGGACCACAAATTAAATAAATAAAGTCAAATAATTTTTTTTCATATAATAAATCTGCCAACTTTATAAAGTCTTCTTCATACCACATTTTGAAGTCTTCAAAAGAATCAACTCCAAACGCAATTTTTTTTCCTTCAACTAAAAGATCGTTATTACCATCTTTAAATCTCTCGATATTTACATCCAACTTAGGAAATTTTTCTTTTATATCAATTGAATTTATTTTTAAGAATTTTTGAGATTGTTCTGAATAATTTAATTTCCAATCTTCCTCATTTAGATAATTTTTAACTGTGATCCATTTTTTTTGGTTTTTGAGTCCAGGTGCAATTATATTTTTAATTCCAGCAAGTTTTGCTGCAATTGCAGGTTTATTCACTTTATCTAAAATATAAACAAAATCATATTTTTCCAAATTAAAAATTTTTTTTAATTTAAAAACGTCAATCCAGTAAGCTAACCCTTTTCGAAAATTATTATAATATATTCTATTAATATGATTAAGATCTTTTAAGATATTTTGAGCTTGAGTTTTTTTTCTTACAATCAGATCAATTTTTTCATTATGATGTTCGCTTATAGCCTTTATGTAAGGAAGCTGCCAAATTAAATCACCTAATTTGTGATGTGTATAAACTATGCAAATTTTTTTATTCATTAAATTTTAATTTAATTTCTGGTCCACTTTTATGATTTTTAAAATCCAATCCTTTTATGGGATAGCTTCTTTCTGTTATCTTGTTTGTAATTTCGAACCTTTTTGGATTTATAAATGTCATTTCAATAACTTGTGGAATACCATTTTCATCTACTATTGCAAAATTATTTGCATTTATATGAATATTCTTAAGCACTGTATTTTCAATAAAATTTTCGACCTGTTTTAAATTTTGGTGTAAACATAAATTATGAAATTCAATAATAAGTAAATTTATTCTATCTATATTTTCATTTATCTCACTTAAAATTTTGAATTCATCTCCCTCAATATCTATTTTTAAAAGTATATTATTATTGTTACCAATCGCTTCCGAAAGAGTTACCTGTTTATTTTCGTCTTCTTTTTGAGAAACAATCTTTTTTATATAATGTTTATTTTTTCCTCTAAAAAAACTTAAATAACCAAGATATTTAAAGATATCTAAAATTTTATTAGGTGTATTTTTTTTAAGCTTTAAAAATGAAATAAGATCTTTTTTGAGTCTCTTGAGCCAAAACTTAGAGTCAACGGTATGATCATATGCTTCAACTCTAGAATTCTTATTTTTATTAATAAAATCTTTTTCAAATTCCCAATCATCGTTTAAACCACAAGCGATAATTATATCTGTATTATCAATTACTCTTTTGTCAATTACATATCCTCCGTCTTTTTTAGGACCTATTCTTATTAAATTTGATTTATCTAAATGATATGGTTTTAATTTTTTTGGTAACACAATTTTATTTATGTATCATAAAAAAAATTATATAATAATAGTAATGAATATAAAAACATCTCAAACACTAGTTTCAGAAGCATTAAATGAGATTAAAACTATTTCACCTGATAATGCTTTTGAAATGTCTCAAAATAATCAGTGTAATTTAATTGACATAAGAGATATTCGTGAACTTGAAAAAGAAGGGAAGATTGATAAGTCTCTTCATATACCCAGAGGAATGTTGGAATTTTGGCTTGATCCTCAAAGTCCATATTTTAAAGAGGGAAAAATAGATATGGGTAAAGAGATGGTTCTTTTTTGTGCTGGCGGTTTAAGATCTGCATTAGCTGCTAAAACTTTAAAAGATATGGGTTTTGAAAAAGTTTCACATGTTGACGGTGGTTTCGCTGCTCTAAAACAAAGTAAATTTAAAATAACTTAAGACTTAAATTCATCAAGTGCATATTCGAGTCTATCCTGTCCCCAAAAAAGTTTATTGTTTACAATAAAAGTTGGAGCACCAAATATATTTTTTTCAAATGCAAGATTTGTTAAATTTTTTAATTCATTTTTAATTTTTTCATCTTTAATACCTGTGATAAATGACTCTTGATCAATTTTACAATTAGATAAAATTTCTTTTACATTTTCTTCTTTTGATATATCTACATTTTCTTTCCAATAAGCATCAAAACAAGTGTCAAAAAATTTATCTTTTTTATTTGCGTCAATAAAAAGATAACCCCTCATTAAATATAATGAGTTTATTGGGAACTTTTCATTCCATCTAAATGAAATATCATTTTTTTTTGCAATTAAAGTACAGTCTTCTCTCATGTTTTTCATTTTTCTTTCATTAAATGCAGGTGCAGTAATATTACCTAAATTATGTAGACCGCCCAATAATATAGCTTTGTAATTAAAATTTTTTCTTTCATTGATATTTAAAATCTTCTTATGGGCTAAATATGAATATGGACTAATAAAATCAAAATAAAAATCAATTAATTTATTCATAAAGATTAATACTTTTTGCATAAAATATTCTTATTAACCAATATATGAATACTCCTAGAGGACCAATCAAGTAAGTTATTATTAAAGGAAAAGAGACTAGAATTTTGTTAATATATAACTTTTGTGAGTCTCTAACAATCCATCCTCCAACAAATAAATTTATAGATACAAAATGTATCCAAAATAAAATAAGAAATAAATTATTTGAAAATAAATTAGATAAATTTGACATACTTAAATAAAGTTCAAAGTTACTGATAAAATCGTATGAATTTAAATAAGATTTATATAATGCAAATATATAAGCCCCACTTAGTAATAAGATTGGTAGAATAGAAGTAACAAAAAATTTATTTATATTTGATGATGGAAAAAAAATTAATATTAGCCAGAATGGCAATACACCTAAATTTACCCAAAAATATAGAATTTCAATCGTAAAATATGTATAAATTTGTTCGATCATTTAAAATTATATTATATTAAATCTAATAATGATTCCTATAAGAAATAAACAAAAAACATTACAAGCAACTGTAGATGAAATAAGAAATTTCGCACTGGCTTATGTTGATAAATATGCACCATCAAAACAACAATTACGTACATATTTATTGAAAAAATATTTAAAATTATCAGTGCCTAATATAAAAAAACAAGATGTCATCAATTTAATTGACGTTGTTCTTTCTGATTTAGAAAAGAGTAAATTTATAAATGACAAATTCTATTCAGAAAGTAAGGCTAAAACTATGATCCGTAGGGGCAGTTCAATAAATAAAATCAGAAATTATCTAATTGCAAAAGGTGTGAAAGATCAATTCATCAAGGATACTGTTAATAAAATTAATGAGAATAATTCAGATCAAGATTTTTTTTCAGCAATTAAAATTTGCAAAAAGAAAAGAATAGGCCCAGCTAGAACTGAGGATAATCGCCCATTATTTTATAAAAAAGATATATCTCTATTAGCAAGAAATGGATTTGACTTTGAGACTTCAAAAAAAGTGATGGATTTACAAAAAGATGATTATATAAAAATAATAAGATTACTTTAATTTATTTTTTTTTTCATCTCTAATTAAATTATTGATTTTATTTTTTATATAGTTTTTTACAAAAACAAATACTAATAGACCAAAAATTGATACGGAGACAATAATAATCAAAATTATTCTTAATTGATCATCCATTTTAAATATTACTTCTTTTTAAAATTAAGCTAGAGTTTTTAAAATCTTTCTTACCATATCTAATTTTTTCATTATTAAAATTAGTCACAATACCACCTGCGTGCTCTAATATTGCATGACCAGCAGCTATATCCCACTCCCGGGCTCTTGGTTCTGCCACATAACCATCGTACTCGCCAGCCGCTATAACACAAAATTTTAAAGAACTTTTCATTTTAATAAATTCTTTTACATTTAACTTTTTGTAAATACTTTCAATTTCAGGCTTAATATTATTTGAGTAAGAAACGAATTTTATTAAATTTTTGTCAAAATTTTTTGAACATTCTAGTTTAACTTTATTCTCACCTACAATCTCATAAGAATTATTTAATCCAAATGAATAAAACATTCTTTTTTTTGCTGGAGCAAAAATTAGTCCAGCAACTGGTTGATTGTTTAAAATTAGTCCTGCATTAAGTGTAAATTCATCTAAATTATTTATATAATCATATGTGCCATCAATAGGATCAACTAACCAAAAATCATTAAGATTTTTCTTATCTTTATTTTCAGAACTTTCTTCAGAAATAATTGGCAATTCAGGTGTTAGAGCCTTTATCTTAGCAGTTAAAATATCATTAACTTCAATGTCTCCATTACTAACAGGCGTATTATCAGACTTTATTTTTTTTTTTAGACCTTTCTCTCTCAAATTTAAAGCTACTTGACCAGCGTGTAAAAAAGTAGAGATTAAACTCTCAACAATTTTTTTTATATTTTCATCATTCATATATTTTTATTAATACTATATTTTTTATATTAATTACTTTTTTTCCTACATTTTCAAAATTAACTGTAACTTTGTCATCAATAATTGATTGAACTTGACCAACACCCCATTCACTGTTTGCTGGATTTTTCACTTTATCTCCTGGCTCAAAATCTAAAATCATTCTATTTTATTTATAGTAAAAATGAGTATAAATACCAGCAAATGAATAAAGAATTAAACTCAATCGGCTTAAACAAAAAACCATCGGATACCACCGTGGTTGTTGCTATGTCGGGTGGTGTTGACTCCTCAACAGTTGCTGGCATGATGAAAAAAGAGGGTTATAAAGTTATTGGCATTACTTTAAAACTTTACGATGACAGTAAAGATGTGGCAAAATCTAAACAATGTTGTTCGGGTCAAGATATTATGGACGCCAAAAGAGTAGCCAATAAACTAGATATAGAACATAAAGTTTTGTATTACCAAAATAAATTTAAACAAGGTGTTGTTGATAATTTTGTAGATAGCTATTTAAAAGGTGAAACGCCAATACCATGTGTACAATGTAATCAAACTGTAAAATTTAAAGATTTATTTGAATTTTCAAAAGAATTAAATGCTGATGCTTTAGTTACAGGTCATTATGTAAAAAGTGTTACTTCAAACAATACTACCAATATGTATAGAGCAATCGATGAAAATCGAGATCAAAGCTATTTTCTATTTAACACCACAAGAGATCAATTAGACTACTTGAGATTTCCCCTAGGAGTCTTGCATAAGAGTGAGACTAGAGAAATAGCACAAGAGTTAGATCTAAATGTTGCAGATAAACCTGATAGCCAAGATATTTGTTTTGTTCCTAATGGCGATTATGCATCTGTTATTCAAAAATTTAGGCCTGACTCTTTTAAAAAAGGTAATATTAAAAACTTACAGGGCAAAGTTATTGGTGTTCACGATGGAATAGTAAATTTTACAATAGGTCAAAGAAAAGGTATTAAGATTTCAAATGATGAACCACTTTATGTTGTTAAGATAAATTCCGATAAAAATGAGATTATTGTAGGTTCAAGACAGTTTTTAGGGAAAAAAGAAATTTTATTAAAAGATGTTAATTTATTATCTGGAAAACAGGAATTTGAAAAAAAAATTTATGTAAAAGTAAGATCTACTGGAAAATTATTAGGTGCTAAAGTTAAATTAGCTAAGAATGATAGCGCAAACGTGGAGCTAGACATGTCTGAGGATGGTATATCTCCAGGTCAAGCATGTGTTTTTTATAATAAAGACTCTCAGGGTTATAAAGTTTTGGGAGGTGGTTGGATAAAAGAATAAGCTATTTTTTCTTGTTCTTTTTTCGAGCTCTTCTCTTTTTAGAACCCATTTTTCTTCTGCCTCTGTGTTTCTTTGGGTAACTCATTAAATCCTTTTTATTAATTTATTGAATTTTTCATATGGATATAGCATTGTCAACTTATCATATCAAATTTTTTATGGTTAAATCTTTTAAAACATTCTTAAAGCACACAGCAAAAGATTTTCATAATCAGTCAGTAAACCCTCCAGTGGTTAGAGCTTCAACAATTATCTTTAAGTCAATGCAACACATAAGAAAGACACAAGTTAAAGCCCAAAAAAAACCTACAGGAGGTCACTTTGACTATGGGAGACAGGGAACATCTACAACTTATATATTACAGAGAATATTGACTAAGCTAGAGGATAGCTATCATGTCTTCACAACTCCAACAGGTTTTGGATCAGTTTTTTTGGCTATATTTAGCGTTGTTAGACCTGGGGATGAAATGCTAGTTGCTGACCCAGTTTACAGCCCAACAAGAATTCTTACAGAAAACTATTTAAAAGAATTTAATGTAAGGACTGTTTTTTACAATCCTCATGATTTGAAAACATTAAAGAATAATATAACAAAAAAAACAAAATTAATTTTTGTAGAAAATCCAGGAAGTAATACTTTTGATTTTCAAGATTTAGGTAAAATCGTTTCAATTGCAAAAAAACATAAAATATTTACAGCTATCGATAACACTTGGGGAACTCCATATTACTTGAAACCAATGAAATTAGGTTTTGATATGTCAATTGTTTCAGCAACAAAATATTACTCCGGTCATTCTGACGTAATGGGGGGTAGTTTGGCAGTAAACAAAAAAGTTTTTAATAAAGTAAAAGCAGCAGAAAAAATCACAGGTTTAAGACTTGGTCCAGATGATGCTTATTTAATTACAAGAGGTTTGAGAACTCTTGATGTGAGATTAGATAGACACAGTGAGAATGCAAAAAAAATAGCAGCTTTTTTATCAAAAAATAAAAAAATTCAATTACTTTATCCATTTAAGAAAAATTCACAAAACTATAGAATGTGGAAAAAATATTACTCAGGTGCCTCTGGTTTAATGGGTTTAAAAATAAAATCAAGTAGCACTAAGTTGGTAAAAAAATTTGTAAATTCGCTTAAATTATTTGGCTATGGATATAGTTGGGGTGGATTTGAAAGTTTGGTATTACATCAAGAATTTAGAGAAACAGGAAAAAGAAAATATATGAATTTGTTAAAAGATGAACATCTAGTCCGATTGCATATAGGACTAGAAGATCCTAAAGACTTAATTCAGGATATCAAACAAGCGTTAAGATATTTAAGATGATTTCTGAAAAATTTTTCCAATCTAAAACTGCAATCATAACCTTGATAGCTGCATGTTTCGTTGTTCTAATTTCTTTAGGAGTGAGACAAACTTTTGGACTATTTTTTATGGATTTTAATGAAAGTTTAAAGATCAGCAATACCGCGTTTGGTTTTGCTATAGGAATGCAAATGCTTATGTGGGGCATAACAGGCCCTATTTTTGGGGCAATTGCAGATAAATATGGTGGACATATTGCTATTATTACAGCGTTTATTTTTTATACATTAGGTATTTATTTTTTATATACGGGGCCTAACACTGGAATATTTTTTCAAATTCATGTGGGTTTATTAATTGGAATTGGACTTGGTGGTACAGCGATCAGTATTCCAATGTCAATTGTTGGAAAACATTTTCCATTATCAACAAGAACAATTGCTATGAGTTTTGTAACTGCAATAGGATCATTTGGTTATTTTCTTTCACCAATTTTTACAAATTATTCTTTAAAGGAGTTTGGATGGAATTATACATTATATATATTCAGTTTATTTTTATTATCAGGATTAGTTGCGGCATATTTTGTAAGATCTCCATCAGATTCAAAAAAAGCTGAAAAAACCTCTGACCAATCATTTAAAGAAGCTCTTTCAGAAGCATTTAAAACCAAGAGTTATATTTTACTCGTATCAGGATTTTTTGTTTGTGGTTTTCATATAACTTTAGTAGGAACTCATGTTCCAAAGTATGTAGTTGATAGAGGATTAGAGGACTGGACAGCTGCAGCAATATTATCCTTAATCGGAGTTTTTAATATTTTTGGTTCATTATTAAGTGGTTATCTTTCAGCGAAGATGAGCAAAAAAATTATACTGAGTGCGATCTATTTTTTAAGAGGTATTTCGATTGCACTGTTTATATTCCTTCCCGCAAGTAATATTAATGCATTCTTATTTGGAGCAAGTTTTGGTTTCTTATGGCTTTCAACAGTTCCAGCTACAAGTGGAATAGTAGCCCATTTATTTGGTACTAAATATTTGGGTCTTCTATACGGTATTGTTTTTTTAAGTCATCAAATTGGATCTTTTTTTGGGGCTTATTTGGGTGGATTATTTCATGATACATATGGGTCATATGATTACGCGTGGTATTTAGCAATTGCTTTATCCATATTCGCTGCAATAATACATATTCCAATTAAAGAAGAACCAGTTTTAAGATTAAAAACAGAATAAATTGAGCAAATCAAATCAATTAGCAAAATTAGATCAATCGGGGAAACCTTATATTATATACAAATCTCAAACGGGATTTGATCTTTACACAAATTTTTCAAAAAAAATTGTTTTAAACAATAAAAATATTCTAAGTTTTTTGAAGAAAAAAAATAAAAAAAAAATTAAAAATACTGATCTTTATATTGGTTTTTTTGGCTACGAACTTTTGAATAATTTAATTGATATAAAATTACCTAGACAAAAAGATTTTAATTTTCCAAAAGGTATTTTTTATAAACCAGAAAAAAAAATCAAATTAAGTAACAACCTTAGTCATTTTAAAAGAGATTTTGAGTCTGGAAATTTTAAAATAAATATAAATAAAAAAAGCTATACAAAAATATTTAACAGATTTAAAAAAAAAATTAAAAGTGGAGAAACGTATCAAATTAAAATTTGCACCAAATACAAAACTAAATCTAAAATAGATCCGTTAGATTTTTTTTCAAGGTTATCTAAGACAAATTTAGCTCCAGAAGCTTTTATGATTAAAGACAGGAACTATTCAATAGTTAGTTGTTCACCCGAGAATTTGATAACAAAAAAAGGCTCAGAAATATCTACAAAACCAATCGCTGGAACAGTAAAAAAAACAAAAAATCTTAATAAGTCAAAAGCATTAAATTATTTTAGAAAAAACCTCAAAGAAACTAAAGAACATAACATGATTGTAGATATGGAACGAAATGATCTATCAAGAATTTGTAAGATTGGCACTGTAAGATTATCAAAGCAAAAAATTGTTGAGGAATATAAAGACTTATTTCATTACGTAAGTCTAATTAAAGGAAAATTAAGAAAAAATATCAATAACGTGGATATAATTAAAGCGATGATGCCAGGTGGTTCAGTTATTGGATGTCCTAAGATAAACACGCTTAACCTATTAAATAATCAAGAAAAAGAAAATAGAAATATTTATACAGGTAGCTTTGGTTATATAAAATTTAATGGTGATATGAGATTTAATATTATTATTAGATCAATTTTAAATTTTAAAAATATGTCAGAGATATCTGTCGCTTCAGGTGTCGTAGTTGATAGTAATGCCAACCATGAATTTAATGAAAATTTTTTAAAGGCCAAAGCACTAATTGATTTATTCAAATGATATATGTGATAGATCATAATGACTCATTTACTCACAATGTGGTTCACCAATTTGCTTTATTTGATAGAGTTGAATGTGATAACTATAATGAGATTAGTGAAAAAAAAATCCATCAAGCTTCAACAATAGTTTTTTCACCGGGGCCAGGTAGCCCAAAAGATTATCCAATAACTTCTAAAATCTATAAAAGATTTAAGGGAAAGAAAAAGATGATTGGCATTTGTCTAGGGTTTCAACATATTCTTTTTTGTGAAGGTGGAAGGATTATTGAACAGAAAAAAATATATCATGGTTTTCAATCAAATATCAAAGTAGTTAATGATAAATCTTTATTTCAAAAAGGAAAAATATTTAAAGTTGGAAGGTATCATTCTTTAAAGTTACAAGAACCTTTTAAATCTAATAATTTTGAGATAACTATGAGATGTTTAAATTCAAAAGTCGCGATGGCATTTGAAAATCAAAAGGAGAAAATATATGGATTTCAATTTCATCCAGAATCTTTTTTAACTATCAATGGCAAAATACTTATTAAAAAAATCTTATCAGCTTAAAAATTTAGAGGAAATAGAATTTCATGACCTTTGGGGAGATCATGGAATTTTCACGACGATGTGGATTTTTGGTAGGCCAGGAAAAATTTTATTTTTTAAAAATCATTTAAATAATTTAATTAAATCCTTAGAAGATTATAAGATCACTAAGAAATCTTTACGAGCTGATATTTTAGCTATTATTAAAAAAAATTTGTCCAAAAAGAAAAGATATAATCATCTATTAAGAATTGCCCTAAATAAAAAAATAATTTCAATATCTTTAAGAAAAAGAATTAAACCAAAATTAAATTTTAATTTGAAATTAGTAAAATTAAAACGAGAAAAACCTGAATATAAAAACCTTAAATACAAAAAGATTTTATCATATTTATCTAAAATGGATAATTCCCAATCAGATATTGGATTGGTATCTAATAAAAGATTATTGGAAACTGGAACCTCAAATTTATTATTTGTTAAAGATCAAAAATTTTTTACCCCTAGAAAAGGATATTATGAGGGTAATACTTATAAATTTTTTAAAACAAAAATTAAAAAGATAATCAAAAAAGATATTTTCCTCAAAGAGATAAATAGTTATGATGAAATCTTATTGTTGGGTTCTGGTAAAGGTGTTACATCGGTTAAAACAATAAATGAGATTAAATGGAAAAGAAAAAATTTAGATAAGTTTAGGTTTCTTTCAAAACATTATAATACAGCTATAAATAAATGTAATTCATATAGATTTTAAGAGAATGAAAGATCCAAACGAACCTTGTTTATTTTGTAATGTTAAAAAAACAGGATACACTCATGATAATAATCTTGCATATGCTAGCTATGACTCTTATCCAGTTACAGAACACCATTGTCTTATTATTCCTAAAAGACATACGATAGACTTTTTTGATCTATCTAACGAGGAATTGCTAGCCTGTAATGATCTTATTAAAATAATTAAAAATGAAATAATTAAAAAAGATAAATCAGTTAAAGGATTTAATTTAGGTACAAATATTGGAAAAGTATCTGGACAATCAATTTTCCATTGTCATTTTCACTTAATTCCTCGTAGAGAAGGAGATGTTGATAATCCTCAGGGTGGAGTAAGATCAGTGATTCCAAATAAACAACATTATAAAAGAAATAATTAATCTTGTATAAAAAGACAAATTGACCTTAGTTTGTGGTTGAACTATTGATTCACAATATATAAAATTCAAAATAATTCAAAAAATTTAACAAAGGCGGAAATGTTAAGTAATAATCCTTTTTCAATTTTATCAGAGTCAATTTCACCGTTGGCAATGCAATCTTTTATTGTGGCTATGATTTTATTGATTGTAATCGGTACAGTCATTCAAATGATACATCATAAAAATCTGACCTATTTTTTTAATAATGCAAAAAAAGCAAAACTTTCAGCAACTAAAAAACTAGGTGTAGGAGAAAGAGTCTCTGTTATTGCCAAAACAACAGTAGTAGATATTGGCACAACTTCAGAACTTGGTTTTGGAAAGAGGAGACTTGCTCATGTTCTAGGAATGTATGGTACAATTTTATTTTGGGTATCTTCGGCTATTTTAGTTTTTTGTTACACAGGTGCTGATAAACCTAGTTCTCAAACTTGGTCAATGCTTTGGCATGTTGGAGCAATACTCACATGCTTAGGAGGATATTGGTTTTGGTTTTTTTTAAGAGTTGATGTTTCTGCTGAAGCTCATCCTTGGTATAGAATTATTAAAGCTGATTTGTTTGTCTTAGCTTTACTTGCGTGTTCAACTTTTGGGTTGGCTTGGTCGTTCACTCAATTCAATGGACAAATTGGTCTGTCTTATTTATTTTTAGTTCTATTTATTGCAGCTAATTTAATTCTATTTGGTGGTGTGTATTGGTCAAAATTTGCACACATGTTTTATAAACCTGGAGCTGCTATTCAAAAAAATTTGGCTGAAGCTGATGGATCAAGAGATAATTTACCTCCACCAGCTGATGCGCCTGAACAATTTGGTTTGGGTATAAAAAGAGAAGAGCCAAAACACTATTAATATGTTACATAGAAAGGATAATTAAAATTATGTCAACTTTTGTATACATGACTAGATGTGATGGCTGTGGTCATTGCGTAGATATTTGCCCCTCAGATATCATGCACATTGATGAAAATATTAGACGTGCAAAAAATATTGAACCCAACTTTTGTTGGGAATGTTATTCGTGTGTTAAAGCATGTCCTAATCATGCTATTGATGTAAGAGGGTATGCTGATTTTGCCCCAATGGGTCACAGTGTTAGAGTTAGAAGAGAAGAAGAAAAAGGAACTATCTCTTGGAAAATAAAATTTAGAAACGGAACAGAGAAAAACTTCGTCTCACCTATAACAACTAAACCTTGGGGAAAATTTATTCCTAAGCTCGCAGAAGGGGACACACCTAATCAAGGAGAAATTAATTCACAGAGGTTATATAGTGAGCCAGAGGGTTTAAATACTAATCAAGAATTACCATCGGTCCCAAAAGAGTCTTTTAAAAAAGGAGTTTACTATTAATGGCCAAACATAAGACCCATTATGAAGAGTGTGATGTATTGGTTGTTGGTGGTGGAATGGCTGGAACGGGAGCAACTTTCGAAGCTCGTCATTGGGGTAGAGATTTAAAGATTGTTTGTGTTGAGAAAGCTAACATCGATAGAAGTGGAGCTGTAGCTCAAGGATTATATGCCATCAACTGTTACATGGGTATGCAGTGGGATGAAAATCAACCTGAAGACCATGTAAGATATGCACGAAATGATTTAATGGGAATGGTCAGAGAAGACTTAGGATATGACATGGCTCGACATGTAGACTCGACTGTTCACATGTTTGATGAGTGGGGTCTTCCAATGATGAAAAATGAAAAAACAGGAAGATACTTAAGAGAAGGAAAATGGCAGATCATGATTCATGGTGAGAGTTATAAACCAATTGTAGCTGAAGCAGCAAAAAAATCTGCCGACAAAATTTATAATAGAATAATGGTTACTCATTTATTGATGGATGAAGCCCAAGAGAATAGAATTGGTGGAGCAGTTGGCTTTAATATGAGAACTGGAGACTTCCATGTGTTTAGAGCAAAAGCTGTTATCGTCTCTGCAGGTGGAGCATCACATATATTTAAACCAAGAGCTGTAGGTGAGGGTATGGGCAGAACTTGGTACGCGCCGTGGAGTAATGGATCAGCATATGCTTTACCCATAGCAGCTGGTGCAAAGATGACTCAAATGGAAAACAGAATTGTTTTATGTAGATTTAAAGATGGTTATGGACCTGTTGGTGCATACTTTTTACATTTAAAAACATATACTCAAAATGCTAATGGTGAAAACTATGAAAAAAAATGGTACGACCAAACAAAAGAGTTAGTAGGTGAGTATATTGATCACCATCCAACTCCAACATGTTTAAGAAATCACGCATTTATTCAAGAAGTGGCTGCGGGAGGTGGACCAATCCACATGGTGACTAAAGAGGCTTTCCAAGATCCACATTTAGAGACCGTAGGATGGGAAAATTTTTTAGGTATGACAGTTGGGCAAGCTGTTGTTTGGGCTTCGCAAAATATTGATCCAAAATATACCAATCCTGAATTAACAACCTCGGAACCTTATGTGATGGGATCACACGCAACGTGTTCTGGAGCTTGGGTGAGTGGACCAGAAGATTTATCTCCACCTGAATATTTTTGGGGATATAATCGAATGTTAACTATTGATGGCCTATTTGGAGCTGGTGACACTGTTGGTGGAAGCGCTCATAAATTTTCATCAGGCTCATTTACTGAAGGAAGACTAGCAGCCAAAGCAGCAGTGAAATACATACAGGACAAAAAAGCAGACGGAATTAAAGTTTCGGATAAACAATGTGATGACTTCAAAAAAGCTGTTTATAAACCTCTAGATACTTATACTGTTGCTCAAAACGAAATAACTGGGGGAACAGTTTCACCGAGCTATATTTCACCTATTCAAGGTCTACAAAGACTTCAAAAAATTATGGACGAATATGTGGGAGGAATTACCTCTAACTATATGACAAATGGAAACTTATTAAAAAAAGCTTTGCAATTGTTAGACTGGCTTCAAGAAGATTTAGAAAAAGTAGGAGCTGAAGATTATCATCAATTAATGAGAGCTTGGGAATTAAAGCATAGGGCGCTGACTTCTCAGTGTGTGACTGAACATACATTATTTAGAGAAGAAACTCGTTGGCCAGGATATTATTATAGAGGTGATCATATGAAGTTAGATGATGAAAACTGGCATTGTTTGACGGTATCTAGAAGGGATCCTGAAACTGGTAAATTTAGTCTTGAGAAGGTCCCTGTGTATCATATTGTTGATGAAAAAGAGAAGAAAAAAGCTTCTTAATCTAATATTATAAAGAGTAATCAATGGATCTATTATCTAAATCAGATGAGGAGATATTTGAAATTGGTAAACCCTTCTGGGAAAACTTAGTTAGATCCTCCAATTTGAAAGATTATGGCGGTTTTACCAGAGATTTTTCCACTCAAATGCTTTTCGGAGCTAATGAGGTCGAATTAGGTAAACAATGGGCTAATAACAAACTAATTGTAAACTTAAATGAAACATATGAGCCATTTGGCACTCTAAGAAGAGGTGATCATATAACAGTATTAATAAAGCAGACAAACAAAGAAATCCAAGGTGAATTTTTAGGCAGACTTGTGCTTGGAGTAGAGGATGGCGAGGTTAAAGTTTTTGGTGCAACTATCTACTAAAAAAAGAATTAATTTTTCAATAATAGTTTGACAATTTATCTACCGGGTGTATGAGAAATATAGATGCACCTTCCAAATATAAAAATACCTCAAATACTTTCTGAAAAAAAAACAACATTAATTAAAACTGGAATTTTTTCAGCGATTGTAGCTTGTTGGGGCGTGATCTTATTTGGAACTTTTATAACTTTTAGTTAAGTTATATTTAAAGTTTTTTTAGATGGATGTTTTTTTACCTATAGCCCAA
This sequence comes from uncultured Pelagibacteraceae bacterium, assembly GCA_902586495.1. Taxonomy (GTDB): domain Bacteria; phylum Pseudomonadota; class Alphaproteobacteria; order Pelagibacterales; family Pelagibacteraceae; genus Pelagibacter. Next base: position 56,754 of record CACIHQ010000004.1, read on the forward strand.
GTATTTATTAACCCTGTCGAAATACTTTTAATAAGTGCTATAGTTGGAGTTCTTTCTGGTTTATTTGGTGTAGGAGGTGGTTTTTTAATGACACCTTTTTTAATCTTCATGGGCGTTCCCCCAGCTTATGCAGTTGCTAACGAGGCCAACAATATCTTGGCAACTTCTGTATCTGGATCCACCACTCATTGGTTAAAAAATACTTTAGATTACAAAATGGGATTAATGATTGTAATTGGTGGAACTATAGGAACTATAGTAGGTATTTTTACTTTCACATATTTTAAAGACATCGGTAAAATAGATACGGTAATTTCTTTAGCCTATATGTATATTCTTGCAATAATTGGGACTCTGATGTTAGTGGAAAGTCTAGGTGAGATTGATAAAGCCAAAAAGAATATTGTAGAGAAAAAAAAATTACATGTTCATTATTGGATACATGGACTTCCTTTTAGAATGAGGTTTCCAAAATCAAAACTATATGAAAGTATATTCACACCGATCATAATTGGATTAGTTGTTGGGTTTATAGCAGCTATAATGGGGATCGGCGGTGCATTTATCTTAGTGCCAGCAATGATTTATATTATTAAGATGCCGACAAAATTAGTTCCTGGAACTTCCTTATTCGTAACAATTTTTGTAAGTGTCATAGTTACATTTCTTCATTCAATTAATTATGGTTCAATAGATCTAATGTTAGTGTTAATGTTAGTTATAGGCTCAATAGTCGGAGTACAGGTAGGCCAAAAACTTGGTGAGCAAATTGATAGTTCTGGATTAAAAGCATTATTGGCAATTTTACTATTAATTGTGGGAATAGTAATTGCTTATGATACTTTTTTTGCAGAAGAAATACTGAATGGCACAATACCTATAAGCTCAAAAGACTTAAATTTCTTCTCAAAGTTTATTAAAGAGTTTTCAGAGGATATGCCATTCTTCTATGGATTATTTTCGATTTTATTTGCTGTTATTTTAGGAATTGCAGCTGCATTTATTAGAAGATCAATTTCAAAGTTTAGAGAAAAATATTTTAAAAAACCAGTTAAACAATCTAAATAAAAAATTTTATATAAGTTTCTATAGTTATAATACTCACAACTCCTACAGTTAACATTGCCGTAAATCCAACAATAAAAGGTTTATAACCCATATTTCTAATATCTTTTAAGTTTGTTGATAAGCCTATAGCAGCCATAGCCATAGTTAAGAAAATTTTAGAACTTGTTTTAACAAAATCTATAATTTCAATCCAATTATTATCAGTTGAGAAAACTTCATCACCAACATTTCTTAAAATTATCATCCCAACAAAACCTAAAATAAAATAAGGAAATATACTTAAAATGGAGTAACCCTTTTCTTTTACCTGACCTCTATTATAAAGAAAGGCAAAAAGAGGAATCATCACCATCAAAAAAGTATTTCTTAAAAGCTTTGTGACAGTTGCAATATTTAATGTTTCAGGACTATTGTACTGTTGATCATATATTAATCCTGCTGCAGCAACTTGTGATGTTTCGTGTATAGCTGTTCCTAAAAAAAGACCTGCAAATAATGAATTTCCCTCAAAATAGAAATTTGAGAAGTAAGGGTAAAACAACATCGACAATATTCCGAATAAAGTAATATTTGCGATTGCATAAGAAATTTCACTTTTATTTGCTTTTATTACAGGCGCGGTTGCCATAATAGCAGTGGTGCCACAAACGCTGCTTCCAATTGATATTAAGTAAGCCATCCGAGTTGGTATCTGAATTTTTCTAATTAAAAGCTTAATTACGATTAAGACGCTAACTATACAAATTAATATCAATGGAATTGCAATTTTTCCAAACTCTAAAAACTCAAACGGCTTTAATTGTATGCCTAAACAGATTATGCCAAGTTTTAAGATATAATCTCTACTAAAATCTAATCCTTTTTGAAAACTTTCTCTAATTTTAAAAAAATTTCCAAAGAAAATGCCGAGTAGGATTGCTATCATAGCTGTGGAGATCGGACTTTTGCTATATCCTAAAAGATCAATACCAATAATGTTATTAAAACCTTGGGATAGAGAATAAAGAACAAATGCAAGAACTATGCCTGGTATGAACACCAAGTAATTTTTAAAAAACATTCTTTAATTTAGTGATTATGCGCTTCTATAAAGTTTAGTCATAACAAATTCTTTATGACCTAAAGCTTCTGCACAGGTTAATCTTCCATTAGCTACTCTTAGTGTTGTCTCGATAAGCTTATCTCCCGCCTCAGATAAGTTCATTTCTCTTGAAAGAATCTTTGATACATCGCAATCAACATGCTCACTCATGCTTTTAGCTGTTAATGGGTTAGCAGTTAATTTTACAACAGGCTCTATAGGGTTTCCAACTATATTCCCTTGGCCTGTTGGAAATAAATGAATGTTAAATCCTCCTGCAGCTTGAAGTGTAATACATTCTGCTGCTGCTGAAGATGTATCCATGAAGTAAAGTCCTGGACCTTTTGCTGGTTCCTCAGCTGGCTCAAGTACATCTATAAATTTTAAGTTTCCTATTTTTTGAAAATTTCCAAATGCTTTTTCTTCAATTGTGGTTAATCCACCTGCAATATTTCCAGCAGTTGGTTGACTTTCTGAAAGATCATTAGTTGCTTCTTTTAATATAAAATCATTATATTCATTCCATGTCTTCATAAATTTTTCAGAAGCTTCCTTAGTTGCTCCTCTTGCAGCACAGACATTTTCTGCCCCAGTAAGTTCAGATGTCTCACCAAAACATAAATGAACACCTAATGGTTCTAATTTTTCCATTAAATTTCCAACAGTTGGATTTGATGCTAATCCTGATGTTGTATCTGACTCCCCACATTTTACTGAGATCCATAAATCACTCATTGGACACTCTTCTCTTTGTTTTTCAGATGCCCATTGTGAAAATTCTTGCGCTTTTTTTGAAGCTTTCATTACAGTTCCAATATCTCCTGTGCGCTCTATGTGAAAACCTTCAACTGGTTTTCCTGTTTTAGCGATGCCATCAACAATTTTTTTAGTCCATTTTGGCTCAATACCAATCACAATAACCGCAGCTACATTTGGATTACTTCCTGTTCCAATCATTGTTCTAAAATGTAAATCTAAATCCGCTCCAAATTGCAGTCTTCCGTAAGAATGTGGTAATGCAATCGTCCCCTTTATATTGTTAGCGACTGATTCCGCACATGCGTTAGAAATGTCATCAACAGGCAATATAATTACATGATTTCTAGTTCCCGCTCTGCCGTTTTCTCTTTTATAACCTAAAAAACTTTTTGGGATTTCCATTATTTACCACTTTTTTGTTTTTACATTATGAACATGAACATGTTCACCTTTTTTGATTGCTTTAACTACTTTGCCAATATCATGACCATACTTTAAAATAGTATCACCTTCTTTTAAATCGACCATAGCAATTTTATGACCTAGAGGTATTTCATCTATTGATTGAATAGACGCCGAGCTATCATTTTCCATAATCCAGCATTTACAGTCTTGTTTTGGGGTTATTTTCTCTATCACTACTACACCTACATTATCTTTTTTGTCGTGAATTATGATATCTGTAGCCATATATATAGTGTCGAAATGTTTATTTGAATTTCCAAAAATCTTATATATTAATCGCGACTATTAAGAAATAGTTTTATAAAAAAACTATTACATATACTGGTTTAGAAAGGCTCTATTAATGACAAAAATGACAACAGAAGAAGCTTTTGTAAAAGTTTTACAAATGCACGGTATTGAACATGCTTTTGGTATAATTGGTTCAGCATTCATGCCTATCTCAGATATTTTTCCTGATGCAGGAATTACCTTTTGGGATGTTGCTCATGAAACAAACGGTGGACTAATAGCCGATGGTTACACAAGATCTACTGGAAAAATGTCAATGGTAATCGCACAAAACGGACCAGGTATTACTGGATTAGTAACCCCGATTAAAACAGCTTATTGGAATCACACACCATTACTATTGGTAACACCTCAGGCTGCAAACAAAACAATGGGTCAAGGGGGTTTCCAAGAAGTAGAGCAAATGAATTTGTTCAAAGATATGGTTTGTTACCAAGAGGAAGTTAGAGATCCATCTAGAATGGCAGAAGTTTTAAATAGAGTAATAGAAAAGGCAATCAGAGGTTCAGCACCTGCGCAAATTAATGTTCCAAGAGATTATTGGACTCAAGTGATTGATATTGAGTTACCGCCAATCGTCAGATTAGAAAGACAAGGTGGTGGGGCAGAAGCAATTGATAAAGCTGCAAAACTTTTATCAAATGCAAAATTTCCTGTGATTTTATCTGGTGCTGGAGTTGTTATCGGTGATGCAATTAATGAGACTAAAAAACTTGCAGAAAAATTAGACTCACCTGTTTGTTCAGGTTATCAGCACAATGACAGTTTTCCAGGAAGTCATCCTTTAGCAGTAGGTCCTTTAGGATATAATGGATCAAAAGCAGCTATGGAATTAATTTCTAAAGCTGATGTAGTTTTGGCACTAGGCACAAGATTAAATCCTTTCTCAACATTACCTGGATATGGAATTGATTACTGGCCAAAAAATGCAAGTATTATTCAAGTAGATATTAATCCTGATAGAATTGGTTTGACTAAAAAAGTAACAGTTGGGATAAGTGGTGATGCAAAATTAGTTGCTCAGCAAATAATTGATAAATTATCTTCAACTGCAGGAGATAATGATAGACAAAAAAGAAAAGATTTAATTCATCAGACAAAATCTGCGTGGTTACAAAAATTAGCAAGTTTAGATCATGAGGATGATGATGAGGGAACAGTTTGGAACAAAGAAGCGAGAGAAAGAGATAAAGACAGAATGTCACCAAGACAAGCTTGGCGAGCAATACAATCTGGGATGCCAAAGGATGTAATTATATCTAGTGATATAGGTAATAACTGTGCAATTGGAAATGCTTATCCAACTTTTGAAAAACCAAGAAAATATTTAGCTCCAGGTTTATTTGGACCTTGCGGTTATGGTTTCCCATCAATTTTGGGTGCAAAGATTGGATGCCCAGATACACCTGTAATTGGTTTTGCAGGGGATGGAGCATTTGGAATTAGTATGAATGAGATGAGCTCGTGTGCAAGAGAAGAGTGGCCGGCAATTACAATGGTCATCTTTAGAAATTATCAATGGGGTGCAGAAAAAAGAAATACTACTTTATGGTTTGATAATAACTTTGTTGGAACAGAACTAGATCCAGAATTAAGCTTTGCAAAAGTTGCAGATGCTTGTGGTTTAAAGGGAGTGACTGTTAGAACAATGGAAGAAACAACAGAGGCCATCAAAAAATCATGTGAAGATCAAAAAAAAGGTATTACCACATTTATAGAGGTAATATTAAATCAAGAATTGGGTGAGCCTTTTAGAAGAGATGCAATGAAAAAACCTGTGAGAGTGGCTGGAATAAATAAAAAAGATATGAGGCCACAAAAATCTCTAAATGGATGAAATTAAGATAAGTTCTAATAGAAGCTTTGGTATAGTATTTTTTATTGTTTTTTTATTAATAGCACTTTATCCACTTTTAAAAGATAATGATTTAAGAATTTGGTCATTAGTTATCTCATTTATTTTTCTTATTCTTGGTTTGATAAACTCAAAGATACTTACACCCTTAAATAGATTATGGTTTAAATTTGGATTACTACTTGGAAAATTTATATCACCTTTAATAATGGGAATTATATTTTTCATAGTTGTAACACCTATTGGAATTGTTATGCGGTTACTTAAGAAAGATTTATTAAATTTAAAATATGATAAAAAAGAAACTTATTGGATCGACAAATCAGGCCCAAAAAGTAAAATGAAAAATCAATTTTAGTATGAGTTTTATAAAAGAATTTTGGGAGTTTCTAAAGGTAAGAAAAAAATATTGGCTTTTACCAATTATAATAGTACTTGTTTTATTTGGTGGATTAATTGTTCTAACCCAAGGTTCTGCAGTAGCTCCATTTATTTATACAATTTTTTAAAGTGACTTCAATTTTAGGTATTTCTGCATTTTATCACGATAGTGCAGCCTGTTTATTAAAAGATGGAAAGATAATTGCAGCAGCGCAAGAGGAAAGATTTTCAAGAAAAAAACATGATCCAAGATACCCACATCAAGCTATTGAATTTGTTTTAAAATTTTCAAACATGAAATTGAGCGAAATTGATCAAATTGTTTTTTTTGAGAAACCTTTTTTAAAATTTGAGAGATTATTAGAAACTTATGTTGCCTTTGCACCACGAGGATTTGTTTCATTTGCAAAAGCGATGCCATTATGGATTAAAGAGAAACTTTTTCAGAAAAATCTTTTATTCAATAAGCTAAAAGAACATGATGAAAATTTTAAATCTGATGAAAATATTTTTTTTTCAGACCATCATTTAAGTCATGCAGCTAGTGCCTTTTTTCCATCACCTTTTGAAGAAGCAGTCGTATTAACTGCTGATGGTGTTGGCGAATGGGCAACGACCACGGTTGCTGTTGGAAAAAAAAATGATTTAGAGATAAAAAAGGAAATTCATTTTCCACATTCACTAGGGCTTTTATATTCTGCTTTTACTTACTACACAGGTTTTAAAGTAAATAGTGGAGAGTACAAACTTATGGGTTTAGCACCTTATGGAAACCCAATTTATGAAGATAAGGTAAAAAAATTAGTTGATATAAAAGATGATGGAACCTTCAGACTAGATCAAAAATATTTTAATTATGCAACTGGTCTTACTATGACTAACGAAAAGTTTCATAATTTATTTGGACAAAAACCCCGTGATCCAAAAAATGAAAAGATTACTCAATTTCATATGGATATTGCAGCATCAATTCAGAAAGTAACAGAAGAAATAATGATCAAATTAGCAAAAGCTATTCGTCAAGAATATAACATCAATAATTTATGTTTAGCTGGTGGTGTTGCTTTAAATTGTGTCACTAACGGAAAAATTCTTCAGGAAAAGATTTTTGACAATATTTGGATCCAACCTGCAGCAGGTGATGCTGGAGGATCTTTAGGTGCAGCTTTAGCTCTTTGGCATATTGAACAAAAAAAAGAGAGAGTTGTTAATTCAAATGATGACATGAAAGGTTCATATTTAGGAACCGAATTCAATCAAGAGGAAATTGAAAAAGAACTAAAGTCAGTAGGGGCGAATTTTGAGACAATAGAATATGAAGATTTAATAAGTAAGACAGCGGAGTTTTTATCAAATGAAAAAGCAATAGGTTGGTTTCAAGGCAGAATGGAGTTTGGACCAAGAGCTTTAGGTGCGAGATCAATTTTAGGTGATCCAAGATCAGATAAAATGCAAAAAAACCTTAATTTAAAAGTTAAATATCGAGAAAGTTTCAGACCTTTTGCTCCATCAATTTTAAGAGAAGATTTATCTGATTGGTTTAATATAAATGTAGATAGTCCTTACATGTTATTAGTAGCTGACGTAAATTCCAATAAAAAAATTGAAATGAACGAAGAACAAAAGAAACTTTTTGGTATAGATAAATTAAATATCAAAAGATCTGAAATACCAGCAGTAACTCATGTCGATTACTCTGCGAGAATACAGACTGTTACCAAAGAAACCAACAAACCTTATTATGATTTAATCTCAAAATTTAAAGAAAAAACTGGTTGCCCAGTAATAGTTAATACATCATTTAATGTGAGAGGAGAGCCTATAGTTAATTCTCCAACAGATGCTTTTAATTGCTTTATGGGAACAGAGTTGGATTATTTAGTCATAGGAAATTGTATTTTAGAAAAATCAAAACAAGATCCAAATCTCAAAAAAGATTATACTAAGGAATTCGAATTAGATTGATTAAGGGGCGTTCTGTTGCAAGGTGCCTCGAACTTTGTACCATTATTCGCGAATAATTTGAATTGAAATATTAAAACTTATGTAGCAATTGTGCCAGGATTGTGCCAAATTATTTTCTTTATTCGGCAAAAAAGATGAGCAATAAAATTCGAAAAAATAGAATTTTAAAGATTATAAAAAAATTTATTAAATTAGAGTGCAGAAGACCGAAAAAAAAAGATTTTTCCAATAAAATTTATAAAAAAAAATATAATCTTCCAGCAGCAACAACTATTAGAACTAAATTTGGAGGATTAAATAAGCTTTTTAAGACACTTAAAATAAACGAAAGATTGTATATTAAAAAATACACCAAAAGTCAGGCTTTAAAAGATTTAAAGAATTTTATAAAAAAAAATAAAAGATATCCACGAGCTAAAGAATGTGATCTCTCTAAAGATTTACCAGGTCATCAACCATTAATTAGACTATTTGGGAGCCATAAAAAAGCAATTAGAGCTGCTGGATTCAAAGGTTTTATATACGAGACAGATTTTTATTTTGATGAAGATTTTTTTAAAAAAGTTAACACAGAAGCAAAAGCATATTTTTTAGGACTAATGTTTAGTGATGGTTGGGTTTTAATGAAAACACCATTAGTGGGAATTGGATTAAACATAAAAGATTTGCATATTTTAAAGACATTTAAGAAATATACTAAAGCTGAAAAAAGAATTTATTTTAATGATAAAACATCAAAAAATAAGAATATAAATCCTGGTATTCAGGCAACTTTAAGTTTTAGAAGTGAAAAGATGAAAAAAAATTTAATTGCATTAGGTATTATACCCAGAAAATCATTAAAAATTAAATTTCCAAATAATAAACAACTACCAAATAAATATATGAAAGATTTTATTAGAGGTTATTTTGATGGAGATGGCTCTATTTCTAAATCTATGAGAGTTGATTTTACATCTGGATCTAAAATTTTTCTTTTGAGTTTAAAAAAGATATTAGAAAAATATTTAAATGTTTCTAATTTAAAAGTTGAAAATAGAACTAATAAAACCAATTTCTCCAGTTCTAATAGAGCCAAGAGACTTTATATTCAAAAAAAAGAATACATAAAAAAATTATTTTTATTTATGTACAAAAACTCTCACCCAGAATTAAGGTTAAAAAGAAAATTTTTAGCTTTTAAAAATGTTTTGAGATAATTGTGCCAACACTGTGCCAAGGACAAATTTAACTAAAAAAAGTCAACGAAATGTTAGATTGTGAAGAGGCGTTCTGTTGCCAGGTTCCTCTATTAATACATATCTGGCCAGTTTTTATCATTATATCTATCAAGTTCTTTTTTACTAAAAGGTCTAAATAATATCCAACCAATAACAATTACAAGAGATAAAAGGATTAATGTTTGCATAATTTAATTTATTACAGACATGGGATCTAGTCTAGTCTGAAACCAATTAACTCTAAAATCTAAATGTGGACCTGTGGATCTTCCGGTTGATCCTACCGTTCCAATGATATCTCCTTGATTTATTTTATCACCTACTGAAACCATTACACTTTCAAGATGAGAATATATTGTAGAAATACCATGTCCATGATCCATAATTATAGTCCCGCCAGTATAATACAAATCATCCTCTGCCATTGTTACTGTCCCAGAGCCTGATGATTTAATCATAGTTCCTTTTTTAGCTGCAATATCAATTCCATAATGTGGCCATTTAGGTTTACCATTTAAAATTCTTTGACTTCCATAAACTCCACTTATAATTCCTTTAACTGGCATAATGAATTGATTTTTAAAAAAAGGTAAGTCAGAATTAATTGCTCTTGCTTTTCCTATCTTATTGTTTTCTTCTTTAATTCTTTTGTAAACTGACTCTGGTGGAGTGACCTTACTTTCCTCTAGTCCATCTATTCTTTGAATATTATATTTTCTTTTTAAAACTTTCTTTAATATTTTCTCTTTTTTACCATCTTGAATTTTCGTTATGGTGAGGTCAAATTTTCTATCTCTATCTATGCCAAAAGCAAAAAAACCATCCTTAGATACTTTAACTTCTTTTTTATCAATTATGATTTTTGCTGAAGGATTTGTAACACCAACAATAAAATGACCCTGTAAAAATTTGCCTTTAAATTCAATAGCGTTTGAGTTAGTAGGAATGAGAAAGATTATAAAAAAAAATAATCTAAATATTATTTTGCTGTCCATCCACCATCAACCAATAATGAAGTTCCTGTAATCATCGAAGCTGCATCAGAAGCTAAAAATACTACAGCTGAAGCTACTTCAGATAGTTCTGCAAATCTTCCTAAGGGAATATTATTCAGCATATCTCTTTTAAATTTTTTATCTTTCAAAAACTTTTTAGTCATGGGAGTTACAACAAAGGTTGGGCAAACAGTATTAACTCTAATGTTATATTTTGCTAAATCTATGGACATTCCTTTGGTTAAACCTTCTAAACCAAATTTATTCATGTTATAGACACTCCTTATAGGTCCACCTACATGCCCCATTTGCGATGACATGTTTACAATTGATCCACCTAATTTTTTTCTATTTTTTGACTTTATCATTTTTAGCGCACAAAGATGGGCCAAGTTAAAACTCGCTATTGTATTAATCTTAACCATATATTCCATATCTTCCTTTTTAACTTTGGTAAAATGGGCTGGTCTATTGTTTCCTGCATTATTAATTAAGATATCTATTCTTGGCTGTTTATTGATAATTCTTTTAACTTCATCGTAATTTGTAATATCACAAACATAAGATTTACATTTTGATTTAAATTTTTTTATTTTCTTAGAAACTTCATTTAAATCTTTATTAGTTCTACTTATAATGATTAAATTTGCTCCAGCTTCAGCCAAAGCAATTGCACAAGCTCTTCCAATTCCTTTACCTGCACCAGTTACAACTGCAGTTTTGTTTTTAAAATTATAATTTTTAAGGAACATTATAAAAATAATATTTTAATATCAGTGTAAATCAACTCAATAGCAACAATAAGTATCGCAATTAAGCCAGCCCAAGCTATCCATTTATACTTTTTTATCCAATTAGATATTAATGTTGCAGCTGTTGCCATTAAAACAATGGATAAAACTAGTCCAAAAACTAATAGGTAATAATGATCTCCAGCTGCTCCAGCAACCCCCAAAACATTATCTAAACTCATGGTAAAATCAGCTAACAAAATTGTCCAAATTGCTTTTAAGAAACTTGAATTATCTACTTTAATGTCACTATCATGATTTGAACCTTTAACCACATCTACATAAAGTTTATAAACAATATAAAGTAAAAGTAACCCGCCAATTAATCTTAAGCCAGTTATCTGCAACAAATAAGCTGTCAATAATGTTAAGATTATTCTTAGAACAACTGCGCCACCAATACCCCAAAAAATAATTTTCTTTCTTTGCTCTAAAGGAAATTTTGAGGCAACCATTCCAATAATAATTGCATTATCTCCTGCAAGCACAAGATCTATTAAGATTATTTGCGTTAAGATAGTAATTTGTTCTGGTGTAACAAAATCAGCGAACATTAACTCCTAAGTATCATATCAGCACCTTTTTCTGCAATCATTATTGTCGGTGCATTAGTATTACCAGAAGTTATATTGGGCATTATAGATGCATCAATAACTCTTAAATTATTTAAACCTTTAACTTTAAGCGTTTCATCAACTACCGCCATATCATCTTGTCCCATTTTACATGTACCAACAGGATGAAAAATAGTTTGAGCATAATCTGCACCAGCTTTTACCAGCTCTTCATCATCATTAATATTTATTCCTGGTCTATATTCTTCAGGGTTATATTTTTTAAAAGTTTCAGACTCCATTACAATCTTTCTGGTAAGTTTTAATCCTTTTGCAGCAATCATTCGATCATGTTCTGTTGATAGATAATTAAGTTTTACTTTTGCATAAATTCTAGAATCTTTATTGGTTATATTTACGTGACCTCTACTAGTCGGTCTAATGTTTGATACAGTTGGAGTAAACGCATGAAAATCATGATTCTTTGTTGCACCTAAAGTATCCATACTCATTGGTTGAACATGCCATTGAAGATCTGGTAATTCTAAAGAGGGATCACTTTTAGCAAACATGCACATTTGACTTGCACCCATTGTCATTGGTCCACTTCTATTGAAAACATATTCAAGCCCAATCATTAATTTACCGAACAAACTATTAATTTTTTTATTTAACGACTTGAGCCCGTGAATTTTATAAATTGGTCTAAACATTAGGTGATCTTGAAGATTTTCTCCTACTCCTTTTAGATCATGAACCATATCTATACCTAAATTTTTTAGCTTGTCAGAGTTACCTATTCCTGATGTTTGTAAAATTTGTGGAGAACCAATAGATCCAGATGATAGGATAACCTCTTTATTTACTATAACTTTTTTAAGCTCGTTCTCTTGCCAATATTCAACACTTTTTGATGTTTTATTTTCAAAGTTAATTTTTTTTACATGAGCATTGGTAACAATTTTTAAATTTTTCCTATGTTTTATTGGATTTAAATATCCAACTGCAGTGCTACATCTAAAACCATCTTTTTCAGTAACTTGGAAATATCCACAACCATGATTATTACCAGTATTAAAATCTTTGGTTTTAGGTATACCAAATTCTTCAGCAGCATTTTGAAACTCATTTAGTAATGGTAATTGTATTCTTTGGTCAGACACAGATAAAGGACCACCAACTCCATGAAAGTCATCTTTTCCACGCTCTTGATTTTCTGCTTTGATGAAATATGGAAGAACATCATCCCAACCCCAACCAGTATTACCTAATTGACGCCAAATATCATAATCTCTACTTTGGCCTCTAATATATAACAAACCATTAATTGCTGAACTTCCACCTAAAGTCTTTCCTCGAGGATATCGAATAGAGCGATTATTCATTGTTTTGTCTGGTTCAGTTTTGTAACACCAATCAACAGAGGGGTTGTGCATAGTTTTAAAATATCCAACAGGAATGTGTATCCAGGGATAATTATCTTTTCCTCCTGCCTCAATTAATAAAACTTTATTTTGTGAATTTTCAGAAAGTCTATTTGCGAGAACGCATCCAGCAGATCCAGCACCAATAATTATAAAATCAAAATTTTCCATCTCTAGTTGAATTAATTTTTTACTTAACTTAATTAATCATCTTTACACTCATATCAATCGATTGTCACTTGTATCAGGTTTGTTTTTCTGATTGAATTGATTACGTTAAATTTAACTAACAAGAGGAAATATAATGAAAAAAATCATTTCAATGTTATTTGCATCTGTTTTAGTCCTTGGATTTGTATCCAATGCTAATGCTGCAAAAACACTAAAATGTCAGACAGTTCTAAACACTAAAGCTGATGAAGTGAAAATGTTAAAGGACTTTACTGATACAGTAACTGAATTAACAGCTGGTTCGTTAAAATTTGAAATTTTACCTGCAGGCGCTGTTGTTGGAGTTAAGGAAACTCTTGATGCTGTTGATAAAGGACTGATTGATTGTGGTTTCGCATGGACTCACTATTGGTCAGGAGATCATCCTGCTGCTATGTTATTTGGTTCGCCAGTAGCTGGTGGTGGAGTTGGTATCGACAATATCGCATTCCTATCATGGTTCCAATACGGTGGTGGTAAAGAATTATACGACCAACTTTGGAAAGAAATGGGAAGAGACATAAAAGGATTTATGATTCAACCAGTTGGTCCAGAAGCTTTAGGTTGGTTTCCAAAACCAATTAAAGATATGGCTGACTTTAGAAAATATAAGTTCAGAACTCCTCCAGGAATTCCAGGACAAACATATAAAGACATTGGTATAGCTTCTGTTGCAATGGGTGGTGGAGATATTTTACCAGCTCTTGAAGCAGGAACAATCGATGCTGCTGAATGGTGTTGTCCAAAACCAGACTTAACATTTGGTTTCCAAAAAGTATTAAAGCATTATTATTTACAAGGTTTGCACCAAGTAGTTGTAAATGCTGACTTTTATATTACTGGAAAAACTTATAATGCTATGAGTGCTCATGAGAAAAAGTCTCTTGAAGTAGCTGCTAATGCTTCATTAGCAAAATCTTTGAGTTACAGAATCTATGAGAATGGTAAAGCTCTAAGAGAGTTAACTACTAAACATGGAGTAATCTTAGAGGACACTCCTTCTGATTATTTCACAGAATATATGGCTGCTGCAAAAGCATCATTAAACAAGAATGCTAAAGATAACAAATTCTTTAACGAGGTTTATACTTCAATGAAGAATTTTGCTGATGTAGCTGTTCCTTTCTGGAGTGGTGCTCAAATGTCTAATGCGAAGCTAGGAATGGCTCACGCAGCAACATTAAAGTAATCAGTAATTAATCTTAATTTAATTAGAGCGGACTTTTAAGTCCGCTCTGATTTTTAGTTCAAACTTATGGCAGACGATCCAGGTAAATTAGATATATCAGATGAAATGATTGCCGAAAGGCGTGGTGGTTCGGGAAAAATGCCTGAAGATATGCCATTATGGATGGCAAAATCCATTACAGGAATTGATAAATTTAGTAAGTGGATAGGCAATATTGTTTGTTGGATATTGATGCCATTAATTTTTGCAATGACTTATGAAGTCCTTGCAAGAAAATTATTTTTAGCACCAACTATTTGGGCTTATGACATAAGTCGTTTTTTATATGGTGCACTTTTTATGTTGGGTGCTGGTTATGCTCTTTCAAGAGGAGTTCATATAAGAGCAGATTTTTTGTATAGAAATTTTAAAACTAAAAACCAAGGTCTGATAGATTTTTGGTTATATTTATTATTTTATTTTCCAGGTCTAATTGTTTTTCTTTACATGACTGTTGGGTTTGTTGGCGAGTCAATTCAAAGAGGAGAAAGAGGCATGGATACCACTTGGATGCCTTATATGTGGCCAATTAAAACTTGTTTGCTTATTGGTATAATTTTTTTACTAATTCAAGGAGTTTCTGAGTTACTCAAAAGTTATTGGGCAGCTAAAAAAGGTGAGTGGCCAGGAGAAACTAAATGATTGCTGAGTTTATTGATCCAGCAATCTTAGGTTTTATTCTTGTTGGCGTAATGTTATTTGCAATATTTGTTGGTTTCCCTATTTCATTTACACTAATTTTTTTAGGTTTTGTTTTTGGTTATTTAGGATTTGGAAAATTAGTTTTTTATTTAATGACACTCCAATTCTCTATGGTCATGACAGAGCAAACACTTGCCGCCGTCCCACTCTTTGTCTTTATGGGAATTATGATGGAACAAGCTGGATTAATGGAAAGATTATTTTCAGCATTCCAAATGATGTTAGCAAAAGTTAAGGGATCTTTATATTATGCAGTTTTATTTGTTTCTGTAATTTTCGCAGCTGCAACAGGGATTGTAGGAGCATCCGTGACCATTCTAGGAATTATGGCTGCAAAATCCATGAACAGGTCTGGTTATGATGTGAGACTTGCAGCTGGTACTATCACAGCGGGAGGAACTTTAGGAATATTAATCCCACCAAGTATTATGTTAGTTGTAATGGGTCCTATAATGGAAATTCCAGTAATAGATTTATTTGCCGCTGCAATTTTACCAGGAATTCTTCTTGCGAGTTTATACGCAGGTTACACAACAATTAGATGTATGATTAATCCTAAATTAGGACCAGTCATTCCTGATGATATGAGAGCTGCGAGTATGAAAGATGTTTGGATTGAATTTTTTTTAGGGTTAGTGCCACCAGCAGCTTTGGTATTTGCAGCATTAGGAAGTATTTTATTTGGTTTTGCCACTCCAACTGAAGCTGCAGGATGTGGGGCTATGGGAGCTTTACTTCTTTCATTAGCTTATAAAAAATTGACTCTTCCTAAATTACAAGAAGCATTAGTCAAAACATTAGAGATAACTGCACTGATTATGGTTTTAGTTGCAGCTTCAAATTTTTTTGGTGCTGTTTTTGCTAGATTAGGAACGCCAACTTTATTAACAGAGTTTTTGTTAGGTCTTGAAATGAATAAGTATCTTATTTTAGCGATGGTTATGGTAATGATATTTTTATTAGGATGGCCTTTGGAATGGGTACCTATAGTAATGATTATTGTTCCAATTATATTGCCATTGATTGAAGCATTAGGGTTTAATCTAACTTGGTTTGCAATATTAGTAGCTGTTAATTTACAAACCGCCTGGTTATCACCACCTGTTGCACTTTCAGCTTATTTTTTAAAAGGTGTTGTACCTGAGTGGGATTTGAAAGATATTTATTATGGTATGATGCAGTTTATGGTGCTGCAAGTATTTGGTTTAATTTTAATTATTATATTTCCTAAAATTGCATTATGGTTACCAACTCTCTTATATGGACAGTAGATTGTTAAAGTTCTATATTGTCTGAGTGAATCAGCAAAAATCAAATAAAACACTTGTTAATTGGGATTTAGTAACAGTTAATCCAAGCAATAAAAATTGGAACTGGAAAGATTTATTTTGTTTTTGGGGAGTTGGCATACAAAGTGTAATTGGATTTTCTTTGATCGCATCTCTCTATGTCGTATATGATTTAAATACTTTTGTAGTATTGTTTGGAACAATTTTTGCCTCTCTATTGGTTTATTTTTTTTCAAATTTAATTGGTAAGCCATCTCAAAAATTTGGATTACCATTTGTAGTTTTATTGAGATCCTCAATGGGAGTAAGAGGAGCACAGTATATCGGATTTTTAAGAAGTATAGTTGGTATATTTATGTTTGGAATTCAAACATATTTTTTATCAAAAGCATTGGGATATTTATTAAGAATTTTAATTTTTTCTATTGATAAAACTCTTTTACAAGAAGAAATTTTTCTTATTTTTTTTATTGGATTAAACATTATAGATTGGATTTCAATTGTAGTCTCTATGGCGTTGCAAGTTATTTTATTTAGCATAGGAATGAATTATAATAAAAAAATTATTAATATTTCTGCAATCTTTGTCTATTCCGGAATGGCGTTATTCTTTTTTATAGTTTTATTGAGTGATGTTAAATTTACAGTCAACGCATTTTTAGGTGCTTTAAGTTTTGAAAATTTTGCAAATAGAAATAGTATTATACCATTGATAACTGTATCAGGAACGCTTTTTGCTTACTTTTCGATTGTTATTTTAAGTTTTGGTGATTTTTCAAGGTATGTTGAAAATGAAAACCAACTTAAAAAGGGGAATTTAACTTTAATATTGAATTTAATAATTTTTTCTTTTTTTGCACTTTTTATTGTCATAGGTGCAGATGCTTTTTTAAAGCAAAGTCCTGAAAATATTGAAAAAATACTTACAAATCCTACGGACATAATTGGTAAACTGAACAATTTATTATTAACTAATTTAGTTTTGATTTTTATAATTATTGCGTCAGCTTCTACAAATTTAATTGCTAATTTTATTCCATCACAATATTCACTTATTAATTTATTTCCCACATCATTATCATTCAAAAGCTCAGGATTAGTGATAGGTTTAATAGGACTTCTAATAGGAGTTTTTTGGCTTACCGTTTTAAGTCAAATAGGAATTTTATCAATAATAGATACAATCGGAGCTTTTTTTGGACCAATTTTTGGAATTATGATTTGTGATTATTATTTGATTAGAAAGGGTAATTTAATTAATAAAGATATTTATTCTTTAGAAAAAAATGGGTCGTATTATTTTTCAGGTGGTTGGCATATAAAAGGCACTTATTCTTTATTTTTAGGATTTGTATTCTCAGCCTCAACAATCTGGAACCCCAATTTAATGTTTTTACAATCTTATGCATGGATTATTGGTGCAGTAATTTCCTCTATAACTTATTATTTTTTGGCAAAAAAATAACTTGATGGATAAGATAAAATTTAATTTCGAGAATAGGACTGCAGTTATAACAGGTGGAGCTCAAGGATTTGGATTTGATATAGCTAGGAGATTTTTGAGTTCAGGTGCTAAAGTAATAATTTGGGACAACGATCCAGACACACTAAAAAGATCTGTTAAGGAACTTAACAATACAAATTTAACTTCAAATGTTATTGATGTATCAAAATTTGAAGAAGTTAAAAACTGTACCAATGAAATCGTAAAAAACTCCAAGATTGACATATTAATCAATAACGCAGGAATAACTGGTCCTACAGCCCCATTATGGGAATATGATCTAGAGAAGTGGAAAAAAGTAGTAGATATTAATTTGATGGGAACCTTTAATTGTTGCAGAGCAATAGTGCCTAATATGATTAAGAATAACTATGGAAGAATTGTTAATGTAGCATCTGTTGCAGGAAAAGATGGCAATGCGAATGCAAGTGCGTATAGTGCAGGCAAAGCTGGGGCTATAGGACTAACTAAATCTTTAGGTAAAGAGCTTGCTGATAAAGATATAGCGGTAAATGCTGTCACTCCTGCAGGGGCCAAAACACGTATTTTAAATCAAATGACTAAGGAACATGTCCAAAGAATGCTTTCTAAGGTGCCTAGAGGACGATTTCTTGAGGTCGAAGAGTTTACATCCTTGGTTTGCTGGCTTTCATCAGAGGAAAATACTTTCTCTACTGCAGCAGTTTACGATATAAGTGGTGGTCGTTCGACTTATTAACTTTTTGGTTTTTCCTCAACTATTTTAGTGAGAGTTGTCTGAGCTCGGCTCATTTTGACATCATTTGACATCACTGGTGCAAAAATCATAATTGACCAGTAAATCAAGAGTATAAAAATTGAAATTGTCTTCATAATTTATACATATTAGCTAAAGATGATTTTTGAATGTTTAAATTTTGTCAAAATAATGTATTAACAATTTCTTTAAAAATTTTTAATGAATATTTTAACCAAAATCTTAATCTTTATTTTTGTAACTATTGGAACAGGATTTGCGAATGAAATTAAAGTTTTTAATTTTACCAAAAATGAACTGTCAAATCTAGAGGTTAGAAAGGTGAGAGGAGCTGATAATAAGACAATTTATACAATTGGATCAAATGAAAATGGAAATTTCTTAAAAGCTGTTGCTGATAATGCAGCCTCAGGATTAGGAAAAGAGGTCAAAATTGACCTAAACAAAACTCCATTCATAAATATAACTTGGAAAATAGAAAAAGATCTGCCTGGAATAAAAGAAAATACCAAAAAGGGACATGATTTTGCTGCTAGAGTTTTTGCAGTTAAAAAAACTGGCGCAACACCTTTATCTAATAGGGCTATAAATTATGTTTTTTCGAGTAATAATAAAATTGGCTCTAATTCACCAAGTCCCTATACCAAAAAATCTATTGATAATGTTTTGGCAAGTACAAAAATAAATTTAAATGAATGGGTTACAGTTAAAGCAAATGTAAAAGAAGATTTTAAAAGATTTCACGATCTAAATGTTGATGAGTTAGATGGATTAGCTATCATGTCTGATACAGATAACTCAAAAATGAAAGCTATAGCTTATTACCAAAACATATATTTTTCAGAAAATTAATTATAATTTCAAATATTTTTTTAAAAAAATATTAAAAAAAGCTAAAATTACAGCTACCAAAACATCTTCGTGAGGACTAGCACTAGGATAACCAAAGTTCCATGCAATAACTAATACTAACCAAATTACAAAGATATTCATTTTTTTTATACCTTAGATTCTATAAAATTAATTAATTATTTGATATAGTTATTTAATGCACGAAAACTTCTTTCATAAACTAAAAATATATTACGAGGATACAGATTCTGGTGGTGTAGTTTACTATGCAAATTATTTAAAATTTTTAGAAAGAGCTAGAACAGAGGCATTGTTTTCGATTGGATTCAGCAATAATAAGATTCATCAAGAATTTAAATCCTTAATAATAGTTAAATCTTGTAATATTGAATATAAAAAATCTGCTTATTTAGAGGATGAATTGACTATAAGATCTTTTGTAAAATCGATCACTAAAACATCTTTCTTTATGAATCAAATAATAACGAAAAGAAAAGAGATAATTGCTGAGGCACAGGTTCATTTAGTTTTTGTTAACAAAGATGGCAAACCTATAAAGATACCAGATCAGATTTATTCAAAATTTAAACCATACTTTTGTGATAGTATTAAGAAATAGCTAATCTCTTTGCTTTTTTAAATAATTTTATCATCATTTTTTCAGAAATTAATTTTGTATTAACGTTTCTTGGACTTGGATGATAGCTTGATAAAATTATTAAACCATTAGGCAATTTATGTGTTTTATTGTGTTTAAAAATAAATTTTTTTTCTATATTAAATTTTTGTTTGTACAATTTCGTACAATTATCAAAAGCAACTTTTCCCAATGTAACTATAACTTTCAAGTTCTTTAAAAATAATATTTCCTTATCAAAATAATTAAAGCAGTTGGAAATTTCAATGCTTAGTGGTTTATCTTCAGGAGGTACACACTTAAGAATATTAGTAATATAAGTAGATTTTAGTTTTAAATTATCTTCTAGATTTTTTGATAACGGAGAATTTGAAATTCCTACCTTGTGCAAGCATTTAAATAAGAAATCTCCTGATTTATCTCCAGTAAATGCTCTACCAGTTCTAGTACCACCATGAGCAGCAGGCGCTAGTCCGATGATAGCCATTTTAGAACTTAAGTCTCCAAATCCAGGCACCGGTTTTCCCCAGTATATTTCATCTCTATTTTGTTTTCTCTTTATTGAGCTTACTTTTCGGATAAACCTAACTAATCTTGGACACTTTTTACAATTAACTATTGTTTTATTCAAATCGTTTAATCTAATATCCATAAATGAAATTTTTTAACTTCCTAATAATAATATTTATATCTTTAACATCATCTATTAAAGCAGATTTAAATGAAAATTTAATAAATCAACTAGAGGAGGGTGGTAAATTTATATTTATAAGGCACGCATATGCACCTGGAAGTGGAGATCCAAATAATTTCAATTTAAACGATTGTTCGACACAAAGAAATCTTAGTGAGGAAGGAAAAAAACAGGCTAAATCTATCGGTAAATTTTTTATTAAAAATGAAATTGAAATTGATAAAGTTTTATCAAGTGAATGGTGTAGATGCAAAGAAACAGCAAAAATTGCCTTTAAAGATTATACAACAAAGAGTTTTTTGAATTCTTTCTATAGCTCTAAATTTGCGAAAAATAGGGAGAAGCAGGTGAAGGAATTGAAAGAATATATTAAAAATTATAAAAACAATAATAATGAGAATTTAGTTTTAGTTACTCATTACGTTTTAATATCAGAAATTTTAAACTATGGATCATCATCGGGTGAAATAGTTGTATCTGATAAAAATTTTAATATTATAGATACTCAAGAAATATCTTATTGAATTATGTCATCAAAAAGAGCAATGAAACAAGCACAAAAACAGGCTTATGCCAAACACAGGAGCAACATAACAAATAGTAGGTTTGGATCAAGAAAGAGAAATTTTATTAAAAAAAATAAAAAGAACTAACTTTCTTTTTCAAATTTTTCTATTTTTTTACATGTTGATATTTTTGAAAGTCCTTCCTCATCGTTAAGGACCGTTCTCATAAAAATTTCTTTTTTATCTTTTTCAAATAAAATTTGGGTATAAAATTGTGGATATCCATGCTTGTGAGTTAAGATTTTTCCATCCTCTTCGTAGATATTTTGGACATAGGAATTAGATTTTTTTACACTTAAATCCGTCAATCTGTATTTTTGGAATGTTTTTTCTTTATAAACGTAATTTCTAGTCATTATTTGTTCATTTAAATTAAGAATATATTCATTTTTTAGAAACTCGTCTTGTTTATCATCACATTTACTCATGACAATAATTTCTGATTTTAAAATGTTAATTGGCAAAATTATAAAAAAGGAGATAATAAAAGTCTTAATTATTTTCATTTTTTTCAGCAAAAAATAAACCTATCAGTGCTAAAGCTGTCCATCCTAAACCGAGAAGACCTTTATAAACACTTGTCTCCGCACTCCAAATTCCTAGAACTAACGCTCCAAAAATTAAACCCAAAATATATATAATTAAAACTATCGATGTTTTGCTCATTTTTTTAAGTTTTTTTTCAAAAAAATACCATTTTCATTTTTATATGTATAGGTATCTTTCAAAACTTTATGATTAATTTATAATTGTCGTTGGACAAACAGATTCAATAATATATAAGACCTTGAAATTGTGGGGCGATGGCGGAATTGGTAGACGCGTCGGTCTTAGGAACCGATAGAGCAATCTGTGAAGGTTCGAGTCCTTTTCGCCCTACCACATTTAAATTATGAAAGTTACTGTCGAAAATAAAAAAGGTTTGAACAAGGATGTAAAAGTTTTTGTCGATAAAAAGACAATGAATGTATACATGGATGAGAAATATGAGGAGATTAAAGGGACTGTTAATTTAAAGGGATTTAGACCTGGTAAGGTACCTAGAGAAATTTTAAAGAGACAGTTTGGCAAAGCTGTTTTTAGCGAGGTCTTAGACAAAGTCTTAAAGGAAACATCAACAAAAGCCTTGCAAGAAAATAAAATTAAACCAGCAGGTCAACCAAAACTAGATCTTAAAACTTATGGTGAAGACAAAGATTTAGAATATATTTTATCAGTTACAGAGCTTCCAAAAGTTGAACTGAAATCTATAGAGAATATTAAGTTCGATGACTACACGGTTAAGATTGATCAAAAGGAAACTGACAAAAGAATAAATGATATTGCTAAAAATCAACCAAACTTTAAAGAGGCCTCAGAAACAACAATAGCAAAAAAAGGTGACTTAGTTGTTTTTGACTATAACGCAACAGTTGACGATAAAACTTTTAAAGGTGGAGAAGGTAAAAACACTCAGTTAACTTTAGGAAAAGATCTTTTCTTAAAAGGATTTGATCAGCAATTAATCGGTGTCAAAAAGGGTGATGAAAAAATAGTTGATGCAACGCTTCCTGAAAATTTTCCAGAAAAAGAATTTATTAATAAAAAAGCAAAATTTAAATGTAAGATATTAGCAGTTAAAATTCCTGAAGATGTAAAAATCGATGATCAGTTTGCCAAAAATTTAGGAGCAAAAGATCTTAATGATCTAAAGTCGTTAATAACAAAACAAATAAATGATGAATACAAAAACTCACTAGATCGTTTGACCAAAAATCAGATATTAAAAGAAATTGAAAAATTTAAAGTAAGCGAAATTCCAGAGAACTTACTTGAGGATGAAATAAAAATACTTTCACAAGGTATGTCTGAAGGTGATGCAAAAAAAAGTAGAAAAAATTTCGAAGAAGTTGCTAAAAAAAGAATTAAGGTAGGATTAGTTTTGAATGAATTTGGTGAGCAAAATCAAATCAAAGTTACTGAACAAGAATTACAAACTGAAGTCCAAAAACAAATTAGAATGATGCCAGGTCAGGAAAAAATGGTCATGGAATTTTATAAAAAAAACCCCAATGCGATAGCGAGCTTAAGAGGAACTGTATATGAGGAAAAAATATTAAATATGATTAAACAAAAGGCTAAGTCTAACAAAAAAGAAATTTCCAAAGATGAAGCTGAAAAAATTTTAAAAGAATCTCAAAAACAACAACTCGATCAAGAACTTAAAGATCAAAGAAAACCTGAAAAAAAAGCTGACGTAAAAAAATCATCAGACAAATCAAATCCAAAAGTCAAAAAAACTAAAACAGTAGCAAAAAAAACAAAAAAAGTTAGCAAAAAGTAATCGCAAGTTGTATAAGTAGAACGAATCAACTTATGACAAATAAAATATTTGAACAAATGAGTAATCTCGTACCAATGGTTGTTGAACAATCAAATCGAGGTGAGCGAGCGTATGATATTTATTCCAGGCTATTAAAAGAAAGAATAATTTTTTTGACAGGTCAAATAAATGATAATGTTGCTTCGTTGGTAACTGCACAATTATTATTTTTAGAGGCTGAGGATCCAAAAAAAGAAATATATTTATATATAAACAGTCCAGGTGGTTTAGTTACAGCTGGCTTAGGAATTTATGATACTATGCAATATGTCAAACCTGATATTTCAACTTTATGTATAGGACAAGCAGCTTCTATGGGATCTTTTTTATTGTCTGCAGGAAAAAAAGGTAAAAGATTTTCTTTGCCAAATTCAAGAATAATGGTTCATCAACCTTCAGCTGGGTTTCAAGGTCAAGCTACAGATATAGAAATTCATGCAAATGAAGTTTTAGCATTAAAAAAAAGATTAAATGAGATCTATTCTAAGCATACGGGTAAAAGCGTGGACGAAATTAAAACTGCTTTAGAGAGAGACAATTTTATGACTGCTGACTCTGCAAAGACCTTTGGATTAATAGACGAAGTAGTTGAAAAAAGATCTTAAAACACAAGATATTGAAATAGCAAAATTCCAAACTTGATTACTATGAGTTATTTATAATAAGATAGCATTATTGATTCGATTATAATTTTATGAACACTAATAATAAAAATATTCTATATTGTT
The DNA here is from genome assembly GCA_902586495.1 of uncultured Pelagibacteraceae bacterium. Lineage (GTDB taxonomy): Bacteria > Pseudomonadota > Alphaproteobacteria > Pelagibacterales > Pelagibacteraceae > Pelagibacter. The sequence goes on from CACIHQ010000004.1 coordinate 81,111, forward strand.
CCTTTTGTGGAAAAAGCCAACATGAAGTAAGAAAATTAATTGCCGGTCCAACGGTATTCATATGTGATGAGTGTGTTGAGTTATGTATGGATATTATCAAAGAAGAAAGTAAAGATACATTCGTAAAACATCAAGATGGATTACCTTCTCCAAAAGAAATTTGTTCAGTTCTTAATGATTATGTGATCGGTCAAGCACACGCTAAGAAAGTTTTGTCAGTTGCTGTTCATAATCATTATAAAAGATTAAACTATGAAAATAAAACAAGTAAGAACGTTGAATTAGCTAAATCTAATATTCTTTTAGTAGGTCCTACTGGTTGTGGTAAAACTTTATTAGCGCAAACACTAGCAAGAATTCTTGATGTCCCGTTCACGATGGCAGATGCAACTACACTGACAGAGGCAGGTTATGTTGGTGAAGATGTAGAAAATATAATTTTAAAGTTATTACAAGCTGCAGATTACAATGTAGAAAAAGCCCAAAGAGGAATTGTTTATATTGATGAGGTGGATAAAATAAGCAGAAAATCAGAAAATCCTTCAATAACAAGAGATGTTTCTGGTGAGGGTGTTCAGCAAGCTTTATTAAAAATTATGGAAGGGACAATTGCCAGCGTGCCTCCACAAGGAGGTAGAAAACATCCTCAACAAGAATTTTTACAAGTTGATACAACAAATATTTTATTTATTTGTGGTGGAGCATTCGCTGGTCTAGATAAAATCATATCCCAAAGAGATAAAGGCACATCAATTGGTTTTGGAGCAGATGTCAAAAATACTCAAGATAAAAAAACAGGTGAATGGATGAAAGGTTTGGAACCTGAGGATCTTCTTAAATATGGTTTAATCCCTGAATTTATAGGAAGGTTACCAATGATAGCAACATTAGAAGATC
>CACIHQ010000005.1 GCA_902586495.1 uncultured Pelagibacteraceae bacterium
CAATGGTAACTTGGGTTCCAGGATATAGTTCTTGAACAGCCATAGCCATAATGTGAGCAGCATCGTGTCTAATGACTTCTAATCCCTCTGGATCTTTTGCAGTAAAAATTTTTACCAAAGAGTCTTCTTTAATCAAAAAGTATAAATCCTTAAGCTCACCATTTACACTCATTATCAAAGCTTCTTTATAAAGAGATTTGCTTATTTTTTCTGCAATTTCTAAACCTGTAACCTCTTTTGGAAACTTAAGATTATTTCCATCTGGTAATTTTATTGTAAGCATTTAATTAACTAATTTTTTATACTCTGAATAAGTAGAAAAGCACATTTTTTCAACATTAAATTTTTTTACAACGTTTTTTCTACCTTCAATACCCATAGTTTTCAATAAGCTTTCGTCCATAGTTAAAGCTTGGATTATTTTTTTACTTAAAGATTTTGGATCTCCAGACTCAAATAATAAACCTGTTTTTTTATTAATCACAGTTTCATTTGATCCACCGATATTACTAGCAATTATCAGCTTCTCCATTGATTGAGCTTCTACTGCAACCCGTCCAAATGCCTCTGGTTCAATCGATGCTGAAACAATTATATCTGAAACTTTATAAGCCAAAGCCATATTTTTACATGAATCAATAAATTTTATTTGGTTAGAAATTTTGAATTGTTCACAAAGATGATGTAACTTTTTTTTATAAGCATCTCGTCCTTGATCATTACCTAAGACTACTGCATAAAATGCTTTGTAACCTAATTCGATGTTAACCAAATTTATCGCTTCAATAAATAGTTCCTGACCTTTCCAGGATGTTAATCTACCAGGTAACAAAATAATCTTTTTATTTTCTAATATACTCCATTCGTTCAATAATTTTTTTTCATCCTTTTCTAACATTGTGCCGGGGTCAAAATAATCAACATTTATACCTCTAAATATTACAAGTAATTTTTTTTTTACATCAATGAGATTTGAATATTTTTCTTTAATATGAGAAAAAATAAAATTAGATCCAGCTATAACAAGGTCAGACCTTACCATAACCGAATTATAAAATTTTTTGATTTTTCCGTTGAAATTATACGTGCCATGGAAAGTTGTTACGAATTTTCTTCCCGTTAATTTAGTTGCAATTAAACAAGACCAAGCTGGCGCTCTACTTCGAGCGTGAACTATGGATATGTTGTAAAATAAAATAATAAAAACTAAAATTATTGAGTTTAATAAAATTAAAAAAGGATTTTTGCTATGAACAGGTAATCTAATTAATTTTACTTTTTTCCTATCTACATATTTTGTTAGCTCGCCACCACTTGTAACTATGAAAGATTTACAATTATTTTCTGGAAGATAATGAGCAATATCATAACATCCTGTTTCAGCTCCCCCATAGCCTAGTTTGGGGATAACTTGTAAAACTTTTAAATTAAATGACATTAAAATTAATTATATAATAATCAAAATAACTAATAAACTTTTATGACTAAGTTTAAATACTTAAAACTAACAAAAACTAAAAGAATAAGATATTTGATGAATTTTAAGAGGAAAAATACTTATCTTGTTTTTCTTCATGGTTTTAAATCAGACCTAGAGGGTCAAAAACCCAAAACTTTTTTAGGATTTGCAAAAAAAAATAATTTAGGTTTTTTAGCTTTAGAATATTCCGGCCATGGAAAATCATCAGGAAAATTTATTGATGGGAATATAACCAAATGGACAAATGAAACTTCTCAACTAATTAGAAAAATTGTCAAAAAAAATAACATAATATTAATTGGCTCAAGCATGGGTTCTTGGATTTCATTAAATCAATTTAAATATTTTAATAGACAAATCGTAGGTTTTTTAGGAATTGGGTCTGCACCCGAATTTCTAGAACACTTAATGTGGAAGAAATTTACAAAAAAAATTAAATCGGAAATTATTAAAAACGGTATATATTCTCTTAAATATGGTGACTACACTTATCCAATTACTCACCAATTAATAAAAGATGGAAAAAAAAACAAAGTTTTAAACAAAAAAATAAATCAAAATATAAATGTAACAATGGTTCATGGGAGTAAAGATGAGTCTGTTCCTGTAATTTACTCAAAAAAAATTTTGAGAATGTTTAAATCGAAAAAAAAGAAATTAGTAATTGTAAAAAACGGTGATCATAGTTTGTCTTCACTTAAATGGCTTAAAATATTGAAAAGAGAGTTAAAATTAATAATTAGCTAACTTTTTTTATTTTTGTTTTTGTAGAGATTGGATTTTTAAGCTTATCTATCATTTCTTTTGGACAAACCTGTACAAAATTCTTTAACTCATTCTCAAATTCATCGATTATTTTTTTTGACAAGTTAGATCCAGTTTCATTACTATGTTCAAGTACTAATTCTTTTAAAAATTTTGACCAATATTCAGTCTCTACATTTTGCCATACAACTGAGTCAGGGTTTACTTTTTTTTCAAATTCTTTTGATTTATCATATATAAAAGCCATACCACCTGTCATGCCAGCCGCAAAATTATCTCCAACATCCCCTAGAATTACTGCCGTTCCACCTGTCATGTATTCACAACCATTTGAGTCACAACCTTCGATAACAGTTATTGCACCAGAATTTCTTACTGCAAATCTATCCCCAGCTTGACCGGCTGCAAAAAGCTTACCTGACGTTGCACCATAAAGAACTGTGTTACCAATAATAGTATTCTCGTTTGAAATCAAATTACTTTCGTCAGGAAGTTTTATTGAAATGGTGGCTCCTGATAAACCTTTACCAACGTAATCATTTGCATCACCTTTTAAATTAAGTTTAAGTCCTTTTGCTGTAAATGCCCCAAAAGATTGTCCAGCTGAACCTTTAAAATCAAGAGTTAAAAAATTTTCCTCTAATCTCTCATAGCCATATTTTTTATACAAGTGATGTGAAATTCTAGTACCCACAGCTCTATTGGTATTTTTAATTAAAAACTCATTATTTATTTTTTCAGAGTTATCTAAAGCCTTTTCTATTTGAGGCCAAATCTTTTGATCCAGCGTATCTGGAACTTTATTAATTTCTGATGTCTCACAGTACCTCTTGTTATTACCAGGGTCTGCTTGTACAAATAGTGGATTAAGATCTAAATCATCTAGATTAGGAGAGGCTTTACTTACCTGCATCAATAAATCTGTTCGACCGATAACTTCATTTAAAGATTTAAAACCAAGTGAAGCTAAAATTTCTCTTACCTCTGTAGCGATAAACGTAAATAAATTTACTACTTTATCAGGAGTTCCAGTAAATTTTTCTCTTAGTTTTTCATCTTGTGTACATACTCCTACAGGACAAGTATTGGAATGACATTGCCTTACCATAATGCAACCCATTGCTACTAAAGCAGTAGTTGCTACACCATATTCCTCTGCACCCATCATAGCTGCAATAACAACGTCTCTTCCCGTTTTAATGCCTCCATCAGTTCTTAAGGTAACTTTGTGTCTTAGATTATTTAATGTCAAAACTTGATTTGCCTCTGTAAGTCCCATCTCCCAAGGAATGCCTACATATTTTACACTCGTTTGTGGTGTAGCTCCAGTTCCTCCATTATGTCCTGAAATTAAAATTATATCAGCTTTAGCTTTTGCCACACCAGCTGCAATGGTACCTACGCCTGATGACGCAACTAATTTAACTCCAATTCGTGCCTTTGGGTTGATTTGTTTTAAATCATAAATAAGCTGAGCTAAATCCTCAATTGAATAAATATCATGATGTGGAGGTGGAGAAATTAATGTTACGCCTGGCGTTGAATGTCTTAGCTTAGCAATTTCATCTGTTACTTTAAATCCTGGTAATTGACCACCCTCACCAGGTTTTGCACCTTGAGCAATTTTAATCTCAATTTCATTGCAATTGTTTAAATAATTTATAGTTACACCAAATCTTGCAGATGCGATTTGCTTAACTCTCGAATTCGCACTATCACCAGAGTCCATGGTTTTGAATCTATTTGCATCTTCACCACCTTCTCCGCTACAGGATGCACCTTTAATCCTATTCATCCCAATAGCCAAAGTTTCATGTGCCTCCTTAGATAATGCTCCATGAGACATACTTCCACTACCAAATCTTTTTAATATTTTTTCTATCGGTTCAACATCAGAAATTTGTATAGATGGGCCTAATTTTTTTTTTCTAAAATCAATCAAATCCCTTAAATTAATTGGTGGCAAGTTATATATTCCCTCAGCATATTTTTTATATGCTGAATAAGAATTTGACCCCACTGCACTCTGTAATAAATGGATTAATCTACCTTGATATTGATGTGTTTCTCCATTCTTTCTGTATCTATAAATACCACCAATAGGCAAAACCGTATCAGTGCTCTCAAATGCTTCTTTATGTATTGCACGTATTTTTTTTTCAATTCCTGACAATCCAATACCAGAAATTTTTGAGGTAACTCCTGGAAAATAATCATCAACTATTGATCTACTTAGACCAACAGTCTCAAAATTACATCCACCCCTATAAGAACTTAAAACAGAGATACCCATTTTTGACATGATTTTTAACAATCCTGCATTCACTGATTTGACATACCTTTCGACACATTCATCAAAACTATACTGACCAAATAACTTTTTCTCATGTCTTTGGTATAAACTATCAAAAGCTATATATGGATTAACTGTAGTTGCTCCAACTCCTATTAATGTTGCAAAAGAGTGGGTGTCTAAAGCCTCACCAGATTGAACATTGATTGAAACATATCCTCTCAATTTTTTATCAATTAAAAAAGTATTAATCGCTCCAACGCATAACAACATTGGCATAGGCATTCTCTTATTTGAAATATCTTTGTCACTTAAAACTAATTGTGTCACACCCTGTCTAACAGCAATTTCTGACTCTTTTTGGATCCTTTTAATAGAGTCAAATAAATTTTGCTCATCCGAAAAAGTACAATCTATAGAAACTGAGTTTTTGCCAAAAAAATTAATAAATTTATTAAATTGTGAATTTGATAAAACTGGGCTATTCAAAACATAAATATTTTCTTTCGTTAAAGTGTCAAAATCTAAAATATTCCCAAGATTACCAAATCTAGTTTTCAAACTCATAACTTTATTTTCTCTTAGAGAGTCAATCGGTGGGTTAGTCACTTGGCTAAAGTTTTGTCTAAAAAAATGATAAAGTGGTCTGTATTTATCTGATAAAACTGCTAAAGGTGTATCATCACCCATAGAACCTGTCGCTTCTTTAGCATCTTCTGCCATTGGATGTAAAATTAACTCTAAGTCTTCTAAGCTTATTCCAAAAGTATGTTGTCGTCTCCTTAGATCTTCGCCATCAAAATTATGTTTCTCATTAGAGATGAATAATTTTTCATCTAAATCTATTATCTGAGAATTGAAATGCTTATATTCTTTCGCTAAATAGTCTTTAATTTGGTTATTCGTAAATAATTTACCTTTTTCAATTCTAACCCCAATTATCTCACCAGGGCCTAGTCTACCTTTTGATAAAATTCTTTTTTCATTTAATTCAATCATTCCAGTTTCAGATCCAGCAAAGAGAAACTTGTCTTTTGTGATTGCGTATCTTAAGGGTCTTAAACCATTACGGTCATTTGCTGCAATAACCCATTCATTATCTGTTGCAGCAATTGCTGCAGGACCATCCCAAGGTTCCATGGTGCTATTTAAAAAATTAAACAGTTGTTGATGATTTTTTGGTAGAGTTTTATTTCTTTTTGACCAAGCATCAGGTATCATCATTAATTTTGCTAAAGGAGCGGGTTGGCCTGATTTATTTAATAACTCAAAAACATTATCTAAGGCTGCAGAGTCTGAAACTCCTTTTTGTATAACAGGCTTTAAATTTTCAATATTTTCAAAAAAAGGACTACTCATCTCCTGTTCATGAACTCTCATCCAGTTTTTGTTTCCTTTATAAGTATTAATTTCACCATTATGGGCGACTGCTCTAAACGGTTGAGCCAAACTCCAGCTCGGAGCGGTGTTGGTTGAAAATCTCTGATGAAAAATTGCAAATCTTGAAATAAATCTTTCATCCTTTAAATCCAAGAAAAAATCTGAAATAGCCTCAGCTAAAAACATGCCTTTATAGATAATTGATTTAGCGCTTATTGAACAAATATAAAAATTATTTAATGATAAATTGAACGCTTTATTCTCAATTTTTTTTCTTGTTTCATAAATTTTTCTCTCAAGATCTTTATCAATTAGATTTTTATTATTTGTTTTGAAAAGCACTTGAATTATCTCTGGCATAGTTTGAAGGGCCTTTTCTCCTAAAACTTTCGGATTTACAGGCACCTGCCTCCAACCATAAATACTGAAATTGTTTTTGGTTAATTCACTTTCTACAATCGTTTTACAGCTTTCTTGTGAAGCATAATCATTCCTAGGTAAAAAAATCATCCCAACACAAATATCAGAACCATCGTGTGTGTGACCTGTAACTTCTATTTTTTCAACAAAAAAATCTTTAGGTATTTCTAAATGTATTCCTGCCCCATCACCCGTTTTTCCATCAGCATCAACGGCCCCTCGATGCCAAACAGCTTTTAAAGCTTCAATTCCATATTCTACAACTTCTCTTGATTTTTTTCCCTCTGTCGATGCAATTAACCCTACTCCACATGCATCATGTTCCATTTCTTTAGAATAAACATTATTTTTTGTAAGTAATTCTAAATTTTTTTTATAACTACTCATTATGCAACTTTTGATTTTTTTAATTCTATATTTTCGAGATAAGACTTGATTGACAACGCAGCATCCCGTCCATCTTTTATTGCCCATACCACTAAAGATGCACCTCTTACAATATCTCCAGCAGCAAAAACACCTTTGATATTTGTCTCCATAGTATCAAAATCAGCTTTTATTGTTCCCCATTTTGTAACTTGTAACTCTTGTGCTTCAAATAATAATGGCAAGTTTTCAGGATCAAATCCTAAAGCTTTTATTACCATATCTGCTTTAATTTCAAATTCAGATCCTTGTTTTATTTCTGGTCTTCTTCTACCTGTGTCATCTGGATCTCCAAGTTGGATTTGATCTACAATTAATTTTTCGATTTTATTTTTTCCTTTAAATTCTTTTGGACTAGACAACCAAACAAATTCAACACCTTCTTCTTCTGCGTTAGCTACTTCTCTTGCAGATCCAGGCATATTATCTTTATCTCTTCTATATAAGCATTTAACCGAGTTAGCTTTTTGTCTTACTGAGGTTCGAACACAATCCATTGCTGTATCCCCACCTCCAATGACTACTACATCTTTACCTTCAGCATTTAATATACCTTTATCAAATAAATCAACTTTATCTCCCAATCCTTTTTTGTTTGATGCGGTTAAAAACTCCATAGCAGGAAAAATATTGTCTAAGTCGTTCCCTGGTAGATTAATCTCTCTTGGTTTATAAACCCCGGTAGCAATTAAAATTGCATCATGTCTTTTTCTCAGTTGCTCTAAAGTTGCATCCTTACCAACCTCAAAATTTTGTTCAAATTTAATTCCACCATCTTTCAATAATTTAGTTCTTCTCTCGACTACATGTTTTTCTAATTTAAAATTTGGTATACCATAAATTAATAAGCCACCTGCTCTGTCATATCTGTCATAAATAGTTATTTGATATCCATTTTTCCTAAGTTGTTCAGCAGCTGCAAGTCCAGCAGGTCCAGCACCAATTATTCCAACACTTTGATCTTTTTCATGTTTAACTGAAATTGGTTTTACCCATCCATTTTCCCATGCACTATCTGTAATATATTTTTCGACTGATCCAATTGTAACAGTGCCATGGCCTGACTGCTCAATAACACAGTTACCCTCACACAATCTGTCTTGTGGGCATATTCTACCACAAACCTCGGGCATGTTGTTTGTGCTTTGAGATAATTCATAAGCTTCTTTCAATCTGCCTTCAGCAGTCAATTTGAGCCAGTCTGGAATATTGTTACTTAACGGACAATGGACTTGGCAAAAGGGAACACCACATTGAGAGCATCTACTTGACTGCTCTTGTGCTTTTTGAGTTATGAATTCGTCATAGATTTCATTAAAATCAACTTTTCTGTTATCAACTCCTCTTTTAGGTGGAGTTTGTTGACCTATTTTGACGAATTTTAGCATTTTGTCAGTCATATTTTTTTAAAATTTATGGCACAATATACATTGTTTTTATTAGTAAAAGAAATATATAGGTCAGTTACTTTGACCTAAATATAACAATATTTAGCTTAAAATATACTTAATCTAATTTTTGCATATCTAATATGATTAAATCGAATTGTTTAAAATGAATATTTTTTAAGTTACGACACTTATATGCTTAGAGATTTTATAGAAATTTTAATTCTTTCTTCCGTTCAGGGAATCTCTGAATTTTTACCCATAAGCTCATCAGCTCATTTAATATTGGTATCAAATTTTTACGATTTAGAGACAAGTTCTTTGTTGATAGATATAAGTTTACATTTAGGCTCTTTAATTGCGGTAATTTTTTTTTTTAGAAAAGAATTATTTGATCTAAGAAATAATAATAGATTATTAAGTTTAATAATTATTGGCTCTTTGCCTTTAATAATATTCGGATATGTTTTATACACCACTGAATTTATTCATCTTTTAAGAAACACAAAAGTAATTGCATCAACAACATTGTTTTTTGGATTTATACTTTTTTTTGCTGATCAAAGAGAAACTGATCGATCTATCTCATCAGATTTAAATATTAAATCAATTTTAATAATAGGTTTATTTCAAATTCTAGCATTGATACCAGGAGTTAGTAGAGCTGGAATAACAATTACCGCAGCAAGATTTTTAAACTTTAATAGAATTGACTCTAGTAAAATTTCTTTTTTATTATCTATACCTGCTTTGGCAGGAGCAAGCTTTTTAGGTTTAAGGGAGGCCTTTGAACAATCAATAGAAATAAATCATTTATTATTAATCGCAACTTTCTTATCATTTTTATTTTCATTTTTTACAATTAAATATTTTCTTAAATTTATAAATAAAATTTCCTTTAATATATTTGTAGTGTATCGAATAATTCTTGGCTTAATTTTATTTTTAATAATATATACTTAAGTTGTTTTCTTAATTAATGGAACTAATTGAGATAATAGGACCCCACTTAATATGAAAAAACAACCCAGTAAATTATTAATTCCTAGTATTTGATTTAAAAGAAACCAAGCAGCGATCGTTGCAAATACACCTTCTAAGGAAAAAATTATTGCTGCTGGTGCTGGTGTTATATTTCTTTGGGCATAAATTTGTAAAACAAATGCAAAACCACCTGACAAAATTCCAGCGTATAAAATTGAATCTATTTCATTCAAAATATTTTCAATTACAAATTTTTCAGAAAATAAACCTATAATAAATGAAAATAGAGCAACTAGTAGAGTTTGAATTGCGCCAATCGTTAATGGTAGATTGTACTTTTTAATAATTATACCAGTAAAAATAATATGTGTACTCCAAAATAAAGCTCCCAATATCACTAGAGTGTCACCTAGTCTTACAGTTGCATCTTGAAAATTTGTTAATAAATATCCACCAATCAAACATAAAATTACTGATGGCCATACACTCCAATGTAGAAAATCTTTTTTAAAGATGAAAATAATTATGGGGACCATTGGCACATAAAAAATTGTAAAAAAAGCGGCATTTGCTACATCTGTGTAAAGCAACGCAACCTGTTGTAATGCTGAGCCTAGAAATAATGACACTCCAATTAAAAGTGACAGAATAATGAATGTTTTCGTATCAAATCTAAATTCCTTTTTTAATTTTTTCGCTTCAAACAATAATGCTAGAGGAATAATTGCTAAAAAACCTACAAAAAATCTTACAGAATTAAAAGTGAACGGGCCGATGTCATCCATACCTGTATCCTGTGCAATGAATGTAGTCCCCCAAATGAAAGTGCACAGTAATGCACTAAATAATGATAGAGTTTTTGACATATTTTTTATACAGCTAATTTATAAGCAAAATTTTTTCCAAGATTATCTTTCAAATCGTTGTTAAATCGAGCAGCTTCAGCTCCATCAATTATTCTATGATCATATGATAAAGATAAAGGTAAAATTGTTCGTGTTATGAACTTTCCATCAGTAAAAATTTGTTTTTTTTGAGATTTACCAACTCCTAGAATTGCGACTTCTGGGTAATTAATAATAGGTGTAAAAAAAGAACCACCAATTCCTCCTAGACTCGTTATAGTCATAGAACCACCAAATAATTCTTTTTTATCAATTTTAAGATTTCTGCATTGATCACTTAATTTTTTAAGTTCAGTATCAATTAAAGTTATGTTCTTGTTATCAGCATTTCTAAGTTTTGGTACCATAAGCCCATGCTTCGTATCCACAGCTATACCAATATGATAGTACTTTTTTACAGTCATTGTTCCTTTATAAATTTCATCGATAGATGAATTAAAATTTGGAAATTTTTTAAGTGATGCAGTTAAAGCTTTGACAATAAAAGCTAAAGGAGTAATTTTTTTTTTTTCTCCAGTGTAAATATCTGTAAGAGAAATTCTAAACTCCTCTAATTCAGTTATATCTGCTTCATCATGATTGGTCACATGAGGAATATTGGCCCAAGAATTCATAAGATATTTAGATGAAAGTTTTTTTACTCTTGGAATATCCTTTATTTCCGTTTTTCCAAATTCAGAGTGAGGATACTCTAATTCTATCGTTTCATCTTTCTTGAATTCTTTTTCAATATTTCTCTTAGGAGTTTTTGCAACAAATAACTTAACATCACTTTCAGTTACCCTTCCTAATCTTTCACTACCTTCAACTTTACTAATATCAACACCAAGTTCTCTTGCAAATTTTCTGACTTTGGGTGAGGCCGATGTTTTTTTTGAAAAATCTTTTACGATAATATTTTTTGATCTAACTTCTTTTTCAATTTCTATATTTTTTTCTTTGATGTTTTCTTTTTTAATTGATTGTATTTTTTTAGTTTCTACATTGTTGTCTTTTAATTCAATTTCTAAAATCTTGCTACCTTCAGAAACCTTATCTCCAACCTTTAAGTTTAGTTCTGTAACTAATCCATCATGTAATGAGGGAATTTCAACACTCGATTTATCACTTTCAATTGTGATTAAAGGATCATTTTTTTTAATCTTTTGACCTTTTTTGATTAAAATTTCAATAACCTCTACATCTTTGAATTCACCAATGTTTGGAACCTTTATATCTGTTTTTGGCATTTATAATTTTGTTGGCATTGGTTTATCAGTATCAATCTTATACTTTTTGATTGCTTCTTTAGCATATTTTGATGCAATAAGCTGTTCCTTTGCTAAAATACTTAATCCATATGTTGTGATATGTTCCTTATCAACCTCAAAAAATTTTCTTAACTCTTTTCTTGTATCACTTCGTCCAAATCCATCTGTTCCTAATGAATAAAAACTTTTATTTACATAAGGTCTTATCTGGTCGGAGTTCATTCTCATATAATCAGAGGCTGCTAAAATTGGCCCCTCAGAATTGCCCAAACATTTTTCTACATAGCTTTTTTTTGGTTCTTTATCAGGATTCAGAAGATTATATCTTTCTACGTCAAGACCATCTCTTCTTAATTCATTAAAGCTTGTTACACTCCAAATTTCACTATCGATTTGATACTCATTTTGTAATATTTCTGCACCAGCTATCATCTCTCTTAATATAGTGCCAGATCCAAGAAACTGAATTTTAGTTTTTTTATACTTATTAAACTCCTTTATTTTGTACATTCCTTTTAAAATACCATCCTCACAAGATTTATCTTTAGGCATTTCTGGATGTGGATAATTTTCATTCATGGTTGTAATATAGTAGAAAATATTCTCTTTTTTCTCATGCATTCTTTTTAAACCTTCTCGAAATATAACTGCAAGCTCGTAATGAAATGTTGGATCATATGATCTGCAATTAGGAATGGTCGAAGCCATTATGTGGCTATGACCATCTTGATGTTGTAAACCTTCTCCAGCAAGAGTCGTTCTTCCAGCAGTAGCTCCAATTAAAAATCCTCTGGACTGACTATCTGCACCTGCCCAAGCAAAATCTCCTATTCTCTGAAAACCAAACATTGAGTAAAAAAGATAAATTGGGATCATTTCAATATCATGGTTTGTATATGAAGTTCCTGCAGCAATCCATGATGACATTGCTCCAGCTTCGTTAATTCCTTCTTCTAAAACTTGACCACTCTTTTCCTCTTTGTACGAACTTAGTTGAGCAGAATCTTCTGGCTCATATTTTTGACCTTCATGTGCGTAAATTCCAATCTTTTGAAAAAAACCTTCCATACCAAATGTTCTAGCTTCGTCAGGAATGATAGGGACCAGCCTAGGTGCAACATTTTTATCTCTTAAAAGATTTGTCAACATTCTGACTAATGCCATTGTGGTCGACATTTCTTTTTCACCTGTAGAAACTTTCATATTATCAAAAATATCTTTTGGAGGTGCTTTAATAGGTTTTGCATAAGTAGTTCTCTCAGGAATAAAGCCACCCAACTGAAGTCTTCTTTCTTTGATGTATTTTATTTCAGGTGAGTTTTGATCTGGCTTATAATATTCAATATTTTTGACCTGCTGATCTGTTAATGGAACATCAAATCTATCCCTATAATACATTAAATCTTCAACATCTAATTTTTTAGTCTGATGAGTCGTATTTACACTTTCACCACTTTTGCCCATGCCATAACCCTTTATAGTCTTAGCAATTACAACAGTGGGACTACCAACATTTTTAGATGCTTTAGCATATGCTGCAAAAACTTTATGGGGATCATGCCCACCTCTGTTTAATCTCCAAATATCTTTGTCAGAAAGACTTGAGACAAGTTCCGAAGTTTCCGGATATTTTCCAAAAAATTTTGCTCTAACGTAAGCTCCATCTCTTGCTTTCATTGCTTGATATTCTCCATCTACTGTTTCGTTCATTGTCTTAATAAGATAACCTGTTTTGTCATTAGCTAACAATGAATCCCAATAAGAACCCCAAATTACTTTAATAACATTCCATCCTGCTCCTCTAAAAATTCCCTCTAATTCTTGTATAATTTTTCCATTACCTCGCACTGGACCGTCTAATCTTTGAAGGTTACAATTTATAACAAATATTAGATTATCTAAATTTTCCCTAGCTGCTAAACCAATTGCTCCTAAAGACTCTGGCTCATCCATTTCGCCATCACCTAAAAATGACCAAACTTTTCTACCCTCATCCTTAATTAGACCTCTATTAATCAAGTATTTCATATATCTTGCTTGATAAATCGCTAACATTGGCCCTAAACCCATAGAGACTGTTGGAAATTGCCAAAAGTTTGGCATTAACCAAGGATGTGGATATGAAGATAAGCCACCAGGCTTAACTTCCTGTCTAAAACTGTCTAATTGTTTTTCATTAAGCCTTCCTTCAAGGAATGCTCTAGCATACATACCAGGTGCACTATGACCTTGAAAATAAATAAGATCTCCACCGAATTTATTATTTTTAGCTCTCCAAAAATGATTCATTCCAACATCATATAAAGTTGCAGCAGATGCAAAAGTTCCAATATGGCCTCCAAGTTCAGGAAATTTTTTATTTGCTCTTACTACCATTGCAGCAGCATTCCATCTAATTAATGACCTAATCCTTCTTTCTATATTCTGATCACCATTTGATTTCTTCTCCTCACTCACGGGAATCGTATTTATATATGGGGTATTTTGAGTGTATGGAATATTGGCGCCCTCCATATAAGCTTTATTAATTAATTCCTTAATTAAATAGTGAGCTCTCTGATTACCATCTTTTTCAATAACATCTGAGAGAGACTCTATCCATTCACGTGTCTCTAAAGGATCAATATCACCCTCATTTACAACTTCAATTTTGCTAGGTTTTTCTTTCTCTAATTCTGGAATTTGCTTTTCTTGTTCTTTATTTTTCTTTAAAGAATTTTCCGCCTCTAAAATTAAATTTTCAGTATTTTTTGGAACCTCTTCTAATTTAGACAATTTTTTACTAGGGCTTGATATATTGAGAAGCAAATCCCCTTTTGAAACTTTATCACCAACTTTTACCTCAATGTTTTCAATTTTCCCTGAAAAAGTTGATGGAATTTCAACACTTGATTTGTCACTTTCAATGGTGACCACAGGATCATTTATTTTAATTTCTTGACCTTCAGCAACAAGTAATTCAATTACCTCAACATTTTCAAAATCGCCAATATCAGGAACTAATAATTTTTCAGTCATTTTTATGTTTTATACACTATAAAAATATAGTTAATTGCAAATTTTAACACATTCTTTCCTATTTTTTGACAATCTTTTACTCTTAAATGCAAAAATGATTAAAAAGTTATTAAAATTTATTATTCATTCTAATGATAATAAACACATAGACGCTAAAATGTGGATACAAAAAATCTTACTAGAAGGGAAGTACGGAAAGACAAATTCCTAAATTTTTTCAATACATAAAGCTATACCCATTCCACCTCCAATACAGAGAGTCGCACAACCCTTGCTTTTTTTTTGTCTCTTCATTTCATGTACTAAAGTTACAAGTATTCTTGCTCCTGATGCACCAATAGGATGACCTAGCGCGATTGCACCACCATTTACATTTACTTTATTTGGGTCAACACCCAACTCACGAATTACAGCTATGCTTTGAGCTGCAAAAGCTTCATTAATTTCAAATAAATCAACCTCATCTAAATTCCATCCAGCTATATTAATTGCTTTACGAACAGCTTCTATTGGCCCTAGACCCATTAAGGTTGGATCTACTCCAACTGATGCCCATGACACTATTTTTGCAAGCGGATTAATAGATTTTTTTTCTGCTTCTTCAATAGTGGTTAAAAATAAAGCTGCAGCACCATCATTAATACCAGAAGAATTTCCAGATGTAACTGTTCCATTTTCTTTGAAAACTGTTTTAAGTTTTTCTAGATCAGAAATTTTTAGACCTATTCGTGGATGCTCATCTAAGTTTAGCACGCTATTTGCTTGATTAATCTTAACTAATTCATCATCAAATTTTCTATTTTTGATTGCTTCTTCTGTTTTTTTTTGAGAATTTAAAGCAAACTCGTCTTGCTCCTTTTTAGATATGTCAAATTTTTTTGCAATATTTTCTGCTGTAACTCCCATGTGATAATTATTAAAAGCATCCATCAATCCGTCATTAATCAGTGTATCTTTTAGTTTATCTTCTGAAATTTTTCTTTCATCTCTTAAAAAAATTGAATGTGGTGCTATTGACATATTCTCTTGTCCCCCAGAAATAACATTCAATGACTCTCCTAATTTGATAGATTGATATCCCGATATTACTGCTCTTAATCCAGACCCACAAACTTGATTAATTATATGGGCTGGTTTTGAAATTGGTATTCCAGCATTTATTGCAGCTTGTCTAGCAGGGTTCTGTCCAGCCCCAGCAGTCAATACTTGACCCATAATTACTTCATCTACCTCATCTGGACTAAATTTAGTTAATTTTAAAGCTTCTTTGATCACTAAAGATCCTAGCTGATCAGATCTCATTTTTTTTAATGAACCTCTATAAGATCCGATAGGTGTCCTAACAGCACTAACAATCACCACTTCTTTTGATTTATCTGTCATTAATTTTTAAATTTATCTTATAATTAAAATATACTAAAAATTAATATATTGTATTTAAATAAAATTATAAATGCGCCTGTAGCTCAACTGGATAGAGCGCTTGGCTACGGACCAGGAGGTTCTGGGTTCGACTCCTAGCAGGCGCACCAAAAAAAATAAATGTTTGATTGGCTCCTTAAATCTTCCTTGCAAATGTCTGTAATATATTTTTTCATAATAATCTTTATTATTTTATTAATTTTAACTTTTATATTATAAAAATTCTATGACAAATAAATTTGAACAAATTAGTCTAAAAACAGGATTTATGAAACACAATGGTGGAGTTTTATTTAGAGAAATTTCTGAAAATCATTATGAGTTTAAATCAACAATAACAAAAAACCATCTAAATTCAGCGGGTATCACTCACGGTGGTTACCTAGCGGCTTTAATTGATGCTGGTTCTGGTTCAGCCGCTCACAGATCAGCTAAACCTTCACCATGTGTAACAATTTCATTAGATTTAAAATTTATTGGTACATCTAAAGTTGGAGATGAAATTATAGGTCATGTTAGAATTTTAAAAAAAACCAAGACACTTGTGTTTTTATTTTGTGAGCTTAAGTGTAACGATGAAATAATTACTACCGCAAACGGTATTTGGAAAATCCTAAAGAATAGACCCATTAATATCTAGTATGTATTTGGCCAATAAGTTAAAGATGAAATATGCCTGAAGAGTAAATATTAATTGTTATATAAATTTTATATATGTGCTAAAATAAATTTGGTTATTTTTAAAATGAGAACTTTTTAACTTCCGATTCGGTCTTGTTTTAGTCTATTTTTGTTCTTTAGAACTAACAATATCTAGTAGGGTAAGAAAAAAGCATACCAAAGATAGAATGTCTAAAAATAAAATATCTGCAATTCTCGGTCCAACTAATACTGGAAAAACTCATCTCGCGATAGAGACAATGTTGTCTTTTGAAAGTGGTATGATTGGTTTTCCTTTAAGACTATTAGCTCGTGAGGTCTACGACAAAGTACTAAAAAGGCAAAATACAGACAGTGTAGCATTAATAACCGGCGAGGAAAAAATTATTCCATCAAATGCTAAATATTTCCTGTGTACTGTTGAGTCTATGCCAATTGATAAACGATTAGATTTTGTTGCTATTGATGAAATTCAAATGTGCGCAGATCATGAACGAGGCCATATTTTTACGGATAGACTTTTAAATATGAGAGGTGAAAAATTAACAATGTTTATGGGTTCAAATACAATTAAAAATATTGTTGCCAAACTAAACGACGATGTAGAATTTATTAATAGAAATCGTTTGTCAAAACTCTCTTACTCTGGCCACAAGAAAATTTCAAGAATAGATCGGAAAACTGCTATAATTGCATTTTCTGCGGAAGAAGTATACGCAATAGCTGAACTTATCAGAAGACAGAAAGGGGGAGCCTCAATCGTTATGGGGTCTCTCAGTCCAAAGACTAGAAATGCTCAAGTTGAATTATATCAATCTGGTGATGTTGATTTTTTAGTTGCAACAGATGCGATTGGGATGGGTATAAATATGGATCTCAATCACGTGTATTTTTCAAATTTAAAAAAATTTGATGGAAAAAAATTAAGGCGATTAAACTTATCTGAAATTGGTCAAATTGCTGGTAGAGCAGGGAGATATATGAATGATGGAAGTTTTGGTATAACCGGTCAATGTGGAATAATTAGTCCTGAGAATGTTGAATTACTCGAAAACCATAGATTTGAGGAGATTAGCTGTTTATTTTGGAGAAATTCAAATTTGAATTTTAATAACTCTACTTCATTAATAAAATCACTAGATGAAAAACCCCACAAAGACTGGTTGAGAAAAATATACGAATGTGAAGATGAAAAAGCCTTAAAGTTTTTTTTAAAAGACAAAAACTTTAAAAATATCGAGTCCAATCAAGAAAAATTAAGACTTTTGTGGGAATGTTGTCAAATACCAGATTTTGTTAAAAAAACATACGGTCATCATTATGAGGTAATCGGAAACGTTTTTAAATATTTAAACAGTAAAAAAGGCAAAATTTCTAACGATTATTTGCGATTACAGCTGATGAAACTTGATAAATTAGATGGAAATGTAGATTCTTTGTCAAATAGAATTGCAAATGTAAGAACTTGGTCATATGTTTCAAATAAAAATAATTGGGTAGAAGATCATAATTATTGGATAGAAAAAACTAAGTTATTAGAGGACAGACTTTCAGACAGATTGCATGAAGAACTTACAAAAACTTTTATTGATAAACGTGCAAGTATTCTTGCAAGAGGTTTAAAGCAGGATATGGAGTTTGATACAAAAATTTTAGAAAACAATGATGTAATAATCGACAATCAATTTATCGGTAAGATAAATGGTCTCAAACTAGAATTGGATTTAAAAAAAGGAGCCTTAGAGACTGACATTAAATCTCTAAAAAAAGCCGCTAGACAATCTGTAGGACCTGAATTAAAAAAAAGAGTTAAAATTATAATTGATACTGGTCTTATTGAACTTAAGGACGATTCTAAAATTTATTGGAATAGCTCAGCGATCGGCAGGTTGACTGCTGGTAAAGATTATTTAAATCCTAATTTAGAATTAATAATTGATGATATTTTAGAACAAGATCAAAAACGAAAATTATCAGATTTTATTGGTAAATGGTTAAAAAACAAAATTTGTACAGTTTTAAAAAGTTTAATTGATTTAAAGAATATAAAAGAAAAAAATCCGTTAACAAAAGCTTTAGCATATCAACTTTATGAAAATAACGGTGTAATTAAAAGAGAACAAGTTTCTGAATATTTAGAAAAGTTAGATCAAAATGAAAGAAAAACTTTACGCAACATAGGAGTGAAATTTGGAAGATATCACGTATTTTTGTATAAATTAATAAAACCTGATGCTGTTTCCTTAAGGACACTATTATGGAAAAATTATCATCAGAAATATTTCAATTTAAGACCTCCGACATTTGGTTTGAACTTTTTAAATGATAAGGATTTTAAAAATAAAAATTTCATGCTGTTATGTGGATTTGAAAAATTTGATACCTTTTTTGTTAGAATCGATATTCTTGAGAGATTGTTTATACAAATATTGAATTCTGATAATAAAGAGAAAAAGAAGATGATCAAAATGGTCCCAGAGATGATTAATCTACTAGGCTGTAGTAAAGAAAATTTTAAAAAGTTAATTAGTATGATGAATTATAAAATTTATGAAAAAGATAGCGAACTTTTTTTCAAATATAATCCACCTAGAAAGAGCAAAAAAGTTTTTTTAAAAAAACCTAATAAAGAAAGCCCCTTTATGGTTCTTAAAAATCTTAATTTAAACTGATAGATGTTTTTTAAAAAAAAAGAAAAAGTAGACATTGATAGTAATTTAATTGAAATATGTGCTCTTTTAATTCATGCAGCAAAAATTGATGAACACTTCTCTGAAAAAGAAGAAAAAATTATTAAACAAACAATGCTAAAAATTGGAGTAAAAAAAGACCATTTAGATAAATTATTTAACGAAGCGATAAAAATTGAGGATAATTCTAATCAAATTCTTAATTTTACAAAAAAAGTCAAAAATATGAATGATCAAAATAAAATTCAAATTATTGAGGCATTGTGGAGAATTATTTACTCTAATAAAGAAGCGGATATCTACGAAACAAGTTTAATGAGAAGGCTCGGAGGATTATTGTATGTTGACAATAAAGTAATGGGAGACATTAAAGAAAAAATAAAAAGTGAGAATTTATAATGACATATTTGGTTAATGATAAATGTATTAAATGTAAGCTGACTGATTGTGTTGATGTTTGCCCGGTTGATTGCTTTTATGAAGGTAAAAATATGCTTGTAATTAAACCCGATGAGTGTATAGATTGTGGCGTTTGTGAACCTGAATGTCCGGTGGATGCAATTCAAGCAGACACAGAGCCAGGTAGCGACAAGTGGTTAGAGATCAACAAAAAATATTCTGAAATCTGGCCGAATATAAGCGAAAAAAAAGATCCACCTTCGGATCACGAAAAATATAGAGATGAGCAAGATAAGTTTGAAAAATATTTTAAAGAGAACATTTAAAAATAAATCAAAAAAAACAAGAAAGGTGACTAAAACAAAAGTTACCAAAAGTATAAAAAAACCAGTCAAAAAAATTAAAAAATTAGTAACACAAAAATCTAAAAAAATTATTCAAAAAAAACAAAGTAAAAATAGTCAAAAAAATATAGAATTAAAACAAGACAACTTAAGAATTTCCAAGGGGACTGAAATTAAACCTGAGATTAAAAAGGTTAATAAACAGGCAACTGAAAAAAGAGAGTATAAAATAAAAGATCATGTTGTTTATCCTAAACATGGTGTTGGACAAATATCTGAATTTAAAAAAATTAGTATTGGTGGAATCGATGTTGAAACATATGTCATTAAATTTGAGAAAGATAAAGCTAATGGTATGGTTCCAGTCAATAAACAATCTCACCTTCGTCCATTAGCTACAATCAACCAAGTTAACAAATGTATTTCAATTCTAAAAAGCAAACCAAAAATCAAAAGATCGATGTGGAGTAGGAGAGCACAAGAATATGAGGCTAAAATTTCCTCAGGTAAAATTTACGAATTAGCAGAGGTAGTAAGAGATTTAAATAAAGGAGATGATTTAATGGTCGACCAATCTTATAGTGAAAGACAACTTTTTGAAAAAGCTTATGAGAGAATTTTAACTGAATTTAAGATAATATTAAATGTTTCTTTGGAAGATACACAAAAAAAATTAGATAAAGCACTAAAAAGAAATTTGGATGGTCAAGCTAAACCAGAAACTACAGCAGTTAAAAGTTCAACACCTGAAATTCAAGATGAAGAACCAATTTCAGAAAATGATAGTGATGAAAATATTGAAGATTAAAAAAAACGCCTCTCACACATAACGTTATGAGAAGCGTTTTTAATAAAGAATACTAAGTTATTATCTTCTTCTTCTTTTTTTAGCTTTTTTCTTAGCTTTTTTCTTAGCCTTCTTTGCTTTTTTTCTTCTTTTAGCCATCTTTAGCTCCCTTTTTAGTTAAACGAATCAAAATTGATTCGTAATTACTTATTTTTATTTTTTTATACACGTTATGTCAATTCTTTAATTGAAGTTAAAATTTTTAAAGAAAAAGAATTTAATAAAAAAAATTTTTCAAATTTTAATGTAAAAAAAGTTAATGTTTATGCGATTAATAATCAAATATTTTACTTTAATTAATAAAGTTTTTCTAAATCTTCTTTGTATTTTTCTAAAATTTTTTTTCTTTTTAATTTTAAAGTTGGTGTTAACATTCCATTTTCAATTGTAAATTCTTCTTTTATTAATTTATATTTTTTTACTTTTTCTATTAAAGACAAAGTTTTATTTAAATCCTCTAAATAAATTTCAATTTCTTTCTTATTTTCACTACTTTCACTCACAATCAATGCAACTAGATATGTTTTTTTATCTCCGTATACAAAACTTTGTTTAATTTTTTCATTTAAACATAATAAATTTTCAATTTTAGAAGGTGAAATGTTATCCCCACCAAGATTGACAATTATTTCTTTTTTTCTATCTGTTATTTTTAAATTTCCTTCTTTTGTAATTTCACCTATGTCCCCAGTATGTAACCAGCCATCTTTAATTACTTCATCTGTTTCTTTTTTTTTATTCCAGTAACCTAGCATAATATTTTCACCTTTAACTAGGATCTCACCATCTTTAGCAATTTTTACTTGATTAGTTTTGAAAGGGGGGCCCACTGTTTCGATCTTAATTTTTCCAGGAATATTACAACTAACAACAGGAGAGGCTTCAGTTAATCCATATCCTTGCAAAGTTGGTAATCCTATAGAATTCAAAAATTCACCAATTTTTTGATCTAAAGCACCCCCTCCGGAAACAAAAGCCTTTAGTTTACCACCAAATTGATTTTTAATTTTTCTTCTTACCAATTTTTCACAGAAAATATTAATGAAATTTTCTTTCAAACTAAATTTACCTTTATTTAGTTTTTTAATTCCAAGTGAGATAGTAAATGAAATCAGCATCTTCTTAAGACCCTTTTGTTTTGCGAAATTCAAAGAAATTTTACTGTATAAATTTTGATAAAATCTAGGGACTGCTGTCATTATTGTTGGTTTTGCAATTGACATATTGGATAATAATTTTTCCAGGCTTTCAGCATAATAAACTTTTGCTCCAAGTGAAATTTGAACAAATTGAACTGCATGTTCATATGAATGAGATAATGGTAACCACGTTAGAAAGACTGGTTTTTCATTTTTAAATAAAGGTACTAAAATATCTAATGCTCCCTCGCAATTGGATAAAATTCCTCCATGACTCAACATTACTCCTTTTGGGTTTCCAGTTGTTCCAGAAGTATAAATAATACACGCGAGATCATTTCTTTTGAGATTGGTGTTTATAGGATGTTGAATTTTAAAGTTCTGATCAATCATTATGGTTTGCCAATCAGTAAAAATTTTTTGAAAAGAATCCAATTCTTCATCAAAGCCATCCATAGAAATAACTTTAATGTCTTTTGTTAAATATTTTTTAATTTTATCAAATTGTTCTTGAGTAGAAACAATACAAACTTTTGGCATACAATCTTTAATTATATATTCATAATCATTATCAGAATAAGTTGTAAATAAAGGTACAGTCACTCCACCAGCATTCATAATTGATAAATCGGAAATTAGCCACTCTGGTCGATTTTCTGAAAGTAATAAACATCTGTCTCCTATGGATATTATTTTTTTTATATAAGTAGTTAATATCCTAATTTGTCCATCAACTACTCTCCATGAATAATTAGTAGGTTGTCTTAATCCTGTTAACTCATGTTCTTTTGGTTTTAAATTTGTCAAAAACGCAGACTCACTCATAATAAATTTTTTTGGTATATTTTTTTCAGATTTTCTAAAAAAAAGTTCTACAAGACTATTGATATTTTTTAATTCCATAAAAAATGGTGGGCGAAGAGAGAATCGAACTCTCACTTCTTGCGAAACACGATTTTGAGTCGTGCGCGTCTACCAGTTCCGCCATTCGCCCGTAATTGTTTAATAATTTATTAAATAGTATAAGAACTAAAATTATATTAAAACCAAAAAATGTTTAATAATCTTTATAAAAAGTGTTTAGATTTAGCAGCACACAAAAGTTCAAAATACTACTTAGCAATTGTATCTTTTGTTGAAAGTTCTTTTTTTCCTATTCCGCCTGACGTCATGATTATACCAATGGTGATCTCCAAAAAGAATGATTTTATTCAAATCTTTCTTATAGCTACGATTTTTTCTGTTTTGGGTGGTATGTTAGGTTATTTAATTGGAGCTTTCTTTTTTGATTTTGGGTCACAAATTATGAGTTTTTATGGATATGAAAATAAATTATCTAATTTCAAAAAAAATTTAGTTAATAGCGATGGTTTATATGCCTGGCTAGGTATACTTTTTTTAGCAGGATTTACACCACTTCCCTACAAAGTTTTTACTATTGCAAGTGGCCTAATAAGTTTTAATTTTTTTATATTCATCTTTATTAGTTTGGTTTCAAGAGGGTTAAGATTTTTTATAGTCTCATACCTCTCTTATAAGTTTGGGAAGTTATTTACTGAATTTATGGAAAAGCACGGGTCAAAATGGTTTACAATAATTGGATTATTAATTGTTATAATTGGCTTATTGATTTATCTAATTATAAAATTTTATGTTTAATTTGAAAAATGAATTCTATCTAAAAATTATTTTAATTATTAGCTTTACTGCATTAATTTTTGCGTTTTTCGTAGAACATATTTTAGGTCATCAACCATGTAATTTATGCATTATTGAGAGAATACCTTATGGGATAAGTATAATCTTAATTGCAATAATTTTTATCATAAAGAAAAATCAAAAATTTTTAATTTTGTTGTTAATTCTTAACTTTGCTTTTTCGTTTACAATTTCTATTTACCATTATGGGATTGAGCAAGGTTTTTTTGAAGAATCAACCGTATGTAAAGTGAGTAATTTTACAGAAAATATAACTAAAGAAGATGTACTTAAAGCGTTAAGTAAAAAAACTATAAGCTGTAAAGATGTGACATTTAGATTTTTTGGATTTTCTCTAACAAGTTTTAATGTTGTATTAAGTTTATTATTTATTATAACCCTCATAAAAATTTTTATTAAATATGAAAAAAACAAGTAATAAAGTTGAGGAATTTATAAGAGTTGATCATGCGGGTGAAAGAGGTGCTGTCAAAATTTATGAAGGCCAGCTGTTGGCTCTAAACACAGTTGTTAAGAATGAGAGTCTAAAAAAGACAATTGAAGACATGAAAGAACATGAGATAGAACATTGTCAA
This sequence comes from uncultured Pelagibacteraceae bacterium, assembly GCA_902586495.1. GTDB lineage: Bacteria > Pseudomonadota > Alphaproteobacteria > Pelagibacterales > Pelagibacteraceae > Pelagibacter. The sequence goes on from CACIHQ010000005.1 coordinate 24,105, forward strand.
TTTTTTGAAAATGAAATAAAAAAAAGAAATATTAAACCTACAAAATTTTTACCTTTATGGGACTTAATGGGTATAGGTTTGGGATTTGGATCAACGTTATTAGGAAAAAAAGCAGCGATGTTGTGTACTGCATCAGTTGAAGAAGTAATAGACAAACATTATTTAGATCAAATTAATCAGTTAGGTCCAGAAGAAAAAGAGTTGAAAAAAAAAATAACTAAATTTAGACAAGATGAGTTAGATCATAAAGACATAGCCTATGAGGAGGGTGCATCAAAAAAAGGTTTTTACTCAATAATGGATAAAATAATTAAGACAGGTTCAAAAATAGCTATTCGAATTTCAGAAAAAGTTTAGAGATTAAGCCTCAAGCTCAACATCCCAATACAAATAATCCATCCAACTTTTGTGTAGATAATTTGGAGGAAAATTTTTTCCATTACGATGTAGATCTTCTGTTGAGGGTTGATAAGGGTACTGACTTAACTTCATTCCTGATGTTTTTAAAAGTTTACCACCCTTTTTAACATTACATTCAGAACAAGCTGTTACAACATTATCCCAATTAGTTTCCCCCCCTTTAGATCTTGGTAACAAATGATCAAAGGTTAGCTCTTCACCGCTACCACAATATTGACAAGAAAATTTATCTCTTAAAAAAACATTAAATCTTGTAAAACTTGGTTTAGTTTGAGGAACAATATAATTTTTTAATGCAATAACGCTCGGTAGCTGCATATTAAAAGATGGACTCCTAATTATTCTATCATAACTACTTACTATTATAACTCTGTCTAAAAATACCGACTTGACAGTATCTTGCCAAGACCACAAAGATAAAGGATAGTAGCTTAGCGGTCTATAATCTGCATTTAGAACTAATGCAGGACATTTTTCTAAAGAAACATTTTTTTCAACAAAATTATTCATCAAATAATAGTAGCTTAATTAAAAAATTATTTCAATAATTAGGGATTATCAAATTTTTCTAAAATATAATTTAATCCTATGCTTGAAGCCTCAACTGGGATATGATGTCCACAGTTTTTTATGAGTTGTGTTTCAACATTAACACTATTTCTAATAAAAAAATCCTTAGCCTCAAGCAAGAAATTAGGTGAAACTATTTCATCTGCGTCACCATGAATCATTAAAATATCTGCCTCAACATTTTTTTTTTTAATCAAATATTCTTGATTAATTATTTTTCCTGAAAAACCTACAATACAGCTATATCTTTGATCAGAGATCAAACCTAAGTTTAATGACATCATACACCCTTGACTAAAACCAGATAAACAAATTTTATTATTCTGTAATTTAAATTCATTTTTTATTTCGTTTATAAATTTGTTTAGTTTAGTTTCTGCCTTTTTTGATTCATTTAGAATATATTCTGGATCATCCTTTGATAAATCAAACCACTGATAACCTGTAGGATTTATTGCACATTTTTCATGACCGTTCGGACAAATAAAAATTGTGTTAGGCAAATGACGTCTCCAGCCTAAAGATAGCATACTAATATCTTGACCATCACCCCCATATCCATGAAGTAAAATTATTGCATTCTTAATTTCTAAACCCTTCTCAGGTTTCAATATTATTGAATCAAGACAAAATGTCATAGTTTATAATTAATGTTTTTTTATTTTGAAAACACCATACAATATAGTAATGATTACTGGAATAATTTTAAAAGTCTTATCCATAGCGCTGTTAATCGTAGTAGGAATAGTGCTTATACTTGGAATTGGAACCTTATTTAAAGGAGGAGAGACTAGTAAAAAATACTCAAATAAATTAATGCAGTTGAGAGTAATATTACAATTTATAGCTATTATCGTATTAGTAGGCTTTGCGTATTTTTTTAAAAACTAATTATAAAGTTTTAGCCACTCAATAAAATTTTCTTCATTAAAATCTAATGAACCAATAACTCTAGCAAATTCTTTTCCATTTTTATTTAGAAAAATTGAAGTTGGAATTCCTCTCAAAGCAAACTTTTTTGTTAAATTTATGTTTTCATCGAAATATAAATTCAAATTTTTAATGTTCATATCATCAAAAAATTTTTTAGCTTTTTTAACATTTTCTTGTCCGACATTTACAGGAAATATTTTAAGATTGTTTAAATCTTTGTTTAATTTCAATAAATCTAACGAAGGCATTTCTTCTTTGCATGGAGCACACCAAGTTGCCCAAAAATTTAGCAATAAAATGTTTCCTTTATAATCACTTAAATTTAGCTGATTATTTTGATCATCTAAGATGGTTAAATTTGTATATTCTTTTAATTCTTTATTAATTATAAGGTTTTTAATATTCGGAGTTTCATTTGCAAACGTATTTGAAATTAAAAATATAAATATTACTAAAAATCTCATATTAAAAAGGTATAAATAATTAGCATGGTAAAAAATAAAAACAATAAGGCAATTTGGAATAGCCGAATAAAAACAAAGACATCTGCTCTCTATAAAAGATATGGAGGCTCAATTAAAATCGATAAGAAACTTTTTAAAGAAGATATATTCGGATCTATCGCCCACGTAGAAATGCTTTTTAAACAAAAAATTATTTCTTTTAAAATTAAAAACAAAATTATTTACGGACTTAATAAAATTGAAAAAGAAATATTAAATAATAAATTCGAATTTAATCAAGAATTTGAAGATATTCACATGAACATAGAAAAAAGACTTACACAATTGATAGGTGACGATGCAGGCTACATTCATACGGCCAGATCAAGAAATGATCAAGTTATTACAGATTTAAAGATGTGGATGAAATCAGCAACTCAAAATATAGACTTAAATTTAAAAAAATTAATTAAAACCAATCTTAAGATTGCAGAAAAAAATATTAAAACTATAATGCCAGGTTTCACTCACCTAAAAAACGCTCAAGCTTTGTCTTTGGGTCATTATTTGATGTCTTATGTTGAAATGTTTACTAGGGATAGAAAAAGATTTTTAAATAATTTGGAAAGTCTTAATGAAAACCCTCTGGGTGTATGCGCATTAACGGGAACTTCCTTTAATATAGATAGAAAACTTACAACAAAAAAATTAGGATTTAAAAACCCTACTAACAATTCAATAGATACGGTTTCGGATAGAGATTTTGTTTTAGACTTTTTATATAGTTGCTCTGTATGTGCAATGCATATATCGAGAATAGCTGAGGAATTAATAATTTGGAACTCCGATGGTTTTAACTTAATAAATTTATCAGACAAAGTTGTAACAGGATCTTCCATAATGCCTCAAAAAAAAAATCCAGATATGTTAGAATTTTTGAGAGGCAAGACAGGGGTGATGTTCGGCAATTTATTTTCAATGTTAACTGTGCTTAAAGGTTTGCCTCTATCTTATTATAAAGATCTTCAAGAGGATAAAGAGATAATCTTTAAAACTAATGATACTTTAGAAAATTGTTTAAAAATTTTAGACGAAATTTTAAATAATTTTAGTCCAAATAAAAAAAAAATGTTAGAGTTGGCTAGTATTGGTTATATTACTGCGACTGATTTAGCTGACTATATTGTTAAAAATCATTCAAAATCTTTTAGAGAAGCTTATCAAAAAACAGCTGCAATTATTAATATGGCCGAGAAAAGAAAAAAAAAATTAGATGAGTTAACATTATATGATTTAAAAAAAATTGAACCAAATTTGACAGAAGATGTTTTAAAAGTATTCGATTTAAAAAATTCTGTAAATTCAAAGAAATCTTATGGAGGAACTGCTTTTGATAATATTAAAAAAATGATAATAAAATATAAGAAACAATTAATATGAAGAAATTTTACCTTTTACTAATAATTTGCTCACTAGTAATGTCTTGTGGAAAACGGGGAGATCCTATCTATAAAGAACCGACTTCCAAAATACCTTATTATGTTACAAAATATTCATGAAATATGTAAATAAAAATTTTTTTGTTGAGGGTATTAAAGCATCTTATTTAGCCAAGAAATTTGGAACTCCACTTTATTGTTACTCATTAAATAGACTTAGGAATAACATAAGGAATTTGAAAAATAATTTTAAAAAAATTGACCCGATTATATGCTTCTCTGTAAAATCTAATCCTAATACAAATCTGTTAAGCGAAATTGGCAAACAAGGTTTGGGTGCTGATGTAGTTTCAATTGGTGAATTAATGAAAGCCCTTAAGGCAGGTATAAAGCCAAAAAATATTGTTTTTTCAGGAGTTGGTAAAACTAAAGTTGAAATTGAATACGCAATTAAAAAAAAAATTTTACTTATAAATGCAGAGTCTAAAAATGAAATTTTACAAATAGAAAAAATTGCTAAGAGGTACAAAACTAAAGTTAATGTAGGAATTAGATTAAATCCAAATACTGACGCAAAAACTTTGAGCCAAATATCAACAGGAAAAAAAGAGAATAAATTTGGGGTTTCTGATAAAGTGTTCCTGACACTTGTCAAATATGTAAAAAAATCAAAAAATTTAGATTTGAAATGCTTAAGTGTCCATATAGGAAGCCAAATCTTAGACTTAAAACCATACGAAAAAATACTGAGGATACTTGATAAAATTATAAAAAAAACCAAGTTTAATTTTAAATATATTGATTTAGGTGGTGGAATGGGAATTAGTTACAATAATGAGAAGAAAACTTTAAACCTAGATAAATATTCCGATAGTATAAATAGATTTTTAAAAAAAAATAAATCTAAAATTATACTAGAGCCAGGTAGATCTATAATTGGTAATACAGGCGTTTTAATATCAAAAGTAATTTACAATAAAGAAGGATACAAAAAAAATTTTATAATATTAGATGCGGCCATGAATGATCTTATGCGGCCAGCTTTATATAATGCAAAACATCAGATTAAACCAGTTAAAAAAGATAATAGCTATGCAAATAAAGTTTATGAGTTTGTTGGTCCAATTTGTGAGAGCACAGATAAATTTGGTTCATATAAAAAATTTCAAAAATTAAAAGAGAGTGATTTAATCATAATTTGTGATGTTGGAGCCTATGGGGCATCCTTGAGTTCAAATTATAATTTAAGACCCAAACCAGCGGAAATATTAATTAAAAAATCAAAAGCTAGTGTGATCTCAAAAAGACAAAAACTTGTTGAAATAATATAAAGTTATCTGAATATGATAAGAAACTTTTTATTTTCGTTTTTATTTTTTTCGGGAATTATTTTCATATCAATAATTTTTTTGCCCTCACTTTTGTTGCCACAAAAAATTACTTTGTTTGGTGGAAAACTTATGGGTTATTGGTCTCAATATTGCCTGAAAATTGTTCTATCAACAAAGATAGTTGTTAAAGGAAAAGATAATGTGATAAATGATGAAAAATTTTTTATTGCTTGTTCACATCAATCAATGTTTGAAACTTTTTTTCTCCAAACTATTTTTAATTCACCGGTGTTTATTTTAAAAAATGAACTTATAAGAATTCCTGTTTTTGGATGGTATTTAAAAAAGATAGGCTCTATTTCAATAAAACGAGATAAGATAACGAGAGATAATCTTAATTTTTTTGAGGGTATTTCAGAAACAATTCAAAATTCTAATAGGCCAATAGTTATTTTTCCACAGGCCACAAGAGTATTGCCAGAAGATCGGCCACCCTTTAAAAAAGGAGCATCACGAATTTATGAAAAATTAAATATTCTATGTCAACCAGTTGCAATTAATTCAGGTTATGTATGGCCTAAAAAGGGTAATAAAAAAACTAATAAAGCAATTACTATTTCAATACTTAAGCCAATCGGACCTGGTTTACAAAAAGAAGAATTTTTACAAGTACTTCAAAAAAAAATTTATGACGAACTGGATTTAATTTGTTAGCCTTTCATTGGCATTACAATAAAAATACTATCAAAATCACTAGGGTCTTTAATTAAAACAGGTGAACCAGTATCATTAAAATGTAACTCAATTCTTTCACCCTCTAACTGCGATGCCACATCTATCAAATACCTTGAGTTAAAACTAATTTCTAAATCATGATCAAATTTTGTCACCAATGTCTCGTTACCATCACCGCTATTAGTATTGTTAACTGACAAATTGAGAGTATCTTTTGATAGATTAAATTTTACGCCATCTTTTTTATCAAGAGACACAGATGCAACTCTATCAACAGAATTTAAAAATAATTTTAAATCAATTTCTAATTTTTTTTGATTATTTTTAGGTATTACTTGTATATAATTTGGAAATTTACCATCGATAAGCTTTGAGATAAGAATACTGTTGCTTAATTCAAATTTAATTTTTGATTTCATATTTGAAATTTTTACCTCACCATCATAATTATCTAAAATAGCACATAACTGAAAAATAGTTTTTTTGGGTAAAATAATAGGTTCAAAATCAATTTGTTTTTCTAATCTTATTTTGGAAATAGACATTCTGTGACTGTCTGTTGCAACTGCTGTTAAATATTTTTTTTCATCAACCTCAGTTTGATGAAGATATATTCCGCTTAAATAATGCCTTGTTTCATCGTTTGAAACTGAAAACTTACATTTATTTAATAACTTAAGGAGTTTTTTCGACTTTATTGTAAATTCATTTTGATTAAAATTTTCATCAGTCACTGGATATTCAGAGTGACTCATACAATTAAGGTTAAAAACAGAATTATCCGATTTTAAGTGAAGCTTATTTTTATCATTTAGGGTTAAATTTATTTTTTTTCCAGATGAAATTTTTCTTACTATGTCATACATAATTGATGATGTGGTGGTAGTTTTACCTTCTTCAAGTACCTCGATATTATTAATATGATGAATAAAAATTAAATCCAGGTCAGTCGCGGTCAAAATTAATTTTGAATTATGTGCGTTTAATAGAATATTGGATAAAATCGGTAATGTACTTCTTTTCTCAATAACTCCTTGGCAATAATTCAATGCTTGTTGTAAATCCTGTTGGTTTACACTAAATTTCATTTTCTTTATTATTGTATAATATTTGATTTTTTAACTTATCTATATTTTCAGCCATTTCTTTATTTTGCTCTTTTAGTTTTTCAATAGTTTTTACAGAATGAATTATAGTGGTGTGATCTCTATTTGAAAATTCTCGACCTATCTCTGGTAAAGATTTTGGTGTTAATATTTTTGTGAGATATATTGCCGTTTGTCTTGGTCTCACTAAATATCTTGATCTTCTTGAAGACAACATCTCATTTTTACTGATTTTAAAAAATTTGCAAACCAAAGTTTGTATCAAGTCAATTGTAACTTTATTTTCATGTATATTTAGCAGATCTTTTAAGATAACTTTTGCTTCTGATAAATTGGGTAATTTGTTGTAAATTCTTGAAAAAGAAATTAAACGGTTAATAGCCCCAACTAATTCCCGAATACTGTTAGAAATTTCAAGACTGATAAAATCTCTAATTTCCCTTGGGATATCTAAATTATCTGGATAAAGTTTATTCAACTCCTCAATTTTTCTCTCAATTATATTTTTTCTTAAATTAAGATCAGGTTTTTGAATATCCACAACTAGTCCACCAGAAAATCTGGATTTTATCCTCTCTTGAATTCTAGATAGTTTATTAGGAGGTCGATCTGCAGATACTATTATTTGACTACCCTTTTCTAATAAAGCATTAAAAGTATGAAAAAATTCTTCTTGCATAGCCTCTTTTCCGTTCATAAATTGAATATCATCTATAATTAATATATCTGTATTTCGAAAATATTCCTTAAATTTAACCATATCATTTGCCTTTATGGATTTAATAAATTGATACATAAATCTTTCAGCAGGAATAAACATAACCTTCTTTTTCTTTTTTAATTCAAAACCTATGGCATTCAAAAGATGTGTTTTGCCCATCCCAACACCACTATAGATATACAATGGATTATACTGTGAAATATTTTCAGTAACTTTTAATGAAGCTTCATAAGCAAGTTTATTACTTCTACCAGTTATAAAATTTTCAAATCTTTTATTGTGATCGACACGATTATATTGCAGAAGAGAGTCCTTTAAAAAAGAGATATTTTCATTTTTTATCAGCGGGATATTATTGACATCTTCTTTTTCAAAATTTTTATTTTTTTCTATGATTCTAAATTCAATCCTAGCTAAGTCTTTTTTGAATCTTTTTACAATTTGTAAAATCTGATCTAAATATCTTGAAGTTATCCAATCTCTTATAAATCTAGTCGGAACTGATATCAATATATAGCTGCTAAATTCTTCAATAAAGTCAATCTTTTTTAACCAGCTTTCATAAACCTCGGACCCTAATTTTTTTTTCATTTCATTTTGAACTAGTTCCCAATCTAATCTGTTTGGTTTTGATTTATTTAAATCTTGGTTTTTGTAAATATTTTCCATATTCATGAAGAGACATTAATAAGAGCTATAATAAAAATTATTGCAACAAAATACTTTGTAAATTCCAAAAAAAATAAAATCTATGATTGTACAATATCAAAAGTTTAAAAAAAAAAATTAAAATCTAGAATTGTGTGAGATTTTTTTTTTATTAAAAATTTTTTTAAATTTTTTATTTAAAAAATTTGTTAATAAAATTTGTAATTGAATTCAAATAGTTCGCGTTATTTACTAAATCTAAATGTTGTGTAGTAAACAATTCTAGTTATAGATTTTGTAGATCCTGAGGTTGTATGCTTAAGACAACTTATAATATAGATTATATAGACGATATTCTTTTCGTAATTCTTGAGATATTCCTTGAAGCATTTTGTTTTTTAATTATCCCAGTCTTAGCAATCTTCATCAATTCAGAATTCAACTTGGGTAAGAATTTTAAAGCCTCTAACTTATTTTTTTGCTCTATTAAGAGATTCATCTTTTTAATTGCGTTTTTATATCTACTTTTTCTAATTTTATTTACTGAAGTTTGTTTTGATATTCTTCTTATTCTTTTAATTGCAGATTTTGTATTAGCCATTTTCGAAGGGGGTATAACTTGTGAAATAGTATCGGTCAATAAAATAATTCATTTATTTTTGGCATAAACTACAAAAGAATGTTGATCTGTTTGAAATATTTTTTTTTTGAATAATACCATTACAATCTCCTCTTTTACATTTAAAACCCTCCTTTTGATAAACTTTGAATTTTTTTTGAAATGATCCTTTATTTCCTGAGGTGTCTTTAAAGTCTCTAATTGAAGAACCTCCTCTTTTTATAGCATTTAGAAGAACTAACTTTGTGTTTTTAAGAATTTTTTTACACTCAACTTTATTAATAAATTTTCCCTCTTTGATAGGGCTTATTTTGCTGAGATAAAGAATTTCACTAGCATATATATTTCCAATACCTGATACAAAATTTTGATCTAAAAGAAGGTTTTTAATATTTTTATTTTTATTTTTTAGATTACTATAGATATAGTTTATATCAAACTTAGGATCAAAAGGTTCAGGACCTAATTTTTCAAATCTTTTTTCTAGAGAGTATTTTTCTTTCACAATTTCAAAAAAGCCAAATCTTCTAGGATCATTATATACCAATTTAAATTTATCAAAAAAAATTTCAATATGATTATGTTTATCAGGTAATTTCGGAGAATTATAAAAACTTGTATTAGTTAAAAAATTTTTTTTATTAAGTTTTAAAAGATGGATTGTACCGCTCATACCAAGATGAATTAATAATTTATTTCCTCCTGATAAAAAAAAAATTAAATATTTTGAAAATCTATCAACATCTAAAATTATTTGGTTTTCTAAAAATTTTTTAAAATTTTGAGGTACCTTAATCCTTAAATTTCTATTCCTTACTATTACTTTTTTTATAGTTTTTAGTAATATTTTTTTATTTAGTGATTGTCTTACAATTTCTACTTCTGGTAATTCTGGCATTTCATACTATATTATTTGTATATTTAAATTTTATGCAACAAGATCTTCAAAATAAAAAAGGATTGGTTCAAAATGTCTTTAACCAAGTTTACGATCAATATGATCTTATGAATGACCTAATGTCATTGGGTATTCATAGAATATGGAAAAAAAACTTATTACATATGATGAACCCCTCTATCAACCAAAATTTAATAGACGTTGCCTGTGGAACTGGGGACATAGCCAAAATTTATCTGAAAAGTCTTGGCAAAAATGCTGATATAACTTGTATTGATCCAAATAAAGGAATGATAAATATAGCACAAAAAAAATTATCTAAATTTAAGAATCTTAAATGGTATATATCTTCTGCCGAGAATTTACCCGTTTCAAATAACTCTTACGATTTCTATACAATTAGCTTTGGACTTAGAAATACAAGAAATATCAAGAAATCTTTAAGAGAAGCCTACAGAGTTTTAAAGCCCGGAGGCCGATTTTTATGTCTTGAATTTTCAAAAATTCAAAACTCTAATTTAAATAGTCTTTATGAAAAATATTCTAAACTAATTCCTAAAATTGGGAAAATAGTTGTTGGTAAAAAAGAGCCTTACCAATATTTAATTAGAAGTATTGAAAATTTTGTTAATCAATATGAGCTCATAGACTTAATGTATGAAAGTAAATTTGACAAATGTAATTATACAAATCTATCTGGCGGTATAGTTTCGATTCATAGTGGTTGGAAGATATAATGATTAAAAAATTAATAACATTATTTAAGCTTGGGAGAAAAGTAGCAAAATCTGATATTTTGGATATAACCTCAAAATTTCAAGAGCCACCTTTGTCTATTAAAATTTTATTTAAAATTTTATCTTTTTCTTTTTCATCCAAAAATAATACACAGGTAAACAATAATGAAGGCGAAAGGTTATCTAAATCTTTAGAGTCAATGGGTACAACTTTTATAAAATTAGGTCAATTCTTAGCAACAAGACCAGACATTATTGGCGAAAGTTTATCGAGGGAACTTGAAAATCTTCAAGATAGATTACCCCCTTTTTCCCAAGATCAGGCAAAAAAAATTATTAATGATGATTTAGGAATTAATACTTATAACTCAATTATTGATTTAAGTGAGCCTGTTGCGGCTGCATCTATAGCTCAAGTCCATAAAGCCAAAATAGACGATAATGGAACAATAAAAGATGTTGCAATAAAAATTTTACGGCCTGATATTAAAAAGATTTTCAATGAAGAAATTGATGCTATTATGTTATTTGCATTCTTGGTTGAGTCTTTAATAAAAAAAACAAAAAGATTGAAACTTGTAGAAGTAGTTTTTTTACTCAAAGAAATTACTAATCTTGAAATGGATTTAAGATTTGAAGCTGCTGCAGCAAATGAATATGCTGAAAACACAAAAAATGATATTGGTTTTAATGTTCCAAAAATTTACTGGAATTATACTAGTGAAAATGTAATGACACTAGACTGGGTAGAGGGTATTTCAATTAGAGAAACTGAAGAGTTAAAAAAAAGGGATGTAAATACAAAGAAATTAGCAGAAGATATTATTCAAAATTTTCTAAGACATGCTGTTAGAGATGGTTTTTTTCATGCTGATATGCATCAAGGAAATATTTTGATAGACAATGATGGCCATATTGTTCCTATTGATTTTGGAATTATGGGTAGACTCGATAAAATGAGTAAAAGATTTTTAGCTGAAATACTCTTTGGTTTTATTCAAAGAGACTACAAAAAAGTCGCTGAGGTACATTTAATTGCAGGTTTAGTGCCTAAAGATGTCCCCATAAATGATCTTGCTCAAGCTTTAAGATCTATTGGTGAGCCTATTTTTGGTCAAGCAGTTAAAGATATATCTGGTGGAAAATTATTAAAACAACTTTTTGATGTCACAGAAAAATTTAATATGCAAACACAACCGCAATTATTAATGTTACAAAAAACAATGGTAGTAGTCGAGGGAGTAGCAAGAAAATTAAATCCTGAAACAAACATTTGGACTACATCTAAACCTATTCTTGAAAACTGGTTAAAAGAGACAAAAAACCCTATGACTACAATTAATGAAACAATTAACAGCACATCTGAGGTAATAAAAAGATTACCAGAATTTCCAGAAATAATGGATAAAGCTAATCAGGCTCTTACTTTTTTAGCTAGTGGACAAATTCCTCAAAACTCAAATTCTTATAATGCATTAAGTGATAAAAGATCTGAAATGGTGGCTTTTAGAAATCAATCTATAATAGGTTTTTTATTGCTTGTAATTCTTGGCCTTCTAGTATTTTAATTCACAAAATGAAAAATTTAGCTGATAAAAAAATTTTATTTGTAATTTGTGGGGGAATTGCTGCATATAAAAGTTTAGAATTAATTAGATTATTTAGGAAAAATAAAGCTACAATAAGAACAATTTTAACAAAGAGTGCTAAAAAATTTGTAACTCCCTTATCTGTCGCTTCATTATCACAAGGTAAAGTTTACGAAGATCTATTCAGCGTAGAAAATGAGTTAGAAATGGATCATATTGCTTTATCAAGATGGGCTGATGTAATTATTGTTGCTCCTGTAACTGCAAATACTATTTCAAAACTTGCCTCTGGAAACGCCGAAGATTTAGCTTCAACCGTTATTCTAGCCTCTAATAAGCAAGTTTATTTAGCTCCTGCAATGAATGTAAGAATGTGGGAGCATCGATCTACTAAAAATAATTTGAAAAATTTAACAAGTTACGGTTATAAAGTTGTTGGACCTATTACCGGTGATATGGCATGTGGGGAGTATGGTGAGGGCAAAATGTCTGAACCAATCGAAATATTTAATGAAATACAAAATTTTCTTGAAACTAGGAATGAAAATAAAAAGATTAAAGCATTGGTTACCGCAGGTCCAACAAATGAATACATTGATCCAGTAAGATTTATTTCGAATAAATCAAGTGGTAAGCAAGGCTATGAAATTGCAAAATCCCTAAACAAGAGAGGATTTGATACAACTTTAATATCAGGTCCTACTAATTTAGATATAGATCAAGAAATAAAACTTATAAAGGTCGAAACAGCAGATGAAATGTTTAAAGCTACTCAAAAAAATTTACCATCAGATATTGCAATATTTACAGCCGCAGTTGCTGATTTTAAGATTAATGTAAAAAGTAAAGATAAAATAAAAAAAAAGGAAAGCCTAAATATCAAATTAGAAAGAAATGTTGATATCTTGAATTATATTTCAAATCATAATTCAATGAGACCAAAACTAGTTATTGGTTTTGCAGCTGAAACAAAAAATTTAGACTCGAATGCCATAAAAAAACTTAAAAATAAAAACTGTGATTGGATAGTTGCAAATGATGTTTCTAAAAAAAATATTGGCTTTGATAGTGATTATAACGAGGTTACAATTCATTATAATGATTTTAAAAAGAAAAAAGAGACACTTTCATACAAAAAAAAATCTGAAATTTCAGAGGAGATTGTTGATAGAATCGTTACTCAGATGAATTAATGGTCAGAGTACTAATTAAAAAACTTGATCCTAAAGTTGCCATTCCGTCTTATAAGACCAAAGGAGCTTCGGGCATGGACCTAATGGCCTTCGTGAAGGAAAAAATAGTAATTAAACCACAAACCTCAGCTTTAATTCCAACAGGATTATCTGTCGCTTTCTCTGAAGATTATGAAATACAAATAAGGCCACGTTCTGGCTTAGCGGCTAAAAATAACATTAGTGTTTTAAATACTCCTGGAACTATTGACAGTGATTACAGAGGTGAATTAAAAATTATAATATTTAATCATAGTAAACATGATTTTATTGTTAATAATACGGATAGAATCGCACAAATGGTTTTAACCCCTATTACAAAGATGGAATTAGAAGAAACAAATGAATTACCCAAAACTCTAAGAGGAGAGGGTGGATTTGGCTCAACAGGTAAATGAGTCAAAATTTAAATAAAAGGCAGGTTGCGAGATTCTCAAGACAAATAATATTAAAGAATATTGGTGCTTTAGGTCAAAAAAAAATAATTAAATCTAAAGTTCTTATCATTGGAATGGGTGGTTTAGGTTGTTCTGTTGCAGAATTTCTTACCAGAGCAGGTGTAGGAAGTCTGGGTATAATTGATTTCGACAATGTAGATATAACTAATATTCATCGACAAAGCCTTTATGATGTAAAAGATATTAAAAAATCAAAAGTTATAGTGGCAAAAAAAAAATTGCGTAAAATTAATTCAAACACAAAAGTTAATTGTTACAAAGTTAAACTTAATGAGGGTAATATCAAAAATATTACAAGTAAGTATGACTATATTATAGATGGATCAGATAACTTCAAAACTAAATTCTTAGTAAATGATTATTGTAAAAAAGCAAAAAAATTTTTAGTGGTAGGAGCTATAAGTAAATTTGATGGACATATTTTTACTTTTAATTTTAAAAATGAAAACACACCATGCATAAGATCTTTTTTCCAAGAAAAAGAAATCTCAGATGATATTTTAAACTGTGAATATGGAGGTGTTTTAGGAACAGTTGCTGGTATCATTGGTACAATTCAGGCTAATGAGATATTAAAAAAAATTTTAAACATCGGTAAAAATTTAAATGGATACATCCTTATACTTGATTTGCTAAATCTAAATTTTAGAAAAGTTAAATTAAAAAAATTAAAGATATCTAGATAATGTTTCAAAAAATAATACTATCACTTATTTTAACTTTTTTTTATTTATCCAATTGTCTTGCAAATGAAGTTTTTCTGTCTTTGAAAAAAGATAAGGTTAATGTCAGATATGGGCCCAGCTTAGAATCTCCTATAAAATACGTGTATAAGAAAATAAATCTCCCAATAAAACAAATTGATAAAAATGAAAATTTTCGAAGGATTATTGATGTAAAAAATAATAGCGGCTGGATACATGTTTCGCAATTAAAACAGATAAATTCAATTATACCACTTAAGGATAAAATTTTATTTCAAAAACCATCTAATTTTTCAAAACCCCTAGCAAAAATTAAAAAAGGTAGAATATTAATTGTTAAAAGATGTAATGAAAATTGGTGTCAAATTAAAACATCCAAATTTAAGGGATGGATTAAAAACACCAATATTTGGGGTAAAATTAAATAACTTTAAGTATTCAGTTATTTTTGTTGCGCGCAAACGTCTTTGATTACTGGTGTATTTGCACAATCACCGCATTTTGTTTTCTGCACAATACAACCATCATCTAGAACTTCAACATCAACTACCTTATCACATTTAGAACAAGTCGAAGAAATTGTAAGCCCGCATTTTTTACAATTATAGTTTTCAATTTGCATGAAATTAAAATAATATTATGAAAAATGCTTTCAAGAAAAATCTGTGAGAATAATTATCATTAGCGCATTTTTTTTGATAATGATAATTATTCTCAAGAATTATCTATGAAAAAATATTACAATTTGATTAAAAATTTTTTTTAATTTTTCGACCTACTGGCCCACCATTTGTCCAAAATAAAATACCAAACGGAGTTAGCTATTGGTTCAACAATCGCATCAGTCAATGCAATCATGAAAGAAACGTCGGCAACTAACATTAAAACAGTTATTGCTATTGCAAAGTGTCCGATTGTATAGATTATTGTCCTAAGTATGGAGCCTTT
Source organism: uncultured Pelagibacteraceae bacterium (assembly GCA_902586495.1). Classification (GTDB taxonomy): domain Bacteria; phylum Pseudomonadota; class Alphaproteobacteria; order Pelagibacterales; family Pelagibacteraceae; genus Pelagibacter. Next base: position 39,636 of record CACIHQ010000005.1, read on the forward strand.
GTTATTTTGATAAATATTTCCTGCTGCTTTAAATATTCCGCTAGTTATTTCCATTTTGTTCCTTAAAAGGGCTCTCTAGAACGCAAGCCACTAGATGAATTCTTGCTTGTTCCCCACCATTAAAGAAATTGTGATATTTTGTGTTGTTTGTTATCCAAACTTTTCCATCAGCAGGGAGATGTTTTGCAACATTCTCAATTACCATTGAGCAACCTTTATTAGTAATAATTGGTACGTGCAGTCTACACTCTGGGTCTTTATGCCAGCTAAGTGTTGACCTTGGTTCTTTTAACAAAAGTCTTACTCTGCCTAGTTTAAATTTTTTACTTAGTGTCTCGTAAACTTCTTTGAAATAAGTATTCTCAAATTCAGGGATCAATTCTGTGTATTTAGACTCGTCTATATCAACATCTCTAGAAACTTCTTTTCCAGTTTCATCTGCTATAGTCCAATATTTTCCTCGTATATTATTTCCTTCGATAGAACTTTTATCATTTGGGATTTGATTCAATGATATTGCACCAAAATGTGTTACTCCAGGAGAATTAAATTTTTTAGCTTTTAAAATTTTATCTAAATCTTCTCTTAATCTTGAAATATCAAAATTTAGATCTGGAACCTCATAAAAATCATCGAAAGTTACTGATGGCATAAAATACTCATTTAGTTTTTATTAATTTAATTTCAAGTCAAATCTGTCTGAATTCATTACTTTTACCCATGCAGCGATAAAATCATTGATAAATTTATCCCCTGAATCTTCACATGCGTAAACCTCTGCTAGGGCTCTTAATTGAGAATTTGAACCAAAAATCAAATCAACCCTTGTCGCTTTCCACTTAATTTTTTGAGTTTTTCTGTCTTTCCCTACAAACGTCTGCTCTGACTCATCTTCCTCTTTCCAAGTTGTATTCATATCTAGTAGGTTTATAAAATAATCATTTGTAAGACTACCGGGTCTATTTGTAAAAACACCATATTCTGAATTGTTATAGTTAGTGTTTAAAACTCTCATTCCACCTATAAGAGCTGTCATTTCAGGTGCTGTTAAACCCATCAACTGAGCCTTATCAACTAATTTTTCTTCTGCAGAAACATTTGAGGCTCCTCCATTTGAATAATTTCTAAAGCCATCTGCTTGTGGCTCTAGAAGGTTAAATGAATTAATATCAGTTTGCTCTTGTCTTGCATCTCCTCTTCCTGCTGAAAATGGAACTTTAATTTTATAACCAGCTTTTTTTGCACCCATTTCGACTCCAACACCCCCTGCTAGTACAATTAAGTCAGCCATTGAAACACTTTTCTTTTTACTATCGAATTTACTTTTGATTTTACTTAAAGCTTTAATTACATTTGATAGCTTCTTAGGATTATTAACTTTCCAGTTTTTTTGAGGCTCCAACATTATCCTTGCACCATTAGCACCCCCTCTTTTGTCTGATCCTCTAAATGTAGAGGCTGATGCCCATGCAGTAGAAACCAAATCTGAAATCGATATTTTTGATTTAGAGATCATACTTTTTAAATCTTTAATATCTTTTGATTTAAGTTTATACTTTGGTTTATCTATTGGATCTTGCCAAATTAATTGCTCTTTTGGAACTTCGCTTCCAAGATAACAAACTCTAGGACCCATATCCCTGTGGGTTAATTTAAACCAAGCTCTTGCAAATGCATCGTGGAACTCTTTTGGATTTTGATGAAAATGTTTTGTAATAGGTCCATAACTTGGATCAACTTTCATTGAAATATCAGTTGTTTGCATCATTGGTGGATGAAGCACATCTTTCTTATGTGCGTCAGGAACCATTTTAATTTCTTGACCATTTTTTTTAGGCGTCCATTGATGAGCTCCGGCAGGACTTTTTGTAAGCTCCCACTCATGTCCATATAGACAATCTAAATAGCCCATATCCCATTTAATAGGGTTTTGAGTCCAAGCACCCTCAATACCACTACTTATTGTATCAACACCTTTTCCAGATTTGTATCCACTATTCCATCCAGTAGACTGGTCTTGAAGTCTTGAAGCTTCAGGATCGGGACCCTTAAATGACTCAGATGCTGCACCATGAGATTTTCCAAATGTATGTCCTCCAGCAACTAAGGCGACTGTCTCATAATCATTCATAGCCATTCTTCCAAATGTTTCTCTAATATCATGTGCTGCAAGTTTAGGATCTGGATTTGCGTCAGGACCTTGTGGATTAACATAAATTAAACCCATATGAGATGCTCCTAAGGGCTGTTCTAAATCTCTCTTCCCGCTATATCTTTCAACACCTAGCATTTCTTTTTCTGAGCCCCAATAAATATCATCTTCTGGTTCCCATATATCTATTCTACCTGCTCCAAAACCAAAAGTTTTAAAACCCATTGAGTCTAAAGCAACATTCCCAACAAGTATAAATAAATCTGCCCATGAAATTTTTCTTCCATACTTTTTTTTAATTGGCCATAAAAGTAATCTAGCTTTATCTAAATTTACGTTGTCTGGCCACGAATTAAGCGGCGCAAATCTCTGATTACCCGTTCCTGCTCCACCTCTACCATCACCAGTTCTGTAAGTTCCCGCAGCGTGCCAAGCAAGCCTAATAAACAATGGTCCGTAATGGCCATAATCAGCTGGCCACCACTCCTGAGAGTCTGTCATTAATTTTTTTAAATCTTTTTTAAGAGCTTTATAATTAAGTTTTTTAAATTCTTTAGCGTAACTAAACTTTTTATCCATAGGGTTAGAAAGATTTGAATGCTGACTTAGAATTTTAAGATTTAAACTGTTCGGCCAAAAATCTCTAACAGTTTGACCTCTTCCTGCAGAAAACTTAGCGGGTGTCCCTGCTCCAGTGAACGGACATTTGCTCATTTCGTTAGCTTTGAATGATTTATTTTTAAAATTTTCAGTACTCATTAATGTTCCCCTTAAATTTAGATTGCATGTTGCAGTTTATAATGATTCTAAATAAGTGTCAATTGGTTTAAAATGACGCTAAATTAATTTAAAACTTAATCCTCTAATTTTACTAAAACTTCGACAGATTTAATTTTTTTACCGTTAATCTTTTTTAAAATATTTATGGGTCCTACATCTGAATTCTTTAAATCAATCAATTTATCATCTTTTAAGTCATAAAAATGATGATGGTCGGTAACATTTGTATCAAAATAGGTCTGACTTGAGTTTATTGGAATTTGTTTTAAATACCCTTTTTTTTCAAAAGCGCGAACAGTATTATATATTGTTGCTAATGAAATTTTGTTATTAATTTGTTTTTTAATTTTCCGATCTAGCTCATTAATAGTAAAATGAAATGTTTTTTCAGTATCAAACAAAACTTCACATATTTGAAGTCTTTGCTTGGTTGGACGTAATCCAGAATTTCTCAATTTATCAATATATTTCACTAATTAACCATATTGTTGTTTAAAATTGTTCTAAACAAATATTAAATTTATATTATATAATGTTAAAATCAAGTAAATAAGGATACTCAATTTTATGAAAAAAAACTCATACTCATATGATGACCTTATAAATTGTGGAGAAGGAAAATTATTTGGTCCTGGTAATGCTAAATTACCACTTCCACCAATGCTGATGTTTGATAGAATTACAGAAATAAATGATAACAAAGGAGCATTTAAAAAAGGTTCTTTAAAAGCTGAATTAGATATTAAAAAAAATCTTTGGTTTTTTGATTGCCACTTTAAAGAAGATCCTGTTATGCCTGGCTGTCTTGGTCTAGATGCTATGTGGCAGTTAGTAGGTTTTTTCTTGGGTTGGATTGGAAATCCAGGAAAAGGAAGAGCTTTAGGTGTGGGAACCGTTAAATTTACAGGTGAAGTTTTACAGAATATAAAATTAGTAAAATATGAAATTGATATGAAAAAAATCATGTCTCCTGGAGGCACTACTGTAGGTCTTGCTAACGGTATGGTTTTAGCTGATGATAAAAAAATTTATTCAGCAGACAATTTAAAAGTTGGATTATTTAATTAATGAAAAGAGTTGTAATTACTGGTTTAGGAGTGGTTTCATGCCTTGGAAATAATCAAGATGAGGTATACCATTCTCTTTTAAACTCAAAGTCTGGAATATCTTTTAGTCCAGAATATAAAGAGCACAATCTTAAAAGTCACATTCACGGCAAGCCGAATATAAAGCTTGAGGATTTTATTGATAGAAAAACAATAAGGTTTATGGGGTCAGGTTCAGCATACAATTATATTGCGATGAAAGAAGCTATCGCAGACTCTGGTCTTGAAGAGAATGAGGTAAGTAATTTTAAAACTGGAATAGTTATGGGCTCAGGTGGCCCGTCAATTGAAAATGTAATTTTGGCCGCAGATAAAACTAGAGCTAAAACTCCAAAATTAATGGGACCATTTATTGTTCCAAGAACAATGGCAAGCACTGCTTCGGCTACTCTAGCTGTACCTTTTAAAATAAAAGGTACTAATTATACAATGAGCTCAGCTTGTGCAACTAGTGGACATTGTATAGGAAACTCTATGGAGCTTATTCAAATGGGAAAGCAAGATATTGTCTTCGCTGGTGGGAGTGAGGAAATTCACTGGGCCATGACTGCTATGTTTGATGCGATGACAGCCTTATCCTCAAAATATAATGATACACCTGAAACTGCCTCAAGAGCTTATGATAAAACAAGAGATGGTTTTGTTATTGCTGGTGGTGGTGGAGTATTAGTGCTTGAAGAATATGAACATGCTAAGGCTAGAGGTGCCAAAATATATGCTGAACTTACAGGATATGGAGCAACCTCTGATGGTTATGATATGGTAGCTCCATCTGGGGAGGGAGCCGTAAGATGTATGAAGATGGCAATGGCAACAGCAAAAAATAAAATTGATTATATTAATACTCACGGAACATCTACTCCAGTTGGAGACATAACAGAATTAAATGCTGTAAAAGAGACTTTTGGGGAAGAAATTCCAAAAATTAGTTCAACAAAATCTCTATCAGGTCATCCTTTGGGGGCGGCGTCAGTGCACGAGGCAATATATTGTTTAATTATGATGAAAAATAATTTTATTGCTGGTTCAGCTAATATAAAAGAAATGGATGAGGAGGCTAAAAAATTTCCAATTATTGCAAAATCAGAGAAAAATGTTTCTTTAAATGCAGTTATGTCAAACAGTTTTGGTTTTGGTGGAACCAATGCTGCACTTATTTTTGAAAAGGTTTAATCATGAGCTTGATGAAAAATAAAAAAGGATTAATCATGGGAGTTGCTAATGAAAGATCTATTGCTTGGGGTATCTCTCAAAAACTTTCAGAGGCTGGCGCTGAATTAGCATTTACGTATTTAGGTGATGCTCTTAAAAAAAGGGTAGTCCCTTTGGCAGAAAAATTAAATTCAAAAACAACTTTTAGCTGTGATGTTGAAAAAAAAGAAGAGATAGTAAAATTATTTGAGAATATTAAATCTCAATGGGGAGAAATTGATTTTGTAGTTCATGCAGTTGCATTTTCAGATAAATCAGAATTATCAGGTGAATATTTAAATACCACTAGAGAAAACTTTTTAAGAAGTATGTTAATTTCATGTTTTTCATTTACTGAAGTAGCAAAAGAAGCATCAAAAGTAATGAAACAAGGTGGAAGTTTACTAACTTTAACTTACGAGTCTACTAAAGCTATTCCAAACTATAATGTAATGGGTGTTTGCAAATCAGCATTAGAAGCTAGTGTTAAATATTTAGCTAAAGATCTGGGTGCCAAAGGCATGAGAGTAAATGCAATAAGTGCAGGACCTATCAAAACATTAGCAGCTTCTGCCATAGGAGATGCGAAATTCTTATATAAATGGAATGAAGACCATTCGTTTCTAAAAAGAAATGTTGATATTCATGATGTTGGAAATTCGGCATTATATCTATTAAGCAATCTTGCAAATGGTGTTACTGGTGAAATTCACTATGTTGATGCCGGATACAATAAAGTTGGAATGCCAGATCCAAAAAATATTTCTTAAAATGATAAGTCAAATAAGTACTTATATGGTGAGCATGGTTTTAGGTATTATGCTTTTTTTTTCTTTCGTCGTTGCACCAGTAACTTTTACAGTATTAGATGAAGAAAATTCTAGAAAATTTATAAGAAAAATATTTCCTTATTATTATACTGCAAACTTACTTATTAGTTTTTTAGTTTTAATTTTTTTTGTAATTCAAAAAACTTTTTCTTTAAATTTCTATTTAATATTGACTGTTGCTATTCTGTTTGTTTTATCAAATTATATTTTGATGCCATTAATAAATAAGTACAAAGATGAAAACCAAGACAAGAAATTTAAATATTCACATTTTATTTCTGTTATAATTAACTTTATACAAATGATATTCCTAGTAATTATTTTAATCTAACAAAGAATTAAAAAGTCCCGTACCTACAACTATAAAAATACCCAACCAAATTAAACCTTTAACTAAAAAAAAAGTGAATCCACCAATCAAAATATATTTTCCATATTTATTTTTTATTAAACTTTCTTTAATCTTGGTCAGGTAAGACATTGTTTTATTCAGAAGCTTGTTTCATAGAAAGTTTAACTTTACCTCTATCAAAACCAATCACTTTAACTTTTACTTCATCACCTTCTTTAACAACGTCAGTTACTTTGGCTACTCTTTTGTCTGCTAGTTCAGAAATATGAACAAGTCCATCTTGTTTGCCTAAAAAATTAACAAATGCACCAAACTCCATAATCTTCATAACTTTTCCGAAATAAATTTTATTTAACTCAGCTTTTGCAGTGATATCTTTGATCATTTGCATAGCAATGTTTCTAGACTCTTCATCTGGAGCAGCAACAGTTACTATACCCTCATCATTTACGTCAACTTTAGCACCTGATTTTTCAACTATCTCTCTTATGGTTGCTCCGCCTTTTCCAATCACAGCAGCAATGTCTTTTTTATCAACATTAATTTTTTCCATTTTTGGAGTGTGTTTTCCAACATCAGCTCTTGAGGCTGATAATGCTTTATTCATCTCTCCTAAGATATGAACTCTTCCATCTTTAGCTTGACTTAATGCTTGCTCCATAATTTCAAATGTAATACCAGTTATTTTAATATCCATCTGAAGTGAGGTAATTCCATCTTTAGTTCCAGCGACTTTAAAGTCCATATCTCCTAAATGATCTTCATCACCTAAAATATCTGATAAGACACTAAAATCATCACCCTCTTTAATCAAACCCATTGCTATACCTGCGACCGGTTGTTTTATCGGCACACCTGCATCCATTAATGCTAATGATGTTCCACAAACAGTTGCCATTGAGGATGAACCATTAGACTCCGTGATCTCTGAAACTACTCTAAAAGTATATGGAAATGCTTCTTTTGATGGCAACGAAGAATGTATCGCTCTCCACGCTAATTTACCATGTCCTATTTCTCTTCTTCCAGTTCCAATTCTTCCTGTTTCTCCAACTGAAAAAGGTGGAAAATTATAATGTAGCATGAATCTTTCTCTTTGTAATCCATCTAAACTTTCAATTCTTTGCTCGTCATCTGATGTACCTAGAGTAGCTGTCACAATTGCCTGCGTTTCACCTCTGGTAAATAAAGCAGATCCATGAGTTCTTGGTAAAACACCAACTTCACAAGATATAGGTCTTACATCAGATAATCCTCTACCATCAATTCTGTTTTTATTTTTTAGGATATCTGTTCTAACTATAGATTTTTCTATTTTTTTAAGTTCAGAATTAACATCAAGATCTGTGTAATTTTCATCTTCCTCATAAAGTTTTTTAGCTTTGTCAGTGATTTCCGAAATTTGATTTGATCTATCTTGTTTATCTCTTGTTGCAAAAGCTTTTTTAAGATCTTCTGTAAAAGTCTCCTCAAGTTTTTTCTTAACTTCCAATAGGTCTTTCTTTTCAACGGCCCATTCGGGTTTTCTACATTCTTTTGCGAGTTCTTCAATCATCTCAATTACAGGAACAAAACCTTCATGACCAAATTTAACTGCATTTAACATTTCTTCCTCTGTTAAACCACTAGCTTCAGACTCAACCATAAGCACTGCATCTTTTGTGCCTGCTACAACTAAGTCTAATTTTGATTTTTCAAGCTCAGATTTTGATGGGTTCAAAACATATTTTCCATCAATAAAACCAACTCTAGAAGCTCCAACAGGGCCCATGAATGGCATTCCTGATATAGCTAAAGCAGCTGACGAAGCTGTGATTGACAAAATATCTGCCTCATTTTCCTTATCATAAGAAATTACTGTAGGTAACAGCTGAACTTCATTTTTAAATTCATCAGGAAATAAAGGCCTAATTGGTCTATCAATCAATCTAGAGATTAATGTTTCACTTTCAGTTGGTCTTGCTTCTCTTTTAAAATACCCACCTGGTATTTTTCCAGCAGCGTAGTATTTTTCCTGATAATTTACAGATAGTGGAAAATAATCAATATCAGGATTAACTTTTTTTGCTCCAACTACTGTTGCTAAAACTACTGTTTCTCCACATGTTGCGGTTATCGCACCGTCTGCTTGTCTTGCTACTTTTCCTGTTTCTAAACTTATCTTCTTTCCTGCTACTTCAATTTCCTTCTTATATACTTTAAACATTTCATTTCCATTTCGTTTCGTTTCGTTTCTTCGTTCTATCTATTTTGATTTTTACTTTCTCAATTTCAATTTCGACAGTACATTTTTGTAAGAGTTAACCTTATTCCTTTTAAGGTAATCTAACAATTTTTTTCTTCTATTTACTGCTTTTAGTAAGCCAACTGAGGAATGTTTATCTTTTTTAAACTGCTTAATATGTTTAGATAAGTTCTCAATTTTTTCTGTTAATAAAGCTATTTGAATCTCGGATGATCCTGTATCTTTGTCATGAATAGCTAATTCTGCTGTTTTTTTACTCATATTTATTTCCCTACTTATTTGATTGTTTAATTAAATTTTCAATTTTTTCTGCATAATCAAAAGACTCGTCTTTACGAAAAAGAATTTTCGGTAAAAACTTTGTAATAACTTTTTGAGACAAAATTTTTCTTATCAAAAAAGAATATTCTTTTAATTTTTGGATCGTTTTATCTGCATCTTTACCACCTAAAGGTAATACATACGCTTTAGCAATTTTTAAATCTTGGCTCATTCTAACCTCTGTTACAGTTATATTGTTTGTTTCTAAATTTGGAATTTTTGCCTCATTTCTAATAAAAATCATGCTTAAGGATTGTTTTATCATTTCACCAACCCTTAGTTGTCTTTGAGTAAATTGTCTTCCTATCCTGTCAGCCATTATATTGACCTTTCAGTAGATGTAACATTAAAAGCTTCTATTGTATCATTCTTTTGAAAATCCATGTAATCTTTAAGAGCGATACCACACTCTTGACCAATATCTACCTGTTTTACTTGGTTTTTTTCTCTAAACAAAGTTGCTATTTTGCCTGTATATATAATTGCACCATCTCTAATAATTCTTACACTAGAATTTGCAAGAATTTCACCTTCAGTCACCTTAGAACCTGCAACTTTACCCGCACCAGAAACTTTAAAAATTTCAAGAATTTGGGCTGTGCCAGTAATATTCTCTTGAAGATCCGGAGCTAGTAAACCTGACATACTTTTTTTAACGAAATCAAGAACTTCGTAAATTATATTATATGATGATATTTTGATATTTTCTTCTTCAGCTAGTTTTTTTGCTTCTTTGCTTGGTTTTACATTAAATGCTATTAAAACTGCTTTTGATGCTTTTGCAAGAGTTACGTCAGTTTCTGTTACCATACCTATATCTGCCAAAATGATTTTAGGTTTCACTTCATCATGTTTAATATGATTAATAGCATTTTTAATAGCCTCTGAAGATCCATGTACATCTGATTTAATGATTAAATTTAGGTCTTTAGATGAATTATTTGAAAATGCAGACTCTTGGGTTGCAAATGATAATGGGTTCTTAAAATTCTTATTTTCCTCTGCTCTATTCTCACTAAGATTTTTTGCCTCTTTTTCATTGTCCAAAACAATAAAATCATCTCCCGATTTGGCAGCACCATTGATCCCTAAAATTTCAACAGGTGTTGAGGGAGTAGCTTGATCAATATTAGCACCTTTATCATTTATAATTGCTCTAATTTTCCCCCATTTAATTCCACTCACAAAAAAGTCGCCTTTTTTTAAAGTTCCACTTGTTACAATAATATTGGCCACTGGCCCTCTACCTATATCGATCTTTGATTCTAAAACTATACCAGTTGCTTTTGAATCAAAATCAGTTTTTAAATCTAAGATTTCTGCTTGTAAAGTTATTGCCTCAAGAAGTTTATTCAGATTTAATTTTGTTTTAGCTGATATCTCAACCATCAAAGTATCTCCTGATAAGTCCTCTGCGATCAATTCATGCTCCAACAATTGATTTTTTATCTTTTTTGGATCAGCGTCAGGTAAGTCACATTTGTTTATTGCAACAACTATTGGAACTTTTGCAGCTTTAGCATGCTTTATTGACTCTATGGTCTGTGGTTTAACGCCATCATCTGCAGCAACTACTAAAACAACAATATCAGTCAATTTTGATCCTCTTGCTCGCATTTCTGTAAAAGCAGCGTGTCCTGGGGTATCAATAAAAGTTAAATCATTATTTCCGCTTTTAACTTGATAAGCTCCAATATGTTGTGTTATCCCACCAAATTCTCCTGATACAACATTTGTACTTCGCAAAACATCTAAGACAGATGTTTTTCCATGATCAACATGACCCATCACGGTTATTATTGGTGCTCTACTTTTCAGGTTTTCAGTTCTAGAATCTTTTATTTTTTTAATAATCTCCTCTGCTTTTTCTTCACGGATTGGATTATGTCCAAATTCCTTTACAAGGTATTCCGCTGTGTCCGCAGCTAAAGTTTGATTAATTGTTACAGTCACTCCCATACCAAACAAATGTTTAATCACATTACTAGATTGTTCTGCCATTTTATTTGCTAATTCTCTAACCGTTATAGCTTCAGGTATATTTATATTTCTTTTAATTTGTTTTTGTTCCTCACTATTGTCCATTTTTTTAATGTTTTTTAACTCTTTTTGTCTTGCTCTTTTTACAGAGGCCAGACTTCTTTCCCTTGTTTCTATTTCGTCACTTAAGGCTCTTGAGACTGTCAATTTTACATCTCTTTTTTTTGAGCTTAATTTAGATTTTTTATCTTTATCATCATCGCTTTTAAATTTTTTAGTAGCCCTTTGCTCTGCTAACTTACGTTTTTCAAAATCACTTATGCCTAAATTAGAATTACTTATTTTAAGGTTTGATTTATAATTAGCCCCCTTTTTAAAAGAGGTTGAGGGGGATTTATAACCACTGCCCTTAAAAGTTTTACTCTTACCTAATACTTTAGATGGCTGCTTTTTAATTATAACTGTTTTTTTTCCTTGATTATTAAGACTATCAATGTCTTTAAAAGACTTTTTAGGACCACCTGAAATTGTTAATTTTGTTTTTTTGCTTTCCATTGCTCATCTCTCAATCTTTGTAAATAATTTCTCTAGCTGACATTATTAGATCATCCGCTTCTGATTTCGATAATGCAAAATCCTCCAAATATCCCTGGATCCTTATTTTTTCACCTTTTATTACGTCGAAACCCCCTGTCAATTCATCGGATGCTAAGTCAGCAAAGTCTTCGAGTTTTAGAATCTTTTGCTCACCTAAAGTTAACAACATTCCTGGTGTTAAACCTTTTAGGTTAACTAAATCATCAGAAATTCCCAAATCTTTTATTCTTTGTGAAATATCTTCTTGATCTTTTTTATGAAATTCTTTTGCTCTTTCAATCAAAGCTTTAGCTGTATCTTCCTCAATACCTTCAATTTTTTTGAAGTTTTCTAAAGAGCTATCTTTAATATCATCAATAGTTGAAAAACCTTCCGCGACAAGTAATTGTCCTAATGTTTCATCTAACTCCAAATTCTTAACAAAATTTTCTGTTTTCTCTTTAAACTCTTGTTGTCTTCTCTCAGAATCTTCTTGATCTGTCATTATATTGATCTCGAAATTTAACAATTTTGTTGCAAGTCTAACATTTTGACCTCTACGTCCTATGGCTTTACTTAGATTTTCCTCAGTTAAAATCACATCCAATTTTTTTCTTTCAATATCCACGTTTACTCTCTGGACCTCAGCAGGAGATAATGCATTTGAAACTAAAATTGCAGGATCCTCTGACCAATTTACTATATCAATTTTTTCTCCTTGTAATTCATTAACCACCGCTTGCACTCTTGATCCTCTCATTCCAACACACGCACCGACTGGATCTAATGAGGTATCAATAGCTTTTACACAAATTTTTGCCCTACTTCCAGGATCTCGAGAAGATGATTTAATCTCAATTAATCCATCATAAATTTCCGGTACTTCTTGAACAAAAAGTCTTTCCATAAATTTCGGATGAGCTCTTGATAAAAATATTTGCTGACCTTTGTTTTCTCTTCTCACATCGTAACAATAAGCTTTGATCCTATCTCCAGCTTTTATATTTTCTCGGGGAATAAGCTCATTTTTTTGAATTATTGCCTCTGTTCTGCCTAGGTCTACAATAACATTTCCAAATTCAAGTCTTTTCACTATTCCGCTTAAAATAGTGTCTTTTTTATCCTTGAAATCATTAAACTGTCTTTCTCTTTCCGCCTCGCGAACATTAAAGCTGATTACTTGCTTAGCAGTTTGAGCAGCTATTCTTCCAAAATCAAATGCTGGGAGTGGTTGTAGAACTTCGTCACCAATTTTTTTATCTTTATTTTGCTCATTTAAAATTATTGCATCTTTCAGTTTAATTTCCGTATTAGAATTTTCAGGATTATCTGAGATTATTAACTTTCTAAAAATTTCAATATCTCCATTCTCTCTATTTATGGCAACTTTTATTTCATTATCTTGGCCGAACTTTGACTTAGCAGCTTTAGCAATACCAGTTTCCATAGAATTGATAATGAGTTCTTTATCTATAGCTTTCTCTAAAGCAACTGCTTCAGCAATTCTTAATAATTCTAGTTTATCAGCTCTTTTATTTAACATTTTAGTAACCTCCAAAAAAAAATGGGCCAAAGCCCATTTTAGAAATCGAGAGTGTAATCGAAATATAGTAAAGTTTTTTAATTATTCAATAAAAACTATTTCGTAAAAACAGTAGTTTTATCAGTATTTTCCCAAGAAAAAGCTCCATCACTTTCAGGTGTTCTCCCAAAATGGCCATAGGCAGCTGTTTTTTCATAAATGGCCTTATTTAATCCCAACATCTCTCTAATCCCTCTAGGACTCAAATCAAAATTTTCTTTTATTCTTTCTATGACAAACTTATTTTTATCCAAATCATCATCAAAAAGATTTACATAGATTGATAAAGGTTTTGATACTCCGATTGCATACGCCAACTGGATTAAACATTTTTCAGAAATTTTTGAAGCTACAATATTTTTCGCGATATACCTTGCGGCATAAGCGGCTGATCTATCAACTTTAGTTGGATCCTTTCCTGAAAATGCTCCACCCCCATGGGGAGCAGCACCCCCATAGGTATCTACAATAATTTTTCTTCCTGTCAGTCCACAATCCCCATCCGGACCTCCAATCACAAAATTTCCGGTTGGATTTACATAAAATTCATCATCATTAAAATCTACCATAAATTCTTTTGGAATTGATTTTAACATATATGGCCTAAGAATTTCTCTTACCTCTTTTTGATTCACGTTGGCTGAATGCTGAGAGGATATAACCACTGACTTCACTTTTACTGGTTTTCCATTTAAATATTGAAATGTCACCTGGCTTTTAGAGTCGGGTTCAATATTTTTTAATTTTCCAGATTTTCTATCCTCAGCCATTAGTCTTAAAATTTTATGTGAGTAATGGATTGGTGCTGGCATTAAAACGTCAGTTTCATCACATGCATATCCAAACATTATTCCTTGATCTCCAGCCCCTTCATCTTTATTTCCCTTAGAATCTACTCCCATCGCAATATCTGAAGATTGTGAGTGAAGATGAGACTCTACTTTTGTAGCTTCTTTCCAAGTAAAACCTTCTTGATCATAACCAATATCTTTAATGCAATCCCTAACATTTTTTATAAGATCTTCTTTGTTAATTTCTGGCCCTCTCACTTCTCCAGCTAGAACAACCTTATTGGTTGTTGTAAGAGTTTCACAAGCAACTCTTGCATAAGGATCTTTAGATAAATAAGTATCTACAACCATATCAGATACTCTGTCGGAAACTTTGTCTGGGTGTCCCTCGGATACCGACTCACTAGTAAACAGAAAATTTTTTAAATTACTCATCTTTAATCCTATTAAATGAAAAAATTAATAAAATATACAACAAAATTAATAGGATAAATATTTTGTTTCCATATAAAGAAAATATAGTTGGATTAAAGTCTCTTCTTTTTTCAAAATCAATAAAACCATCTTTGTTATAATCAATTTTTTTTTCGATCTCCCCTAGTGGATTAATTATTGCTGTCATACCATTATTTGATGACCTCAAGACATATTTTCCAGTTTCAATAGCTCTAAATATACTGTGAGAGAAGTGTTGCTTTGGGCCGACAGATTTACCAAACCATCCATCTTCTGATATATTTATTATAAAGTCGTAATCATTATCTTTTATCAGATTACCACTATAAATTATCTCATAACAAATTAATGGTAAAAATTTTAAATCTTGAAAGTTATTTTTTAAATGAATAATCTTTCTTTCACCTCCCTTAGTAAAAGATCCAATGTTACTTGTGATTGTTTTTAAACCAATTTTATTAAGCAAATTTTCAAATGGAAGAAATTCGCCAAAAGGAACTAAATTTATTTTATTGTAATTTTGAACTAAATTTAATTTATTATCAATAAGTGAGAGTGAATTAAAATACTTATAATTTTCGTTTACTAATAATCTACTAGAAATTCCAAGACCTATTAAATGATTTTCATTAAAGTTTTCAGCAAATAAACTCTCATATATCATTAATTCATCTAAATACGTATTCGGTATGATTCCTTCCGGCCACAAAAAAAAAATTTTTTTATAAGGTTCGGGTGAACTTAGATTTATTAACTCATTTATGATTTTTTCTGCTTGATTATCACTGTAAAATCTATCTAAACTAATATTTGATCCAATTATCCTTATCAAATAAGGATTTTTTACAATTTTTTCATTTAAAAAACTTTGTTTATATAATTTTCCATAAAATAAAAATAATATTGGAATTAATAAAATAAAAATAAAAGTTAAAACTTCAACTTTTGATTTTCTTAAAATGTAAATTGCAGGTGCAGAAAAAAAACTAATTATTAAAAGATTTAGTGCGTATGTTCCGATAATGGATGCGAAACTTATAAAACTTAGTTTCTCCGAAAGACTATAAATAAATAAGTTCCAAGGAAAGCCTGTTAGAATATTTCCTCTTAAAAATTCAACTAATCCAAGAAGAAGAGAAAATAAAAAAAAAGAGCTTGGTAACGATTTTAATTCTAATTTGTAAAAAATAAATGTTGCTAGTCCATAGAATAGACCCAAAAAAGATGGGATAAGAATTAAAGCAACTGGTATTAAAAATTTAAAATTTGGATCAAAAGTAAGTGATATAGTTATCCAATATAAATTGCTTAAAAAATAACTTAGACCAAATAACCAACCATAAAGAAAAAAAAATTTTCCATTCTTTTGATCATTAAGTTTTTTAAATAAAAAAATAAAGAAAAAGCTCAATGTAAAAAAATTTATAAAAAAATAATTTAAAGGTGGAAGACTTAAAGACGTTAGTCCTCCTAAGATTAATAAAAGTAATATTTCTATTAAAAATTTTTTATTCAACTTAAATCAAAATTTTTTTAACTAATCTAAATATTTTTTGTTCTTCACGAAACATTATCTGATATTCCTTTTCTTTTATATGATTAAAATTTAGTAAGTGTAAAAAACCATGAATAAAAATTTTTGTAACTTTCTCTTTAAAATCATAATTATTTATGTTTTTAGGTTTATTCATATAATTAAAACTTATAATAACATCTCCTAAATAAACTTCTTTGGAATTCTTTATTTTTTTTTGTAATGGAAAAGATAACACGTCTGTATGTTTATCTTTTTTCCTAAATTTTTTATTTAATCTTTTAATATTTCTGTTGTTAGAAAGTAATAATGTTAAATAAGCTCTTTTATTTATAAATTTAAATTTTTTTGGAAAATTTCTGCATAGTTGGTTAAAAAAAAATTCTTTTTTCTTAATTTTTTTTGACCAAGATTTTTCCTCGGTAAGGACATTAACTTTGATCATTGTCACTAGTATATGCTTTTACAATTTTTGATACTAAAGGATGTCTTACAACATCTGAATGATCAAAATCTATAACTTTAATTTCATCTAAATGGGATAATAATTTCTTAGCTCTTTCCAAACCTGACATATGTTTGTTTGGAAGGTCTATCTGCGAGGGATCACCATTAACTACTATTTTTGAGTTTTCGCCAATTCTTGTTAAAAACATTTTAATCTGAGTGTCTGTTGCATTCTGAGCTTCATCAAGTATTGCAAAAGAATTTTTAAGAGTTCTACCTCTCATAAATGCCAATGGCGCAATCTCAATATCTCCTATTTCAATCATCCTTTGAATTTTTTCAAAATGAAATAAATCGTAAAGTGAGTCGTACAAGGGTCTTAAATATGGATCTACTTTTTCTTTCATATCTCCAGGTAAAAAGCCCAATCTTTCACCCGCCTCAACAGCTGGTCTTGATAGAATTATTCTCTCAATCTTTTTTTCTAAAAGCATAGTAAGGCCAACAGCGACAGCAAGAAAAGTTTTTCCTGTTCCTGCTGGACCAGCAGAAATAACTATTTCACTTTCCCTTAAAGCTCTAACATATCTTTTTTGTTTTTCAGATCTTGGAATAATAGATTTTTTAGGTGTTTTAATAATATCGGTGATATTTGAGTTTTTAACTTTTTCATTAATCATAAATTGGTCCACAGATGATAAGATATCTTTATTTTCAATATTTCCATTATTCAAAAATTGGTTCACCAAAAATTGAATAGCGTTTTTAACAATTTCATTTTTTTCGTCTGAAGACTTAATAAGTATTGAATTTCCTCTGGAATACAAGCTTGCACCAGTAATTTTCTCTAATTCTTTTAAATTTTTATTAAATTCACCTACAATGCCCATCAGTAGGTTGTTATCACTAAATATCACGCTTAATGAGTTATTGTCTGAGTAAACAAATTTTAAAAGCGCTTGAGTGTCTTTTTTAATTGAATTATTCAAATTTATGCAACTCTCAATTTTGAAATTTCTAAAGTTTCACCAAAAAGTGTATTTTGATTACTACTGTTAATTTTAACTTTTATAAGCTTTCCTACATCCTCATCTTTACCATCAAATATTACTGAAGTCATATAACCAGTTCTGCCAAAATACTTTGTACTTTCAGACACTCTATTTTCTACTAACACTTCTATTACGTTACCCTCCAAAGAGCTATTCATTTTTTTTTGAAAATTAAACAATTCTTTTTGGACGGTTTTTAGTCTATCATTACTTAACTTTCGATCAATTAATGGTAGATGAGAGGCTTTTGTGCCTGGTCTTGGACTAAATACAAAAGAAAAAGAATTTATAAATTTTATCTTTTTTATAAGATCAAGTGTCGAATTAAAATCACTCTCTTCCTCACCAGGGTAACCAATTATAAAATCACTAGAAAATTTAGCTGAGGAATTTTTTTTAATTATTTTTTCGTAAATTTGAAGATAATATTCGATATTGTGATTTCTATTCATCAACTTCAAAATTTTATTTGAACCACTTTGGACTGGCAAATGAACAAGTGGCATTAATTTTTTCGAGGTCCCATACAAGTCAATTAAATCATCACTCATGTCAATTGGATGTGAAGTTGTATATCTAATTCTTAAAATTTCAGGAATTTTTTCTATTTCTAAAATTAAATTAGACAACTTATAATTTTCATTATTGTAAGCGTTAACATTCTGTCCTAATAAAGTAATCTCTCTAACTCCATTTCCTGCAAGGATTTTAGCCTCATTAACTATTTCATTAAATGGTCTGGAATATTCAGGACCTCTTGTATAAGGAACAACACAAAAGTGACAAAACTTATCACAGCCTTCTTGAATAGTTAAAAAAGAAGATATTTTTGTAGATGAGTTTTTAATTTTATCCAAATAATTGAACTTTGAAACAGCATCAAAATCAGTTTCATCCAATCTCCTCTGATTATCTAGGTATTCCTCAATCTTGTCATTAATTTTATGGTATGCTTGAGGACCAATAACTAGATCAATAAAAGGCTCTCTCTTTAACATCTCCTCGTTTTCCGCTTGAGCAACGCATCCAGCAACTATGACAAAAGGTTTTTTTTTTAATCTAAATCTTTTTTTTACTCTACCTATCTCATGATAAACTTTTTCTTTTGCCTTATCTCTTATATGACAAGTGTTTAGTAAAAAACAATTCGTATCGTCAAGATTTTCAGTTTTTGTAAATCCTATCTTCTTTACAGTATCAATTATTCGATTAGTGTCATACTCGTTCATTTGGCAACCAAATGTTTTGGCGAATATTTTTTTATTCATTTTTTTTATCTATTTTGACACCATAGAGTTCCAGCTTGTGGTCAACTAATTTATATCCATATTTATTTGCAATTTTTTTTTGAAGTTCTTCTATATCTTCATCAACAAACTCTATAATATCACCAGTTTTAATATCAATTAAATGATTATGATCATCATTTATTTCATATCTTGCCTTACCACCCTTAAAATCGTGTTTTGTCAAAATTCCAGCTTCTTCGAAAAGCTTTACAGTTCTATATACTGTTGCGATGCTAATTTTAGGATCAATTTTTGAAACTCTATTATACAGCTCATCAACATCCGGATGATCAGATTCACCATAGGCTTTTTTTGATTCAGAAATAACCTTAGCAATAATTCGTCTTTGATCAGTGAGTTTTACTCCTTGAGATTGACATTTTTGTTCAATTGTTTCTGACATACATATTTTTAACCTGAATAGAGTGGATTAATCAAATTTTTTTCAACTTTAAATTTCTTACATAAATCTGGGATAAATTCATATTTTACGCGTTTTTCTCCATTGAAATCTCTGAAACTAAAACAATAATAATCAATTTTATTGACTAAATGAATAGCTTTAACGACTGATAATGAATTTCTGATGCCTGCAAAACTACCAGGTCCTCTATTTATATATATATCTGAAATTTTTTTTAAATCTAAATTTTTTGACATTAAAAAATCGTTTAAAAGTATTATTAATCTATCATAATTTTTTTTGCTATTTTCATGGCTAACATTATAATTGTTACCGTTTACAATGATCATGAAAAAAACTTTATCGCTAGTCGCATCTATTATTAGCTTTGTCATAATTCAATTATTTATTTTTACCAATTCTAATTCAGAGGAAAACAATACCAAATATTATGCAAAAGATAATGGTATTTTATCGATAATGTACCATAGATTTAACGAAAATAAGTATCCTTCAACAAATATCAAAATGGATATTTTTCAAAAACATATAAAAATAATTAAGGAACTTGATTATGAATTTTATAATCCAAAATTTTTTATAAAAGAATTTAAAAAACCAAAAAATAAGAAGAAAATTTTGATAACCATAGATGATGGTTTCAAGTCATTCTACAATAATGCTTGGCCATATTTAAAGGAAAATAAAATTCCATTTATTTTATTCGTATCTACAGAACCAGTCGGAAAAAATGGTTATATGACATGGGATGAAATAATTGAGATCGACAAATCTGAATTTGGTTATATTGGCCATCATTCTCATTCACATGACTACCTAATTGATAAAAGCGAGGAAGAATTTATTAATGATATAGAGCTTGCATCAAAAATTTTTAAAAATAAATTAGGATATGTTCCTGAAATATTTTCATATCCATTTGGCGAATATTCTCTTTTTATGAAACAATACATAGCTAAAAATTTTGAAATAGCTTTTGGGCAACATTCGGGAATTATTGATGTGAATAAAGATAAATTTGAATTACCAAGATTTCCAATAAATGAGAAATATGGTGAATTAAAAAGGTTTAAGTCTATAATTAATTATTTACCACTTGAGTATAGATCACTGGAGCCAGAGGAAAAAAAAATAAATAAAAAGAATAATCCCCCACAAATGATAGTTGAATTTTTTAATGAACAAAAAAATATAAAGAATATTAATTGTTATTCCAATGATGGTGGTAAATGGAAAAAATCAAATTTAAAAATTGATTTAAATAAACTTATGATCAACTTTGAAGATCCATTTTTACCAAGAAGAGGAAGAATTAATTGTTCGCTAATGGATAATGGAAAATGGCGTTGGTTTGGAACTCAATTTATAGTAAGCGAGAATTAGATTAAACTTTCTAATTCTATACTTGAAGGAAGCAATTTTGCGTCGTCGAAATCCTGGAGATTATTTTGTTTAATAATTTTTTGTAAAACTTCAACATATTGATCACCCGTTTCTGCATATTTGTTCAAAAATTTGGAGAGTATCATACTATCCAAAGGTTTTCCTTCGTCTCTTAATTTGGCTCTCTTTTGTCTAAAATCTTTGTAAGTTGAATGTGTATTAAGATTTCGTTGATATGCCCTGACGGATGCTTGGAGAACATTGAACTTCATTACTTTATGTCCCTCACTTTTGTCAGCATCTTTTGGTTTTAATCCCTCGCCTGACCAAGTCCACTGTCCAAATAATGCATTACCTTCTTGAGCAAATCTTGATGTTCCCCAACCAGTTTCTTTAGCAGCTTGTGCTAATGCTAGTGAAACTGGAATTTCATCCATTCTAACTTTAAGAGTTGATAGATCTCTTGAGGAAACTCCGTATTGTTTGTATTTTTTTTCAAGCCATTTCTTTTCTAAGTCTGTATTGTTGCTCTTATTTATAATGCTAAAGAGTCTTTTCCTATCAATCTTTATGTTGCTATTTTCTTTCAAGATTAACGGAAGGACAATCTGAATAAAAAATTCTTTTCTCTTAGAGGTGTTTTCAATCATTTTTATTTCATTTGGTAATAAAGTTAAAGCAACTGGTTTTACCAATTTTGTTTCTCTTACATCCTCTAAAGTATATTTTGTGTCTTCAAATAATTGTTTAATAGTTGAAGCATTCAATCTTACGGTGTCATTTTCTAAATCATTTAAACTAAAAATATCAACCAATAAATCTTGTTCATTTAAAATCTTATCATTTCTCTCATTATCACTTGGTCCATTTTTAAGAGTGTAGGCTAAAACAGCTTTTGACTTATTTTGAAAAGCAGTATTTTTATTGTTTGCAAAATTTATAATGATCGGCATTGCATAAAAAAAAGTTATTAACATTACCGATGAAATAAAAACTCTTGGGATAGAGCTTATATTTTTTTTTGATTTAAAAAAATTTATTGACTTTATTTTTTTTGTTATATTTTTTTTATACATAATCTATATTGCCTCGACTTGTTTTACCTCTGGTATATAGTGACATAAGAGATTTTGAACACCTTGTTTTAATGTCATAGTAGAACTTGGGCAACCAGAACAACTTCCTTGTAATTGAACTTTAACTATACCATCTTTAAATTCCTTAAATTTAATATCCCCTCCATCTCTTGCAACAGCAGGTCTGATTTTTTGATCTAAAATTTTAATAATTCTTAATTCTATCTCCTCTAGATTTTCAGGGTTCTCATTTAAGTCTTTTTCCACGACGTATTCTTTACCTGACGAATAAAAATCATTTATTAATGATATAATAATATGTTTTATTTCCTCCCACTCAACTTCATTTTGTTTATTTACTGAAATAAAATCTTTTCCTAAAAAAATACTTTCTACACCACTAACAGAAAACAAATTTTTAATTAGTTCATTATTGGTCTCATCTTTTTTTGTAACCTCGAAAGAACCACTTTTAGAAACAGTCTTGCCGGGCAAAAACTTGATCGAGTTTGGATTGGGTGTAAATTCTGACTGTACAAACATAATTTATATATAGTCAATAATTTTTAAAATGAAACTTGTTTGTATTTGATATTTAAAAACCCATGATTTCTTGAATTTTTTTAACCTTTTCTGATGCAATCTTATCAGCTTTTTGACGTCCACTATCTAATATTTGGTCTAAAAAACTTTTTTCTTTTAAAAGTTTTTTAATTTCATTCGATATAGGGATAATTTTATCAACTAAAACTTGTGATAAATTTTCTTTAAATTCTGAAAAATTTTTTCCAGAGAATTTATTAATTGTATCATCTAAATTTACGTCAATTATACTAGAATAAATACTCATCAAATTTTTAGCCTCAGGTCTTTTTTCTAAATCTGCGCTTGTAGCTGGTAATGGCAAAGTATCAGTTTTTGCTTTTTTTATTTTATTAATTATTTGATCTTTATCATCAGTTAAATTTATTCTACTCAGATCTGATAATTCAGATTTACTCATTTTTTTTGTTCCATCTCTTAAGCTCATAATTCTGGAAAATTTTTTTTGAATTAATGGCTCAGGTATTTTGAAAAACTCATCAACATTGAAATCATTATTAAATTTTTGTGCGATATCTCGACAAAGTTCTAAATGTTGCTTTTGGTCGTCTCCAACAGGCACGTGAGTAGTGTCATATAGTAGGATATCCGCTGCCATTAAAACAGGGTATGAGTAGAGACCAATACTTGCTTTTTCTTTATCTTTGCCAGCTTTTTCCTTAAATTGTGTCATTCTGTTAAGCCATCCCATTCTAGCCACGCAGCTCAGTATCCAAGCAGTCTCTGAATGAGCGCTCACACTTGATTGATTAAATATAATACTTTTTTTGGGATCTATACCGCTTGCAATAAAAGTTGCAGCAGTTTCATAGATATTATCTTTCAATTTTTTTGGATCTTGAGCAACTGTGATAGCATGAAGATCGACAATACAAAATATACACTCATTTTGTTTTTCGTTATTTAGCTTAACAAAGTTTTTAATCGCACCTAAATAATTTCCAAGATGGAGATTTCCGGTAGGCTGAACACCTGAAAAAATTTTTTTTCCCATAGCTAATACTTTAGTTTAATATCACCATATTTAAAAGCTTTGATAAATAATGAAAAACTCAAATAAAATACAAGACTTAAAAAGGATGATAATATTAAATAAATAGATTTTAAATTATATTGATAAATCAATTTATTTTCAAAAAACAAAATTAAATAATTAAAAAATATTCCCATAAGTATAGAAGCCAGAAGTATCTTTAAAAATTTAATAAAGAATAAATCATTGAAATTACATAAATTATTATTTTTTAAATAAACAAATAATACAATTGCATTAAACCAAGATGAAATTGTCGTAGCTATAGGAATTATTATGAAACCAATGTCTCTGAAAAAATAAATACTTATTAATATGTTTAAAATTACAGAAATTAATGAAATATAAAAAGGTGTTTTAGTATCCTGATTTGCAAAAAAAAATGTCGAGAACACTTTGATTAATGCGAATGCTGGCAGTCCTAAACCAAAATAGTAGAGTGCATTTGCTGAGTTAGTCACTGAAAGTTCGTCAAAATAACCATAACCAAATAATGCAGAAATAATTTGTTCTGATCCCACAATTAAAGCGACTGAAGCAGGAAAACTTAAAAACATACTAAGCTCAAGTGCTTTATTTTGAAGTAAAAGTATTTTGCTCTTTTTTTTTAAAAAAACATGTTTAGAAAGTTGTGGTAAAACAACAACTCCAATTGCTATTCCAGCTATTGCTAGGTTTATTTGATAAATTCTATCAGCATAATATAGATAAGATACGGCACTGGCTTGAAAAGATGCAATTATAGTACCTACTAAAATATTAATTTGCGTTACACCAGATGAAAAAATACTAGGTAAAAGTTTTTTAAAAAAAAATCTAACCCTATTATTAATTTTTAAATTAAAACTAAATTGAACATGATAAAATTTTTTTGTAAATTGATATAAGAAAACAAACTGTAATATTCCTGCTCCTGAAACTCCATATGATAGATAATAAATCAGTTCATCGTTGAGAAATTTACCAAAAAATAAAATAGATATTAAAACAATATTAAGAATTATTGGTGCTGCAGATGCAGCAGCAAATTTATTATGTGAGTTAAGAATTGCTGCAAAAAAAGAAGATAGGCTTACAAACATTAAAAATGGAAGAGTTATCCTTGTTAAATTTACAGCTAACTGAATTTTTTCTGGGTTATCAACAAAACCTGGTGCTATTAATCTCACAAAAACTGGCATAAAAACTTCAATAATTAAAACTAAAAACAACAGACCTAAAAATAATAAATTAAAAATTTCGTTTGCAAATTTTTGTGATCCAGATTTTTTTTTTACTAATTCTGAAGTATAGCTTGGTATAAAAGCTGCATTAAAAGTTCCCTCTGCAAATAATCTTCTAAAAGTATTAGGTATTCTGAATGCTACAAAAAAAACATCTGCTAAAAAACTTGTTCCAAGAAAAATTGCTATCAAAACATCTCTTAAATAACCAAGTAATCTACTTATAATAGTATAAAAACCAAAAGTCCCTGTTGACTTAACTAAATTCATAAATCATATTAGTCTTAATTTTATCCCATTTGTACACCTAATTAACATAAATGAAAAAAACAAAAATTGATCATTACACTGATAAAGAAGCTTTAGATTTTCATAAAGAAAAAAAGCCAGGTAAGATTGAGATATCTTCCTCAAAAAATATGACCACAAAAAGAGATTTGGCTTTAGCATATTCTCCTGGGGTAGCAGCTCCGGTAAGAGCGATAAGTGAAAATCCAGAAGCAGCATTTGATTATACTAGTAAAGGAAACCTCGTTGCAGTCATTAGTAACGGCTCTGCAATTTTAGGCATGGGAAATTTAGGTGCATTAGCATCGAAACCAGTTATGGAAGGAAAGGCTGTTTTATTTAAAAGGTTTGCCGATATAGACTCCATTGATTTAGAGATAGATTCAGATGACACAGAAGAGATCATAAATAGCATAAAAAATTTTGCTCCTAGCTTTGGTGGTATCAATCTTGAAGATATTGCAGCACCTGATTGTTTTATTATAGAGGATAAGCTAAAAGAAATTCTTGATATACCTGTATTTCACGACGATCAACACGGTACAGCAATTATCACAACCGCAGCATTAATTAATGCGTTAGATATTAGTAAAAAAAAAATTGATAAAGTAAAAATAGTTGTAAATGGTGCCGGAGCGTCAGCAATGGCTTGTGCAAATTTATTTAAAAAATCTGGTGTGCCAAATGGAAATATCACGATGGTAGATAGAAAAGGGGTTATTTATAAAGGTAGAGAAAATTTGAACCAATGGAAGTCAAATCATTCAATTGAGACAAAAGACAGAACTTTAAGCGACGCAATTAATAATGCTGATGTTTTTTTAGGATTATCTGCAAAAGGAACGTTAACTAAAGCGATGGTAAAAAAGATGGCAAAAAATCCAATAATATTTGCCTGTGCAAATCCTGACCCTGAAATTACACCTGAGGAAGTTGAGGAGGTTAGAAATGATGCGATTATAGCTACGGGAAGATCGGATTATGCTAACCAGGTAAATAATCTGATAGGTTTTCCCTATATATTTAGAGGAGCATTAGATGTAAGAGCAAAAACAATAAATGAGGAAATGAAAGTTGCCGCTGCACATGCAATCGCTAATTTAGCAAAGGAGGATGTGCCAGATGAAGTTGTTGCAGCAATGGGAGGTGAAAGACCTCATTATGGAAAAGATTATATAATACCATCAACATTTGATCCAAGATTAATTAGTGTTATTCCAGCAGCTGTAGCTAAAGCTGCAATGGCAACCGGAGTTGCTAGAATTGATATTAAAGATTTTGATATCTACAAAGATCAACTTAAGCAAAGGCTAGATCCAACTGTTACAATTCTTCAAGGTGTTAATAACTATATTAAGAAAAAACAAAAAAAAGTTGTATTTGCTGACGGTGAAGATGAAAATATGTTAAAAGCTGCAATCGCGTTTAAAAATTCAAAATTAGGAATTCCAATTTTAGTGGGAAAAGAGGAATTAATTAAGAATCAAATAAAAAAAATTGGTTATAATGAAGATTTTGATATTGAAATCGTAAATTCGAAAGATAAGGAGAAAAGGGAGAGATATGTTAATTATCTTTTTAAAAAACTTCAAAGACAAAAAGGAATGTTAGAAAGAGACTGCGATAGACTCATCAGAAATGACAGGGTAATTTGGGCTTCGTGTATGGTTGCTAGCAATGATGCAGATGCCATGGTCACTGGTAATACTAGGAGATATTCATCATCACTCGAAAAGGTGATCAAAGTTGTAGATCCAAGACCTGGGGAAATCATGTTTGGTTTAAATTTAGTTGTTAATAGAGGTAAAACAATTTTTATTTGTGATACATCAGTTATTGAATATCCCGATGCAAAACAATTAGCTGAAATGGCAAAATCTGCAGCAAGAGTTGTGAGACTTTTCGGATTTGACCCTAAAGTTGCTTTTTTATCACACTCTACTTTTGGTGAACCAGCTACAGATAGAACAAAGAGATTAAGTGATGCAGTTGAAATTCTTAAAAAAGATAAAGTCGATTTTAAATTTGATGGTGAGATGCAACCAGATGTGGCCCTAGAAGAGATTTATAAAGAATTATATCCATTCTCTGAAATTGTTGGAAAATCAAATGTCTTGATAATGCCTAGTCAACACAGTGCAGCTATTTCATATAAAATGATTAAATCTATGAGCAGAGCAAAAGTAATTGGACCGCTACTGATTGGTTTAGGTTTACCAATTGAGATAGCACCATTGAGATCATCTACCTCTGAAATTTTAAATTTAGCGTCTATAGCTGCATATTCTGCAGATGTAATTAAATACGGTAAATAATCTAATTTTTTTGAATTCTTAAATTATCGACTAATAATATACTTGCAATCACATTTTCTACATCTAAAATTTCATTTGCTTCTTCGATAACTGCATCTTTTTCATCAGGTGTTGTTGCTATACCATAAATATAAATTTTTTTCTTATATGTATCTATTTGATAATTGGTTGCTTTTATTGTGTCGTTAAAAATTAATGCTGTTCTTAATTGCGAGGTAATAAGTAAATCTTTTGCAGATTGCTTAAAATTAAAATCTTCTTTGATTTTTAAATCATTTTTTACAGACCTTACCCCTTGAGTTTCCCATGCAAGCTTTGTTAATTTAAGCTTTTCCTCCGGATCTTCAACTTTACCCGTTATAAATATTCTACCATCAATAACTTTTGTTTTTACAGATAAAAAATAATTTTTGTCCAACAATAAAATTCTTGCACTTAAATTTTTTTGCATTATCGAATCATCTATTTGTGTTCCGAGAGATCTCGGATCTATTGCTACGCTAACCCCAGTTCCAAATATACCTGTTGAGGATACCCCAACACATCCACCAAGAACTAATCCAATCAAAAAAATCAGTATAATTTTAATTTTCATTCTTAATACCAACACAATATTTATAAATTTTTTTTTTTGAAACTGAATTCTTTTGATGAACAATTTTTGTAATTTCTTTTATACTTAATTTGTTTATCATCTCTTTAATGATCTTTTTATCTGATTCACTTAATTCTAGCGATTTTTTTTTATTTAATCTCTCTGAAATTACGATTGTTAATTCGCCCTTTAAGTTTTTTTCAAAGGGTTTTAATTCATCAATATCTAATCTAATGAATTCTTCATATAATTTTGACATTTCTCTACAAATTAAAATTTTCCTACCTGAAAATTCCTTTTTTATATAAGGTATTATCTTGTTGATTTTTTTAGCTGAAATAAAAAAAATTATGGAACAATCTAATTTCTTAGTATTTTCTAAGATTTTCAATATTTCGTTATTTTTTTCAGGGAAAAAACCGTAGAAAAAAAATTTGTCTGAAAACCCACTTGCCGACAATGCTGTAGTAACTGCTGATGGACCCGGTAATGGAATAATTTCGATTTCATTTTTTACGCATTCTTTTATTAACAAGCCTCCTGGGTCAGAAATGTTTGGTGTTCCAGCATCTGAGATCATCGAAACTATTGAACCTTTTTTCAATATATCGACAATTTTTGGTAAATTTTTTTTTTCATTAAATTTATGATTTGAAATTAATTCCGCATCAATCTCATATTTATTTAATAAATTTTTTGAAACTCTAGTATCCTCACATAATATAAAATCAGATTTTTTTAAGGTTTCTAAGGCCCTAAAAGTTATATCGTTTAAATTGCCTATTGGAGTTGGTACTAGATATAAGCCTTTTTTTAGTTCTTTATTTGTTGTTTTAGAATTTACGATCATATTTATGTATAATTAATATAATATCATTAAATGTTTAAAATTTTTAAAATAATTTTTGTTAATGTAATAATCATTTTATTTATTTCAAAATTCGGTCACACCAACGAAGAAAAGATCAAGATAGGTTTATTGGTCCCAATGTCTGGTGAAAAAAATAAACTTGGGCAATCAATTATTAAATCTACCAGACTGGCTCTAAAAGATATTGGTACAGATAAAATAGAAATATATCCGAAAGATACAGAGTTAGACCCCAATAAAACACTTCGGTCAGCTATTGAGTTAAAAAAATTAGGCGTAAAAATTATAATAGGTCCAGTTTTTTTTGAAAATATTAAGTATTTAAATGAAGTAGATGATATTATATTTTTATCTCTTACGAATAAAACAGAGAATCTACCAAGCAATGTTATTAGTAGCGGCGTAAACTCTGTCTCACAGCTTAATGCAATAAAAAAATTTGCAGAAGTTAACAAATTAGAGAAAACAATCTTACTAACTCCAGATCTTAACTACAAAACCGAAATTAAGAGAGCAATTAAAAAATCTAAATTGAAAATTTCAAAACATTATATTTATAATATTGAGCCTACAAAGTTAACACAACAAATTGAGGAAATTACAAATTATAAAATCAGAAAACAAAATTTAGCTGATGAAATTAGAAGAGTTGAATTATCGGATTTAGAGGAGGAGATGAAAAAAAGAAGAATAGATAAATTAAACAAAAAATACACAATTGGAAATGTTGATTTTGACTCTCTTATCATTTCTGATTTTGATGAAAGTTTAAAAAGTGTCATCACATCATTTTTGTATAGTGACGTATCTCCGAAAGAAAAATATTTTATAACTTTAAATCAATGGTTTGACGAAAGCTTTCTTTCAGAAAAAAATATTCAGCCATTGTATTACCCATCTATTAATAAAAAAAATTTAGAGAGTTTTTCAAATAAGTTTTCAGAATTTTACAATGAAAAACCTAATCACTTATCACTACTTAGTTATGATCTTATTGGGTTGATTTATTATCTGTCTTTAAAAAATGACTTATTTGATACCAAGCTATTGTTTAAAAAACAAAGTTCTTTCAAAGGAAAAATTGGAGTATTTGATATTAAGGATAATAAAATAAATCATAAATTAAATTTTTATCAAATCCAAAATGGATCCATCAAAGAAATTTTTTAATTTTTTTAAAAGCGTTGTAACGATGATCCATTTTATATTTCTTTGAAAAGGTCATTTGACCGAAGGTTTTATTTTCATTTTTTGGAATAAATATTGGATCATATCCAAAACCGTTTTTTCCCCTAGCTTTATCTGATATACGTCCTTCAACTTTACCTGTAACACTTACTAAATTTTTGTTTAGATAACTTATTGATAGGGCACAAATAAATCTCGCTCTAATATTTTTTTTTCTCCAGTTTTTATCTTTGTCATCTAATTTTCTAAAAACTTTATTAATTGCAATATTGAAATCTTTACCTTTTCCAGCCCACCTAGCAGAATAAATTCCTGGTTTTTTATCTAAAATATCAATTTCAAGACCAGAGTCATCTGCTAGACAAATAAGGTTGGTTTTTTTTGAAAAATATATTGATTTTATAATAGAATTTTGCTCAAAAGTTTTACCGTTTTCTTTTGGACTTTTAAGCTTAAAATCTGAAGTAGAAAAAATTTGTATATTTTTAGGTATTAAATTCCTAATTTCCCTTAATTTTCCTTTATTATTAGTACCAATTAATAATTTTTTAAATTTTTTTTTCATATCTGGAAATTTTAAATTTTCTTACCATATAACCTAATATGGAAAAAGAAGAAAACAAAACTACCGTAGATAACGTGGATATAAAAAAAAATTTAGGTGATGATAAAAACGATAAGTCTGAAAATAGTAATCTAGATAAAGACGATGAAAAAAAAGAGAAATCACCAGAAGAGAAGATTGCTGAACTCGAAGATAAATTAGCAAGAAGTTTTGCAGAAATGGAAAATCAAAGAAGAAGGTTCGAAAAAGAAAAAATAGATGCATTTGAATATGGAGGTTATACTTTTGCGAAAGAAGCATTAAACTTGGTTGATAATTTAGAAAGATCAAAAAATATTTTGGAAAACGATGAAAAACTTAAAAATACAGAAGCTTTAAAAAAAACCTTGGATCATTTTGATATAATATACAAAGATGTCATTTCTATTTTTAGTAAAAACAACATTACACCCATAGAAAGTATAAATAAAAAACTTGATCCAAATCTCCATCAGGCAATGATGGAAATAGAAGATGATAATAAAGAGCCTGGAACAATTATTCAGGAAATACAAAAAGGATTTATGTTAAAAGATCGTCTATTAAGACCTTCCTTAGTTGGTGTTGCCAAGAAAACGACCCCAAAAGACGAAAAAACAGAGAAAAATAAACGAAATTTAAAGGATAAATAATGTTTTGTACAACTTGTAGATTTAAAATTAACACTTATATGGATCTTGGAGAATTCAATTATGAGTAAAATTATAGGAATTGACCTTGGTACAACTAATTCATGTGTTGCGATCATGGAAGGTAGCCAAGCTAAAGTTTTAGAGAATGCAGAAGGAGCAAGAACAACACCATCTGTTGTAGCTTTTACTGACGAAAGTGAAAAATTAATTGGTCAACCGGCAAAAAGACAAGCTGTAACTAACCCTGAAAATACAATATTCGCTGTTAAAAGATTAATTGGAAGAAATTTTGAAGATCCAACTGTAAAAAAGGATGTTGAGACTGCACCATTTAAGATTATTAATTCTGATAAGGGTGATGCATGGATAGAAGCAAAAGGGCAGAAATATTCCCCATCACAGATATCTGCGTTTATTTTGCAAAAGATGAAAGAAACTGCTGAAAAATATTTAGGCCAAGCAGTTACCAAAGCTGTCATAACAGTTCCAGCTTATTTCAATGATGCGCAAAGACAAGCTACGAAAGATGCTGGTAAAATTGCAGGTTTAGAAGTTTTAAGGATCATTAATGAACCAACTGCTGCATCATTAGCTTACGGCTTAGACAAAAAACAAAATAAAAAAATTGCTGTGTATGATCTTGGTGGAGGAACATTTGATGTTTCAATACTTGAACTAGGAGATGGTGTCTTTGAGGTAAAATCTACAAACGGTGATACTTTTTTAGGTGGAGAAGATTTTGATAATACAATTGTAGAATATTTAATTAATGAATTTAAAAAAGATAATGGGATTGATCTTAAAACAGATAAACTTGCTTTACAAAGACTAAAAGAAGCTGCTGAAAAAGCGAAAATTGAGCTTTCATCTGCAGAGCAAACTGACATAAACTTACCTTTTATAACAGCAGATAAAACTGGACCGAAACACATTAACCTAAAGATGACAAGAGCAAAGTTAGAAGCTTTAGTTGAGGATTTAATCGCTAAAACAATGCCTCCATGCAAAACAGCTTTAAAAGACGCGGGTATATCTGCCAATGAAATTGATGAAGTTGTTATGGTTGGTGGTATGACTAGGATGCCCAAAGTAATTGAGGAAGTTAAAAACTTTTTTGGAAAGGATCCAAATAAGAGTGTAAATCCTGATGAAGTAGTTGCAATGGGTGCCGCTATACAAGCTGGCGTATTACAAGGTGATGTTAAAGATGTTCTTTTATTAGATGTAACGCCACTATCATTGGGTATTGAAACATTGGGTGGAGTTTCTACAAAACTGATAGATAAAAATACTACAATTCCAACAAAGAAAAGTCAGGTTTTTTCAACCGCTGAAGATAACCAACCAGCTGTTTCTATAAGAGTTCTTCAAGGTGAAAGAGAGATGGCGACAGATAATAAATTACTTGGAAATTTTGAATTAGTTGGTATCGCTCCAGCTCCAAGAGGTGTACCTCAAATTGAGGTTACATTTGACATCGATGCTAATGGAATTGTGAACGTTTCTGCAAAAGACAAAGGTACCGGAAAAGAGCAAAAGATCCAAATTCAAGCTTCAGGAGGATTAAGTGAAGCAGAAATAGAAAAAATGGTTAAAGAGGCTGAAGCAAATAAAGAGTCTGATAAAAAGAAAAGAGAGTCAGTAGATGTAAGAAATCAGGCTGACACTTTAATTCACTCTACAGATAAAAATTTAAAAGAACATGGCTCAAAAATATCTGATGCTGACAAAAAAGCTATAGAGGACTCCTCAACAGCTCTAAAAGAGTCTTTGAAAGGTGAAAATACAGAAGAAATCAAGAAAAAAACTGAAGCTTTGGTTCAGGCTTCGATGAAGCTTGGAGAAGCTATCTATAAGTCACAACAAACTGCTAAACCAGATTCTAATAAAGATGACGGTAAAGATGATGATAAAGGAAAAAAAGACGATAATGTTGTTGATGCGGATTTTGAAGAAGTAAAAGACGAGAATAAAGAAAAAAGCGCTTAACTGACATCTATTTGTCCAAGTTAATAAATGGCTAAAAGAGATTATTATGATGTCCTGGGCGTTACTAAGAGTGCCTCACCAGAAGAATTAAAATCTGCTTACAGAAAACTTGCTGTAAAATATCATCCTGACAAAAATCCTGGGGACAA
>CACIHQ010000006.1 GCA_902586495.1 uncultured Pelagibacteraceae bacterium
TTTTCTTCTGGCTGTTATGTTATCTTTAACTGGATTAGATTTTGTGACTTCAATTTCTGGAGCAGCTACATCAATATCCAATGTTGGACCAGGTTTAGGTTCAACTATAGGTCCCAATGGTGATTTTTCCTCAATACCAAGCATATCAAAATGGTTATTGTGCTTAGGAATGATTTTAGGAAGATTAGAATTATTTGCGATATTGGTTTTATTTTTACCCTCATTCTGGAGAAATTAATTTATGAAAAATATTAATATTTTTTTTGAAAAAAAACCTTTAAAAATGATTTGTTTAGGATTTTCATCTGGGCTTCCTATACTATTAGTTTTTTCAACTCTTTCAGTTTGGCTTGTTAAAGCGGGTATAAGCAGAAGCACTGTTACATTATTCAGCTGGGCAGGGTTTGCTTATGCCTTTAAATACTTATGGTCACCAATTGTAGATAATTACAAGTTACCAATCTCAAAAAAATTTGGCCATAGAAGAAGTTGGCTCTTGGTTTCTCAATTTTTAATCATTACTGCATTAATATTAACTGCTTTTACAGATCCAAAAGAAAGTTTATTCTTTACTGCTTTATTCATTACAATTTTAGCCTTCTTTAGTGCAACTCAAGATATTCTAATCGATGCTTTTAGAATTGAGTCTGCTCCACAATCTTTGCAGGGTCCACTGTCATCCATGTATATAGCAGGATATAGAATTGCTATGCTTGTTGCAGGTGCTGGAAGTTTATGGTTAGCATCTTTTTTTGGGACAGAGATCTATGACCAAAATGTATGGAAAAAAGTTTATCTAATTATGTCTTTGTTCATGTTTGTCGGAGTTTTTGCAACATTCATCTCAGATGAACCAAAATTAAAAAGAAATTTAAATTCTGACAATCATTTGAAATTTCTAATAACTATCTTTATTGCTGTTATAGGTTTTATTTATTTGTACTCAGTTATAGATAGCCCTTTTGAAAAAAAGGATGTTTTAATAAATTTTTTATTTTCATTATCAAGATTAATAATCTGTTTTGTTTTTTCGTATTTGATAATTTCTTTACTTATATTGATTCAATTTGCTCCCAAAAATAAAATTTCAAAGAGTTATTTGGGTCCAATTTTAAATTTTATTCAAAGATATGGAAAATTTGCATTTTTAATACTTATTTTAATTTCGCTATATAGAATTGCTGATATCGTAATGGGGGTTATGGCAAATATATTCTATTTAGAAAAAGGTTATAAAATCTCAGACATTGCAACTTTTTCAAAATTTTTTGGGGTTTTTGCTACAATATTTGGTGGATTTGTTGGAGGTTATTGCTCATATAAATTTGGTACAATGAAATGTTTATTTTTTGGTGCCTTGATTGCTGCTTTAAGTAATTTGTTGTTTGCATGGTTAGCAATATCTCCAATTAGCATTAACTTTTTAATTGCAGTGATAACAGCTGATAATATATCTAGTGGATTTGCTGGAGCTGCCTTTGTAATCTATTTATCGGGCTTAACTTCAATAAAGTTTACTGCAACACAATATGCTTTATTCAGCTCTATCATGTTGTTTTTACCCAAGTTAATTGCGGGGTATGCTGGTAGCTGGGTTGATATTATGGGATATCCATATTTTTTTTCTTTAACTGCTCTTTTAGGATTACCTGTTCTCATTTTGATTATTTGGATCAGTAAAGTAGCTCCAGTAAAAAATTGAATGAGATACAATTTCTTAAACACATCAATATCTAACTTGTATACTAAACCATCTAGTAAGTCAGAGGTTAGTTCACAAATCCTATACGGAGAAAAATTTAAAATATTATCAAAGAAAAAAAGTTGGGTAAAAATTAAAACTAGTTATGATAACTATGTAGGCTTTATAAAAAATAATAATTTTAAGAAAAAATTTAAACCAACAAAAAAAGTTTATAAGTTGAAAACAAAAATTTACAAAAAAGTAAAAAAAAAATTTTTACCAACTAATCAATTTTTATATTTTGCATCAGGAATATCTGTAATTGGTAAAAATAAAGCTTTTATCCAATTTGAAGATAATAAATGGTTGAGAAATAAGGATTTAAGAGAAATTACACATTTTGAAAAAAATTATAAAAAAATTTTAAGATTATTTCTAAATTCTAAATATAAATGGGGTGGTAAGACAGTTGAAGGTATTGATTGTTCTGCATTAATACAAATATACTATTATTACAATAGAACTTTTTTTCCTAGAGATTCAAAAGATCAAGTGAAATATTGTAAAAAAAAAATAAGTAAAAATTTATCAGAGGGAGATATCATTTTTTGGAAAGGACATGTTGGAATGTGTCTTAACAAACATCAATTTATTCATGCTTATGGCCCCAGAAAAAAAGTTGTAATAATGCCAACGAAATTTACTATTATGTTGATTGATAAAACAGCTAAATTAAATATTATAAAAATTAGTAATATTAAAAAATATTAATTTCTTCCAAAATCAGGTTTGCTAGTATCTTGTTTCAATTTAACGATTTTAGATCTTACTTTCTTAGTTTGAATTAATTTTTTAATAACTGATTTACTATTACCTGAAATAATGTCTCTCTTAAAAGAATGAAGATTTTTCACAAAAATATCAATTGCTTTTGATACATTTGTTTTATTGTTAAAAAAAATATCTCTCCACATTATTTCATTTGATGCTGCTATTCTTGAAAAATCTCGCAAACCACCTGCGCTATATTTAATTAAATTGTATCTCTGTTTTTTTTCAAAATCTTGTGCAGATTTTACGAGATTATAAGCAATTAAATGTGGCAAATGACTTGTCATTGAAAAAATCTTATCATGTTTTTCGGAATTCATTACAACAGTTTTAGAGCCTACCTTTTTCCAGAAAGATCTTAAAAAATTTAAGTGTTTAATATTAGTTTTTTTATCTTTTATTAAAACACACCATTTACTCTCGAATAAATCTTCTTTCCCATTTTCAGGCCCGCTAACCTCAGACCCAGCAATAGGGTGACTTGAAGTCCAGAATATTTTTTTTTTTAAATTTTTTCTAATTATTTCATTAGATTTCAATTTTGCTGAACCAATGTCCGTAATTATATGATCAGATGAAAGATAATCATTTATTTTTAAAATTATTTTTTTATATTCACTCATTGGTGTACAAAAAATAATAAAACCTGTATGTGGTATTACATCCTTTAATTTTTTTACAATAATACCTTTTAATTTAAGTTTTTTTATTTTTTTAATGTTTTTTTTTGATTTTTCGTAAATAAAAATTTTTTTTGAAATTTTTTTTTTGGAAATTTTTCTAACCAAAGATGAACCAAGTAGACCACAGCCAATAATCAATATATTTTTCATCTTTTAAATATACTTTCAGCTGCTTTCATAAATTTTATATTATCAGTTTTTGAACCCACTGTTAATCTCAACATATTTTTTATTTTATACCCATCCTCTGTTGATCTTAAAATTATTCCTTTATTCTTTAGTTTTTCATAAAAATATTTAGCTTTAATTTTACATTTTGAAAAATCCAAAAGTAAAAAATTAGCTGAAATTTTATTAGAATTAATTTCATAGTTTTTCAAAAAATTTTTTATTTTTTTTGCATAAAAAATGTTATGGCTAATTGAACGTGATATAAATTTATCATCTTTAAGAGACTCTACCGCTGCTTTTTGAGCTACCTCGTTAACATTAAATGGAGGTTTGATGATGTTGAGGGACTTTATAACTTTTTTTGACCCATATCCCCATCCTATTCTCAATGACGATAATCCATAAATTTTTGAGAATGTCCTTAAAATAAAAACATTCTCTTTTTTCTTAAATAAATCTAAACCTGATTTGTAATCGTGATTTTTCATATATTCTGCGTAAGCATCATCTACTACAAGTAAAATATCTTTTCTAAGTTTTTTTCTTAATTCAATAAGTTCAATTTCAGTCAAATAAGTTCCTGTTGGGTTATTTGGATTTGCTAAGAAAACAATTTTAGTTTTTTTTGTAACTTTTTTAATTATTTCTGAAATTGAGATTTTATAATTTTTTTCTTTTGCAAATATTACTTTTGCACCTACTATTTTTGCATAAATTCTGTACATTAAAAAACTAAATTGGGGAACAATTACTTCATCTTTTGGTCTTAAAAATAATTGACATAACATCTGAATAACCTCATCAGATCCAGCCCCACAAATAACCCTGTCTTTATCACATTTAAATTTCTTTGAGATTTGAAACCTGAGTGCCTTAGATTTTCCATCCGGGTATCTAAAAAAATTAAGGTTTTTAGTAGATATTATTTTTTTTACTTTAGAACTCATACCAAGAGCGGATTCATTAGCTGATAATTTAATAATCTTTTTCAAATTATTGACGCTAGATTTACCTGGCTCATAAGCATCAATATTGAATTTTTTAAATCTCATAATATTTTTTTTTAATTTTTATGCTCTTTATAGATAAATTAAGATTTTTTTATATAGTTTAAGTAAAAATATATTAAAATTGACATAGCTCAAAACTTCTTGTACAAAATTTCTGCGCTGATTTATCTGAATTGCGAGCGCTATAAAAAAACCGCTAAAAAAGTTTTTTTTCTCACAATTCAATTTTCAGTAATAATTATGAATATAAGAGAAAATATAAAAACGTTGATAATTGAAAAACCTCTTAAGTTAGACTGTGGTCAAACTATTCGTAAATTTCCTTTAGCATACGAAACCTATGGAAAATTAAATGAAAATAAAGATAATGCAATTTTAGTCTTTCACGCCTTAACGGGAGATCAATTTGTAACAGGTATAAATCCTATAACTAAAAAGGATGGGTGGTGGTCTTACGCGGTAGGCCCAAACAAATCTATCGATACAGATAAATATTTTGTAATTTGTGCTAATGTAATTGGTGGTTGCATGGGGTCTTTTGGTCCAAGTCACGAAAATCCTGAAACAAAAAAAAAATATGGAACAGATTTTCCAGTTATTACAATCAATGATATGGTAAACGCTCATGTAAATTTACTAGATTTTTTTAATATTAAAAAACTTTTTTCTGTAGTTGGTGGATCAATGGGAGGAATGCAGGTCTTACAATTTGTAAGTAATTTTCCAGACAAAGCTAAGACAGCAGTCCCTATCGCATGTACATCTAGCCATTCAGCTCAAAATATTGCATTCAATGAACTTGGTAGACAAGCAATTACAGCTGATCATAATTGGATGGATGGAAAATATAATTCTAAAAACACTTTGCCAGATAAAGGGTTAGCAGTAGCAAGAATGGCTGCTCATATAACCTATTTATCTAAAAAAGGGCTTCAAGAAAAATTTGGTAGGAAACTCCAGGAAAGAGACGATCTTAAATTTGGATTTGATGCTGATTTTCAAATAGAGAGTTATTTAAGGTATCAAGGTTCAGTATTCGTAGATAGATTTGATGCTAATAGTTATCTTTATATAACTAGGGCAATGGATTATTTTGATTTAGTTAAACAATTTGATGGCAATTTATCAAATGCCTTCAAAGAAACTAAAACAAAATTTTTTATTATGTCTTTTACATCAGATTGGCTTTATCCAACTCAAGAGAACAAAGATATAGTTATTGCGTTAAACGCAATTGGTGCAAATGTAGGTTTTGTTGAAATAGAGTCTGATAAAGGACATGACTCATTTTTGTTAGAGGTTCCAGATTTTTTAAATGCACTCAAAAATTTTTTAGATAAATCTTACACAGAAAATAATAATGAAAACTGAATATAATTTTATCGCAAATATAATCGAAAAAAACTCAACAGTATTAGATGTTGGTTGTGATGATGGAACTTTGATGGAATTTTTGAGAAAAAACAAAAATGTGAATATAAGAGGAATTGAAATTTCTAAAGAAAAAGTTCAAATATGCATAGCTAAAGGATTGACAGTTATTGAGGGCAACGCCGAACTTGATTTAAAACAATTTCCAAAAAATTCTTTTGATTATGTCGTTTTGGGCCAGACACTGCAAGCTTTTATAAATCCAGAAATTGTCATTAAGGAACTTTTAAGAGTTGGCAAAAAAGCCGTAGTGACTATTCCAAATTTTGGCAATTGGAAGGTAAGGTTAGACCTACTTTTTAAAGGAACTATGCCGATTACAAGTTCACTGCCTCATGAGTGGTATAACACACCAAATATTCATATGTGCACAATTAAAGATTTTGTAAGATTTTCAGAAACTATAAACTTCAAAATTATTAAATCTTTAGCACTAATAAATAAAAATATTTCGAATATAAGTAAATCAAATATTTTTTTGAAAAATTTATTTGGAGAGCTTGGAATATTTTTAATTGAAAATAAATGAAAGTAAAAATTATAAAATGTCTACAAGATAATTATAGTTACGTAATAATTGATGAAAATAATCAATCTGCTTGTGTTGTTGATCCAAGCGAATCTGGACCGATTATTGATTTTATAGATTACAATAAGATCGATTTAAAATATATCCTAAATACTCATCACCATTATGATCATATTGGTGGCAATCTTGAGCTAAAAAAAAAATATAATTGTGATGTAATTGGATTTAAAGATGATAAAAATCGAATTCCAGGAATAGATGTTCTTGTGGAAAATAATCAAATCTGGCGAAAAGACAGTTTTGAAGCAAAAATTTATCATACCCCTGGTCATACTTCAGGCCACATTTCTTTTCATTTTTTTAAAGAAAAAAAAATTTTTACGGGTGATACTTTATTCTCTTTAGGTTGTGGTAGAGTCTTCGAGGGAACTAATGAACAGATGTTTAACTCTTTGAAAGTATTTAAAAAATTACCTAAAGATACTCTGATTTATTGTGGTCATGAATATACTCTAAAAAATTCCGAATTTTGTATATTTAATGATCCAGACAATCTAAAGCTAAAAGAAAAAGTTTTAAAGATTAAGAATAATCTAAAAGTTAATTTGCCAACCATTCCTTCTGTTTTGGATGATGAGTTAGAGTGTAATATATTTTTAAAAGCTGAGGATATTGAGACTTTTTCAAAACTGAGAGATTTAAAGGATAATTTTTGATTTATTGAGCTTGACTAAAGTTTCGCTCAGACTATATTGCGAATATTAAAAATTGAGATCCTTATGTCTTATGCAGTAATACAAACTGGTGGAAAACAATACAAAGTAGTGTCAGGTGAAATCCTAAAAATTGAGAAACTACCAAATTCAAAACCGGATACTAAAATAGAATTTAAAGAAATTTTAGCGTACGGAAATGAAAGAGAGATCGAGATCGGATCTCCTATGGTACAAGGTGCGAAAGTTGAAGCAAATCTAATAAAAAATAGCAAAAATAGAACTATTTTAATTTTTAAAAAAAGACGAAGACAAAATTCAAGAAGAAAGAATGGCCATAGACAACAATATTCTATGATCAGAATAAATAAGATTTTTTCAAAAGATGGTAAGGTTTTATCTGAAGCTAAAGAGATTTCTAAAATAACAAAAACAGTAGCAAAGGATACAAAAGAAAATAAAAAGTAAGGTAGAGTTATGGCAACAAAAAAAGCTGGTGGATCATCAAGAAATGGACGTGACAGTGCTGGTCGAAGACTTGGTGTGAAAAAATATGGTGGAGAAACCGTGGTGCCAGGAAACATAATCGTAAGACAAAGAGGAACAAAAATTTTTCCCGGTGAAAACGTCGGGATGGGTAAGGACCATTCAATTTTTTCTGTTATTAAGGGCAAAGTCGTTTTTAAAAAAACTAAATCGGATAGAACTTTTGTTTCTGTAAAACCCAATTAATAGTACAACTTAAAATAGCGTTGTATTATGAAATTCTTAGATCAAGTAAAAATTTATATTAAAGCAGGGAACGGTGGAGATGGTTCTCCTAGTTTCAGAAGAGAAAAATTTATTGAATTTGGTGGACCAGATGGCGGTGATGGTGGAAAAGGAGGTTCTGTTATTTTAAAAGCTGAACAAAATTTAAATACATTAATTGACTTTAGATATCAGCAACATCACAAGGCTCAAAGAGGTGAAAATGGTTCAGGTCAAAATCGTACAGGGAGAAGTGGAGAAGATTTAATACTTAAGGTTCCTCTGGGAACTCAAGTCTTTGAAGAGGATAATAAAACACTCCTATATGATTTCACCAAAATTGGAGAGAAATTCATTGTTGCCTCTGGAGGAAAAGGGGGTTTAGGTAATATAAGATTTAAAAGTTCAACTAATAGAGCACCAAGAAAATATACTAAAGGAATGGTGGGTGAAGAGTTTATAATTTGGCTTCAATTAAAAACTATTGCCGACATAGGCATTATCGGATTACCAAATGCAGGTAAATCAAGTTTGTTGGCAGCTATAACAAATGCAAATCCAAAGATTGCTAATTATCAATTTACTACTTTAAATCCAAACCTTGGTGTTGCAAGTTATGATGATAAAGAAGTTACATTAGCAG
Organism: uncultured Pelagibacteraceae bacterium; assembly: GCA_902586495.1. Classification (GTDB taxonomy): domain Bacteria; phylum Pseudomonadota; class Alphaproteobacteria; order Pelagibacterales; family Pelagibacteraceae; genus Pelagibacter. The sequence goes on from CACIHQ010000006.1 coordinate 8,446, forward strand.
ACATACCTGGTTTAATAGAAGGAGCACATGAGGGAACTGGCCTTGGTACGAAATTTTTAAAACATATCGAAAGATGTAAATCTCTTTTACATTTGATAGATATTACAAATAATGATTTAAAAAAATCTTATAATCAGGTCAAAAAAGAACTTCGAAATTATAGTAAGGATCTTATTAAAAAAAAAGAATTAATTGTTTTAAATAAAATAGATTTATTAGATAAAGATATTGTTCAAAAAATAGTAAAAAGGTTTTCAAAAGATAAAAATTGTGAGGTTTTAACTTTGTCAACATTAGAAAAAGACTCTATATCTAAAATTAAGGCTAAACTCATTTCATATGTCTCTTAAAAATTCAAAAATAATTGTAATTAAAATTGGATCTTCTTTGATAGTTAATAATGATAAAAAAATTAGAAAAAAATGGTTACTGAGTTTTGCCAAAGATATAAAAACTTTAAAATCTAAAAATCGACAGGTTGTAATAGTAAGTTCTGGAGCTATTGCTCTTGGTTGTAAGAAAATGAATTATAGTAAATCAGGTTTAAAATTAGATAAAAGTCAAGCAATAGCCTCAATAGGACAGATAGAATTGATGAATTTATTTTCAGAAACTTTTTCAAAGCATAAATTAAATATTTCCCAAATCCTGCTTACATTAGAGGATACTGAAGAACGAAGAAGATCAATAAATGCGAAAAGAACTTTTGAAAATTTATTTCAACTTGACTACATACCTATCGTAAATGAAAATGACACTATTGCTACATCAGAAATAAAGTTTGGGGATAATGACAGATTGGCCTCTCGAGTGGCTCAAATTACTAATGCAGATACGTTAATTTTATTATCGGATGTAGACGGTCTTTATACAAAAAATCCCAAAAATTTTAGAGATGCGAAGTTAATTAGAAATATTTCTAACATAAAAAAGGATTTAAAAAATGTTGATATTAGAGGAAGGACAGAGTTTGGAAGTGGAGGTATGGATACTAAAATTGAAGCTGCAAGAATATGTAATTTAGCTGGTTGCAATATGGTTATAGCAAATGGATTATATTTAAATCCAATTAATCAAATAGAAAAGAAAAAAAGTTCAACATGGTTCATCTCTAAAGTTCCAAAATTAGATGCTAGAAAAAAATGGATTATTAGCTCTGTTTCACCAAAAGGAGAGCTAATCATTGATGATGGTGCTAAGAAAGCATTAATAAATGGAAAAAGTCTTTTGGCTGCTGGTATCAAGAAGGTTAATGGTAATTTTAAAAAAGGTGATCATATAAAAATCTTGGATAATAAACGTAAAGAATTTGCTAGAGGCTTGAGTTCATTCTCATCAAATGAGATAAATAAAATTTTAGGATGCCATTCTAATGAGATAAATAAGATTCTTGGCTATATTTCAAAATCTGAAGTGGTCCATAAAGACGATATGGTAAAAATATGATACAAAAAATGTTAACCAGTATTGGGAAAAAATCAAAAAGTGCTTTGGTACATCAAGTAAATACTAAAAAAAAAAATAAAGTATTAAAAGACTACTGTGCACTTATTAAAAAAAATCAAAAATTAATCCTTAGTGCCAATAAGAAGGACGTCAATAGATCGATAAATAAGGGAGTCAAAAAAAATTTAATTGAGCGTCTTATCTTAAATGAAAATAAAATAGATAGTATGATTAGCTCAATAAAATCTGTAATAAAACTTAAAGATCCAATAAATAAAGTTTTAGAAAAATGGAAGAGACCAAATGGTTTGAGTATTTCTAAAGTCACAATTCCATTAGGAATAATTGCTGTAATTTATGAGAGTAGGCCCAATGTTACCTCAGATGTTGCAACGTTATGCTTTAAATCTGGAAACCCAGTAATTTTGAGAGGCGGATCGGAAGCTTTTTTTTCAAATAAAATTTTGTCTAAACTGTTTAGAGACTCATTAAAAAAAAACAATATTAATGAATATTTTGTTCAATTTATTAATTCCACTAATAGAAATATTGTTGATTTTTTATTAGGTAAAATGAATAAATATGTTGATGTAGTTATTCCAAGAGGAGGAAAGAATTTAGTAAGAAAAGTTCAAAAGTTATCCAATTTACCAGTGATTGGCCATTTGGAAGGAATATGTCATACTTATGTTGATAAGGATGCGAACTTGAATATAGCAAAAAAGATTATTTTTAATGCAAAATTAAGAAATACAGCAATTTGTGGTGCTACTGAAACGATTTTAATTCATCAAAAAATTTTAAAAAGATCGTGTAACATAATCCTAAAACATTTAGAAAATCATGGATGCAAAATTATTGGAGATAATAAAATTAAACAAAATTATAAGGGGAAGACTATTAGAGCTACTAATAAAGATTGGTCAAAAGAATATTTGTCAGCTACAGTTTCTGTAAAATGTGTCAGAGATATAAATGATGCAATCAATCATATAAATAAATACGGTACAATGCACACCGACTCGATTATCACCATGAATAAGAAATCAGCAAAAAAATTTTTGAATGAAGTTAAAAGCTCAATTGCAATGCATAATACATCGACTCAATTTGCAGATGGCGGAGAATTTGGTTTTGGTGGCGAAGTTGGTATTTCAACTAATAAGCTTCCTCCTAGAGGCCCAGTCGGACTAAACCAATTAGTTTCTTATAAGTATCAAATAAAGAGCGATGGAAAAACAAGGAAATAATTTGAAACTTAAAAATAAAATTGGAGTTCTTGGTGGATCGTTTGATCCAGCTCATATAGGCCATTTAACAATATCCAAAAAGGCTATTCAAAAATATAAATTAAAAAAAATAATTTGGGCAGTTACTTTAAATAATCCATTGAAGAAAAAGAATAATACAAGTATTTCAGATAGAATAAAAAGTTGTAAAAAAATTATAATGACAAATAACCTTATAAAAATAAAATTTTATGAAAAAATAATAGGGTCTAATAAAACTATAGACTTAATAAATTATTTAAAAAAAACTACTAATTCCGAAATTTATTTTTTAATGGGTGCAGATAACCTTATTAATTTCCATAAATGGTATCAATGGAAAACTCTCTCAAAAAAATGTAAAATAATAGTGTTTGATCGTCATGGTTATAAAAAAAAATCACTAAATTCAGTATCATATAAGAGATTGAACGGTAAAAGTTTAAAATTTATTGAATTTAATAAGGTCAATATTTCGTCTTCTCAATTAAGAAAAATTTGATAATGTTGATTTAATCAATGGATAAAATCTTAGGTTTAAAAAAAATCATTATAGACACTTTGGATATAAATAAGGCACAGAATATTGTAAGCATAGATTTAAAGGACAAAAGTTCTATGGCTGACTACATGATAATAGCTAGTGGAACTTCATCAAGACATATTCAAGCCTTATCTGAACAAGTTTTAGAAAAACTTAGAGATAATGGAATAATAGACTCGAAAATTGAAGGTAAAGACAGCGCTGAGTGGAAATTAGTAGATGGTATTGACCTAATAATACATATTTTCCATCCAGAAAAAAGAAAGTTTTATGAACTTGAAAAAATGTGGTCTGAACTAATACCTAAGGAAAAATTAATAATATAATGGATAAAATAATACTTCGTTTATTCACTTGTACCTTAGTTTTATTTTTTTACAGTCAAAAAGTTTTCTCATCCGAAAATCAAAGTGAAATTTATAAAAAAATTGATATTTTTGGAGAAGTTTTAGAGAAAATAAATAGAGAGTACGTAGATGAAATTAATCAGGCTGATAGCATGGACTCTGCTATTAATGGTTTGCTACAATCTTTAGATCCATATTCAGGCTATATGTCTCCAGAAATTTTTAATGAGATGCAAACTGAAACAAGCGGAGAATTTGGTGGGCTTGGAATAGAAGTTACAATGGAGTCAGGTGTTGTAAAAGTAATATCACCGATAGATGATACACCTGCATCAAAAGCTGGAATAAAGGCTGGAGATTATATTGTTAAAATAAATAACACTCAAGTTCAAGGTAAATCATTAAGCGAAGCAGTTGATTTAATGAGAGGACCCGTTGGCTCTAGTATTGATTTAACAATAAGAAGAAGGGGAGAAAAAAAAGCTCTAACTTTTCAGGTCACAAGAGAAATAATTCAAATTAAATCTGTAAAAGCAGAATTATTAGAAAAAAATATTGGATATATAAGATTAACTTCTTTTAATGAAAATAGCTCAGGTCAAATAAAAAAAGAAATTAATAAATTTGAAAAAAATAAAAATTTAAAAGCTTACATACTTGATTTAAGAAATAACCCAGGTGGCTTGCTGTCTCAAGCCATAAAAATATCTGATTTTTTTTTAGACAATGGTGAAATAGTCTCTACAAAAAGTAGACAACAATCAGAAAATCGAAAATGGTTTGCGAGAAAAGGAGATCTTACGAACGGAAAAACTCTTCTTGTCTTAATAAATTATGGCTCAGCGTCTGCATCTGAAATTGTAGCAGGTGCACTAAAAGATCACAAAAGAGCTATTTTAATTGGTGAAAATAGTTATGGGAAAGGATCTGTGCAGTCAATTATTCCACTTAAAAATAAAGGGGCTATTAGATTAACTGTAGCTAAATATTATTTGCCATCAGGTGAGTCAATTTCTGAAGTAGGCGTGTCTCCTGATATAGAGATTGATGAAGAAAATGATGATTTTAAAATTAAAACAGAAACTGATAATCAATTAAATTACGCTATTAAATTACTTAATGGTTGAAATTTTGGAAAAATATAAAAATTTGCCTTACAGAATTGGTGTAGGTATAGTTGTTTTAAATAAAGAAAATAAAATTTTTGTAGCAAAAAGAATTGATAATCCGAAAAATTTTTGGCAAATGCCACAAGGTGGAGTTGATCAAGGTGAAGATTTTTTATCAGCTGCATACAGAGAATTAGAGGAGGAAACTAGTATTAAAAATGTCGAGTTAATAACAGAGATTGATGAAATAACAACCTACGAATTACCAGATTATCTTTTGGGCAAAATTTGGAAAGGTAAATTCAAGGGACAAAAACAAAAATGGTTTATTATGCGATATCTTGGAAATGACGATGAAATTAACATTAATACTAACAAACCTGAATTTCTTGATTGGAAATGGACAGATCTAAACTCAATTACAGAGATAGTTGTAAAATTTAAACTCAATGTTTATAAGTTACTTCAGCAAAAAATTGAAAAAGTTATCAATTAATAGATTTTAGAACTTCAATTTTCTGATCAATCAAGAATTTTACCTGATCACTTATGCTTTCTTTGTTTGTCTCTTCCTCAGCCAGTCTTAACATTTCATCTATTTTGCTCTTTTCTATATCTTTAATATTAAAAATAGAACTTGTAAGGATTGATAAATTATTATTTTTAAATTCAATTATTCCGTCTTCAACAAAATATTTTTCCTCTACAGATTTTGAGTAAACTGTAATAATACCAGGCTTTAAAAAAGAAATTATAGATATATGGTCTTTAAGTATTCCCATCTCTCCCTCAAACGCAGGTACTACAACTTCTGTGACATCCTCCTTTGAAAGAAAAGATTTTTCTGGGTTTACTACCTCAAGTTTAAATTCCTCACCCATTAAGCAGCATCTTTTTTCATTTTTTCAGCTTTTTCTACAGCTTCCTCTATTGTACCCACCATGTAAAATGCTACTTCTGGAAGATGGTCATACTCGCCTTTACAGATTGCATCAAAACCTTTTATTGTAGACTCAAGATCAACTAGTTTACCTGGAGATCCCGTGAATACTTCGGCTACAAAAAAAGGTTGTGATAAAAATCTTTGAATTTTTCTTGCTCTAGCAACAATCAATTTATCTTCCTCGGATAGTTCATCCATACCCAAAATTGCTATTATATCTTGTAAAGATTTATACGTTTGAAGTATTTTTTGAACTTCTCTTGCAACCCTATAATGTTCATCTCCAACAATTCTTGGATCAAGAATTCTAGAAGTAGAATCTAGAGGGTCTACTGCTGGATATATTCCAATTTCAGCAATCTGTCTCGAAAGTACTGTTGTTGCATCTAAGTGAGCAAATGATGTTGCTGGTGCCGGGTCAGTTAAATCGTCAGCAGGAACATAAATTGCTTGTACTGATGTAATAGATCCTTTGTTAGTTGTCGTAATTCTCTCTTGTAGATTGCCCATGTCTGTTGCTAAAGTTGGTTGATATCCTACAGCAGAAGGGATTCTTCCTAATAGAGCTGACACCTCTGAACCAGCTTGTGTAAATCTGAATATATTATCAACGAAAAATAAAACATCTTGTCCCTCTTGGTCTCTGAAATATTCAGCAACAGTTAACCCCGTAAGTGCTACTCTCGCTCTTGCTCCTGGAGGTTCATTCATTTGACCATAAACTAAGGCTGCTTTAGAACCAGCTCCATCTTTTTTAATAACACCTGACTCTATCATTTCATGATAAAGATCATTTCCTTCTCTTGTTCTCTCACCTACACCAGCAAAAACAGAAAATCCCCCATGAGCCTTAGCAACATTATTGATTAATTCCATAATTAAAACAGTTTTTCCAACCCCTGCTCCTCCGAATAATCCAATTTTTCCACCTTTTGCATAAGGAGCTAACAAGTCTATAACTTTAATACCAGTAACAAGAATTTCAGTTTCAGTTGATTGATCATTAAATTCTGGTGCTGATCTATGAATTGGCCAACTTTCTTTTGTTTTAACAACTCCTCTTTCATCTATCGGTTCACCAACCACATTAATAATTCTACCCAAAGTTTCTGGGCCGACAGGGACTTTAATTGGAGCTTTTGTGTTAATTACTTCGTCTCCTCTTTTCAACCCTTCTGTCGCGTCCATAGCAATAGTTCTTGCGGTCGACTCACCTAAGTGTTGAGCAACCTCTAAAACTAAACGATTATTTCCATTTTTACATTCTAAAGCTGTTAATATTTCTGGAAGTTCTCCCTCAAATTTTACATCTACTACTGCACCTATAACTTGTGTTATTATTCCTTTGCTCATAATTATAAACTTTCTGCTCCTGATATTATTTCTATTAGTTCTTTTGTAATTGCTGCCTGACGACTTCTATTATATTCAATAGTAAGTTTATCAACCATTTCACCTGCGTTTCTAGTGGCATTATCCATTGCACTCATTCTTGCACCTTGTTCGCTAGCTGAATTCTCTAACATTGCTTTGAATATTTGTGTTGAAATATTTTTAGGTAATAAATTTGTCAAAATTTCATCCTCATCAGGTTCAAATTCATAATTATCCTCCGATTTCTCCTTCTCATCAGTTTCCGTTTTTAAAGGTATGATTTGTTGAGCTTGTGGTATTTGTGTAATTACATTTTTGAATTGGTTGAAAAAAATTGTGCAAATATCAAATTCTTCTTTTTGGAACTTCTCGATAATTATTTTACTCACTTTTTCTGCATCAAAAAAATTAGCATTTTTTGAATTTTTAAATGAAATATTCTCAATTATCTTATCACCAAAAACTCTTTTTAACTGGTCATTACCTTTCGAACCTACTGTAATTATCTTTAATTCTTTACCCTCACTAGATAATTTAGAAAAATAGCTTTTTGCTTTTTTAATAATGTTAGAATTAAAACCACCGCATAAACCTCTATCTGAAGTCATCACAACACATAAATGGATTTGATCTTTTCCTGTTCCAGATAGGAGCTTGGGGGCACTTTCTATATCAGAAATTCCCTCAGACAAATTTAATATTATATTATTCATTTTTTCAGAGTATGGTCTTCCTTTTTCTGCACTATCTTGAGCCCTTTTAAGTTTGGCTGCTGCAACCATTTTCATAGCTTTAGTAATTTTTTGTGTGGACTTAACACTTGCAATTCTTTTTTTTAAATCATCTAAACTAGCCATAAATATCTTAGGAATTAAATGTTTGTTTTAACTGTTTTATTACTTCTACTAATTTTTGTTCTGAGTCATCCTCAAGTTTGCCTGAACTTAAAATTGATTCTATGATTTCTGGTTTTTCAGATTTACATTTTTCAATTATTTTATTCTCAAAATTAGCAATTTCTTTTAGCTCTATGTCATCAAGATAACCTTTGACACCACAAAATACTGAAATTACTTGCTCTGCTACAGTCATTGGAGAATATTGTGTTTGCTTAAGTAACTCCGTAAGTTTTGATCCTCTGTTAAGTAATTGTTGAGTTGATGCATCTAAATCGGAACCAAACTGTGCAAATGCTGCCATTTCTCTATATTGTGCCAGTTCTAGTTTCATTGAACCAGAAACTTTTTTCATAGCTTTTGTTTGTGCTGCAGATCCAACTCTGGAAACTGAAAGTCCTACATTTATAGCTGGCCTTATACCTTGATTAAAAAGTTCAGTTTCTAAAAAGATTTGTCCATCTGTTATCGAAATAACATTTGTAGGTATATAGGCAGATACATCTCCACCTTGTGTTTCAATAATTGGCAGTGCGGTTAAAGAACCGCCACCATGTTCGTCACTTAGTTTTGCTGCTCTCTCAAGTAATCTGCTATGGAGGTAAAATACATCACCAGGATATGCCTCTCTTCCCGGTGGCCTTCTTAAAATTAAGGACATTTGTCTATAAGCAACAGCTTGTTTTGAAAGGTCATCATAGATTATTAGTGCATGCATTCCATTATCTCTAAAATACTCACCCATAGCACAACCAGTGTATGGAGCTAAAAATTGCAAAGGAGCCGAATCTGATGCTGTGGCTGCAACAATGGTCGTATATTCCATTGCACCTGCTTCTTCCAAAGTTTTTTGAATTTGTCTTACAGTTGATCTTTTTTGACCTACAGCTACGTAAATACAATATAATTTTTGTTTTTCATCATCCGACTCATTAATTTTCTTTTGATTAATAATTGCATCAACAGCGACTGCCGTTTTACCTGTTTGTCTATCTCCTATGATTAATTCTCTTTGGCCTCTACCAATCGGTACTAAACTATCAATAGATTTTAAACCAGTCTGCATCGGTTCACTAACAGATTGACGAGGTATAATGCCCGGTGCCTTTACCTCTACTCTACTTTTCTTAACACCTTTATCTAAAGAACCTTTTCCATCGATTGGATTTCCAAGCCCATCTACCACTCGGCCCAATAATTCTTTTCCAACTGGAGTATCAACAATGCTTCCTGTTCTCTTTACTGTATCGCCCTCCTTAATATTGCTGTCATCACCAAAAATGACAACTCCGACATTTTCACTTTCTAAATTAAGTGCCATGCCTTTTGAACCATCATTGAACTCAACCATTTCACCAGCTTGAACATTATCCAATCCATAAATTCTAGCAATACCATCTCCAACTGAGAGAACTTGTCCTACTTCAGATACCTCTGCTTTTTTTCCAAAATTTTTAATTTGCTCTTTTAATATTTTTGTTACTTCTGAGGGGTTTATTTCCATATTATACCTTCATCATTTTATTTTCTATTTGTTTTAATTTATTTTTAATTGAGGTGTCAATCATCATGCTACCTACTTGTACAATTAAGCCTCCGATTAAACTTTTGTCATATTTATAATCTAATCTTATCTTGGAAGTGAAATATTTAGATAACTCATCCTTAATCTTATTAATTTCATCATTTGACAAACTTTTTGCTGATCTAATTTCTGTTTTTAACTCTCCTCTCTTTTCAGAGCAAATTTCAATAAAATTATTTAGTATTTGCTCTATAAAAAAAAATCTTCTTTTAGTTATTAGGAAATTTGTGAAATTTTTTAGTAAATTTTCAATTTTTAAATAATCGAATATTTTATTAATTGCATTTATTAATTCTTTGCGACTTATTGTTGGATCTTTAATTAGATTATTAAAGTCAACACTTGTCCCTATTAATTTCAAAATTTTTACTGAGTTCATTTCTATTTGAGAAAGCAGGTCTGACTCTTCTGACAACTCATACAAAGCTAAAGAGTACCTGTTAGCTGAAGTGTTAGAAAAAACTTTATCTTTACTCAATTTATTACCTTTAAATGTAAGTGATTAAATTAAAAAATCAGGATTTAATTAACATATGCTATAATACTCTTCAAGTAACTCATTAACAAAAAAATGTTTTTTTTGGGCTTTAATTAAAGCTTATTGGATCAACATCAACTGAAAGTTTTATTCCTGCCAAAAATTTATATTTCGTGATTAACATATATAGAGTTTTCTGTAATTTCATATTCTTAGGACCTCTAACTAATAGCCTTATTCGATACTTTTTTTTTAATCTAAAAATGGGCGCACTTACAGGTCCTAAGATTTTTCCAACCAATTTATTTTTTAAAAACAATTTAAATTTAATAGCCTCTTTTTCCAATTTATTTTCATTTTCCCCAGTTAGAATTAAAGAAATGAACCTCTGAAATGGTGGTAAATTGTTTTTTTTTCTTATTTCTATCTCTTTTTCTAAGAAGATATTCGGGTCTTTATTGGTTATATCCATGATCGTTGATGAATTAGAATTATAGGTTTGAAAATACACAGTTGAGGGTTTCCCTGTGCGTCCTGCTCTTCCAGCTAATTGATGGTATAGTTGTAAATTTTTTTCTGCATTTCTTAAATCATGATCATAGGATGAGGAGTCAATATCTACTACAACTATACAATTAAGATTTGGAAAGTGAAAACCTTTAGAAATCAACTGTGTTCCAATCAAAATTTCAATTTCATTATTTATAATTTTTTCTAGTTTCTCCTTTGAACTTTTTTTATTCATAGTATCACTTGAAAAAATTTCAATTTTTTTTGTTGGAAAATTTTTTTTAACTTCTTCTGAAATTCTCTCTACTCCAGGTCCACTAAATACAAAATCACAATTTTTCTCTTGAGAGCATCTTTTTATTAAAAAAGTTTTGAATCCACAATAATGACATAACAAATTATTTTTACTTTTATGATAGACAAGATTTATTGAACAATTGGGACACGAAAAACTATTTAAACATTTTTTGCAGAAAACGTTTGGTGAAAAACCCCTTCTATTTAAAAAAAATAAAACTTGATCTTTCTTTTCAAGATGTGATTTAACTTTTTGAATTATTTCCTTTGAAAGCCAAGAGTGTTTTTGTAACTTAATTTGACTCAAATTTATTATTTCATAATTTGGTAAAGATGCATTCTGATATCTATGCTCAAGTTTTGAAATACTGTACTTCTTCTTTTTTATGTTTTCATAAGTTTCTACAGAGGGAACAGAAGTTATCAAATTGACTGGAATTTTTTCAAATGATGCCCTTGAGATAGCCATATCTCTAGCATTATATATTACTCCTTCATCTTGTTTGTACGATTGGTCATGCTCTTCATCAACAATAATTAATCCCAAATTTTTAAATGGTAAAAACAATGATGACCTCGCACCAATTACAACACTTATCTTGCCCCTAATGATACCATCCCATATAATTTTTTTATTTTTTTTTGAAATACTAGAATGCCAAATTGCTGGCTTAAACTTAAAAAATTCTACAAATTTTTTTTCAAATTGAGTGGTCAAACCAATCTCAGGCAAAAGAATTAAGCCTTGAAAACCTTTTTCTAAAATTTTTTTTAAAGCCTGAAAATATACAAACGTTTTACCAGATCCTGTTGTACCCTGCAAAACATGTACGTTAAATTTTTTATTAGAGTCATTTATCTGCTCCAAAGATTTTTTTTGGTCATTTGTTAATTTGATAAGATTATCTTGACCATTAAAAACGAAATTATCATAAAATCTTTGATCAACATTCTTAGGCTCTTTACCACTTGTTAATACAAGCTTTAGAGCCATCCCTTTTGGAACAATGTTATACTCTGAAAACCAATTTAAAAAGTCTAGTGTGTTTTTTTTTAGCCTTGGAATATCTAATTTACTTATAATTTTTTTAATCTTAAATTTTTTTGTATTATTTTTTTCAAATTCATTCCAAACAACACCGATAATCCTAGTTTTCCCAAATGGTACCTCAACAAAATCTCCAATTTTTAATTTAAAATCACTCTCATAAGTAAACGGATGATTAAATATATTAGGCAACAGAATCGGAAATTTCATTATTAGATAATATGAAAATTTTTTAAGAGTGTATTGCTCTTTTATCAACAGATAAAGCTGCCTCTTTAACTGCTTCTGAAAATGTAGGATGTGCATGACATGTTCTTGCAATGTCCTCTGAACTTGCTCCAAATTCCATTGCAATACCAATTTCAGCAATCAATTCACCAGCGTGAGGCCCTATTAAGTGTGCTCCCAAAACCTTATCTGTTTTTTCGTCTGCTAAAATTTTAACAAAGCCTTCGGTATCATCTATAGCCTTTGCTCTAGAATTTGCCATGAATGAAAATTTTCCAATTTTATATTTTATATTCAATTCATTTAGTTGTTCTTCAGTTTTCCCTATTGATGCAACTTCTGGTGTTGTATAAATTACACCTGGAATAGTATCATAATTTACATGACCCGATTGTCCCACAATATTTTCAGCAACAGCAATCCCCTCGTCTTCAGCTTTATGTGCAAGCATCGGTCCGCTAATAACATCGCCTATAGCATAAATATTATCTAAATTTGTTTTAAAATTTTTATCAGTTTGTATTCTATTTTTATCATCTAGATTTATACCAATTTTTTCTAAATTAAGTCCTTCGGTATTTGGTTTTCTTCCAACTGAAACCAGAACAACTTCACAATCAAAATCTTTTTTATTTCCATCCTTATCAGTTGTAGAAATAACAGCACTAGAATTTTTTTTTGTAATATTATCGACCTTATGTTGCATGTGGAATTTAATTCCTTGTTTCTTTAAAATTTTCATAAATTCATTAGAGATTTCTTTATCCATTCCTGGAGTAATATGATCTAAAAACTCGACCACATGAACTTCTGCTCCTAGCCTAGACCAGACAGATCCCATTTCCAAACCTATATAGCCACCACCTACAACAACCATCTTTTTTGGAACTTTATCTAATTTTAATACCCCTGTAGAAGAAACTATTATTTTTTCATCAAAATCAATACCTGGTAAAGATGTGGGGACTGAACCAGTTGCAATAATAATATTTTCTGAAAAGATTAATTTTTCATTTCTATTAGCGTCTTTTATAGAAATTTCATTTTTAGATTTAAAACTTCCAATACCTTTGAAATAAGTCACATTATTTTTTTTAAGTAAAAATTCAACTCCTTTTGTCAAAACTGTGACGGCCTTTTCTTTGCTTTTCATCATTTTGTTTAAATTTAATTTCACTGCACCAACCTCAATACCTTTGTTTGATAAATTTTTGACTTTATAAAATTCCTCTGATAAATTTAATAAGCTTTTTGATGGTATGCATCCGACATTCAAACAAGTACCACCAAGTGAACCTCTTGACTCTATACAGGCTGTTTTGAGACCCAATTGTGCAAGTCTAATTGCACATACGTAACCTCCTGGGCCTCCTCCAATCACAACTGCTTGAAATTTATCTGCCATTAAATATCTAAAAATAACCTTCTTGGATCTTCTAAATGTTCTTTTATCATTTTTAAAAAAGAAACAGATTCTTTACCATCAATAATTCTATGATCATAAGATAAAGCTAAATACATAATTGGTCTTATCTTAATTTCACTATCAATTACCACAGGTCTCTCAACAATGTTGTGCATACCTAAAACACCAGATTGAGGTAAGTTTAGTATAGGTGTTGATAACATAGAGCCGTAAACTCCTCCATTGCTTATTGTGAAAGTTCCACCTTGAAGATCCTCAATAGTAAGTTTACCACTTTTTGCTTTGTCTGATATTTCTTTTATATTTTTCTCGATATCAGCAAATGACATCATATCAGCATCCTTTAACACAGGAACTACGAGTCCTTTATCTGTACCTACTGCGAAGCTAATGTTATAATAGTTTTTGTAGATAATTTCGTCACCTTCGATCTCAGCATTTACAGCAGGAAAGTTTTTTAGAGCTACTATGGATGCTTTTACAAAGAACGACATCATTCCAAGCTTAATTCCAAATCTACTTTGGAAATCATCTTGATTATTTTTTCTCATTTCAATTACATTAGTCATATCTACTTCATTAAAAGTGGTTAATAATGCAGCATTCTCTTGAGCCTGTTTTAATCTTTTTGCGATTGTTTGTCTTAACCTGGTCATTTTAATTCGCTCTTCCTGACCATATTTCACTTTTCTTTCCGACGGAGGAGGGTTTTTACTCATCAAACTAATTAAGTCACCTTTTAATAATCTTCCATTTTTTCCAGAACCTTTAATCGTTTCCAGATTGATCTTATTTTCAGCAACAATTTTTCTTACCGCGGGTGACAAAACCTGTTTGTTTGATTTTTCTTTTAGTGATGGCTTAGTTTCCACTTCTTTTGTTAGAACAAGTGGTTGGTCATGCTCACCTAGTTTCTCAATAACCTCGTTATCTAGTAACTGTGGTTCTTTTTGTTTAGGCTCTAAATTTTCAATATCATTTTTTTTAACTTTTGGTTTTATTTTCTCAATTTTCTCCTCTTTTTTTGTAACTTCTTTGTTTTCATCTACAGATCCAAGATCTGCTCCAACCTCAACAACTGAACCCTCAATTGAAATAATTTCAGTTAGTGTGCCTGATATTGGTGAGGGAACTTCTAAATTGACCTTGTCTGTTTCAAGTTCTACGATCGGTTCATCTGCTTGAACTAAATCACCCTTTTTTTTGAGCCATTTAGAGACTGTTGCTTCTGTAATACTTTCGCCTAAAACTGGAACTTTAATTTTTTCATTCATAATAAATTAATCAAAAACTTTCTTTATTATTTCTTGTTGTTGAGAAATATGTCTTTTGACATATCCTGTTGCCGGCGATGCATCAGGATTTCTCCCAATATAAGAAATTTTGTTATTTTTAACTTTTATATTATCTAATGTCCATTGGATATAGTCTCTAACTGAAAACCAAGCTCCCATATTTTTTGGTTCCTCCTGACACCAGTAAAAATTAGCACTCTTAGCATATGGTTTTAGTTCTTTTGCAAGAGCTTTAACTGGAAAGGGGTAAAGTTGCTCAATTCTATAAAATACAATGTCATCTTTTTTTAACTTTTCTCTAGCCTCAAGTAAATCAAAATAAATTTTTCCAGAACAAATAATCACTTTTTTAATTTTTTCGAATTTCTTTAATTTTATAAATCCTTTAGTTTTTGGATCTATAGCATGATCCCATAAGACTCTATGAAAAGAATTTTTTTTATTAAAATCATTTAAATTAGAAATACAATGTTTATGTCTTAATAAAGATTTAGGCGTCATAATTATTAAAGGTTTTCTAAAATCTCTATGCATTTGTCTTCTTAGGGCATGAAAATAGTTTGCTGGGGTTGTGCAATTCATAACCTGCAAATTGTCATTTGAACATAATTGTAAAAATCTTTCCAACCTTGCTGATGAATGCTCTGGTCCTTGCCCTTCATACCCATGAGGTAATAACATAACTATCCCAGATGCTCTATTCCATTTTCTCTCTCCCGAAGCAATAAATTGATCAATTACTACTTGAGCACCGTTTGCAAAATCACCAAATTGAGCCTCCCAAAGAGTAAGGGTATTTGGTTCTACAAGACTGTAGCCATATTCAAAACCTAAAACTGCAAGTTCTGATAAAAAACTATCAACCACTTCAAATTGCTTTTGATTTTTAGAAATATTATTAAGAGGAACATACCTAGAATTATCTATTTGATTTCTTAAAACAGAATGTCGTTGACTGAATGTCCCTCTACCAGAATCTTGGCCTACAAGTCTGATTGGATATCCTTCCTCAAGCAAAGATCCAAACGCAAGAGCCTCTGCAGAAGACCAATCAATTCTAGTACCTTTTTCAATTCTTTCTTTTCTTGCATTGAATATTTTAGAGATAGTTTTGTGAATATTCTTTTCCTTAGGAATGACATTGATTTTATTTGAAATTATTTTTAGTTTATTTTCGTCATAGCCAGTTATGCCTCTCTTATCTTTACCTTTTTCAGGTCTATATCTTGACCATGTCCCCTCAAACCATTCTATTTTAGGTTTATAATCTTTTGCACTCTTATATTGTTCATCAAGCAAATTCTTAAATGATTTGACGTTTTGATCTAACAATTCTTGCGTGATAGAGTTTTCATTTACAAGTTTACTTCCGTAAATTTTATAAACACTAGGATGTGATCTAATTTTTTTATACATCAAAGGTTGAGTAAATGAAGGCTCATCTCCTTCATTGTGACCAAACCTTCTGTAACAAATTAAGTCCACTACTACGTCTCTGTTAAACTTTAATCGAAATTCTGTAGCTATTCTGGTCGCATAAACAACTGCTTCTGGATCATCTCCATTAACATGAAGGATCGGCGCCTCCACCATTTTTGCAACATCAGATGGATAAGGTGAGGACCTAGCAAATCTTGGGCTAGTAGTAAATCCTATTTGATTATTAACAATAATATGAATTGTTCCACCAGTATTATGTCCTGGTAATCCAGACATTGCAAAACATTCAGCGACAACTCCTTGGCCGGCAAAAGCTGCATCTCCATGAATAAGAATAGGTATTACTTTATTTCTCTCTTTATCTTTATGGAAATATTGTTTGGCCCTTGTCTGTCCTAAAACCACTGGATTAACAGCTTCTAAATGAGAAGGGTTGTCTGTTAAACTTACATGAACCGAATTTCCATCAAACTCTCTATCTGATGATGCTCCAAGATGATATTTGACATCTCCGGCGCTATCTTCAGTATCAGAACTAAACTCGCCAGCAAATTCATTAAAAATCCTTTTATAAGATTTCTGTAGAACATTTGCTAAAACATTAAGTCTGCCTCTGTGAGACATACCTATCTTAACTTCTTTAATATTATTCTGCCCTCCAATTTTTATTATTTGTTCAAGGGCAGGTATTAGACTTTCTCCACCATCTAAACCAAACCTTTTTGTCCCCACATACTTGTTGGCTAAAAACTTTTCGAAACCTTCTGCCTGTACTAATTTATTTAGAATTGCCTCCTTGCCATTTTTTGTAAACTGAAGTGCATTTTGATCTTGCTCTATTCTATCTCTAAACCACTTTCTTTCTACCGGATTTGAAATATGCATAAACTCATAACCTATTTTTCCACAATAGGTCCTCTTCATAAATTTAAGTATCTCTCTTATATTTGCATATTTACGATTGATTACTCCATTTAGAAAAATTTTCTTTTCATAGTTTTCTTTTTTAAAACCATAGAATTCCGGATGTAGTTCATCTAAATATTCTGATTCTCTCATTTCTAGAGGATCAAGATCTGCTAATAAATGGCCCCTTAATCTATATGCCCTGATTAATGCTACAGCACTTATAGAATCTTTGTTAGAGTCAGCAAGTAATTGAAAATTAAATTTTTCTGATGAATCTGATTTAATATTATCTAAATAACCTTTATCTTGCTCTTCTATTTTCTTTTGTAGTTCATCTATATTTATCTTTTTTTTAGTTGGTCCCCAAGATGGACCATTAATTTCTTTTGCAATTACATTTAATTCTTCACCAATCCCCTCAAAATAATTTGCCCAACTTTCTGGAAGATCTGTGTCTTTATTAATAAATTTTACATACATCTCTTCTATGAACGCACTATTAGACTTGTTTAAAAATGAAGTTTTTTCAAAATCGAGATTTTTTGATGAAGACATCTTTTTAATTTAATATATCTCTCTAATATTATTTTTCAATTAGACAGTTTATTAAATAAAGTTTTTCCAATAATTGATGGTGATTTAGCTACAGTAATACCACTTTCTTCCATTTTTTTTATTTTGTCTTCAGCTCCACCTTTGCCACCTGAGATTATTGCGCCAGCATGCCCCATTCTTCTGCCTGGAGGTGCGGTAATTCCTGCAATAAACCCAATTATTGGCTTTTTGATTTTGTGATTTTTTATAAATTCAGCAGCTTCTTCTTCAGCAGTTCCTCCAATTTCACCAATCATTAAAATAGACTCTGTTTCATCATCATTTAAAAATAAATCTAAACAATCTATAAAATTTGTGCCGTTTATAGGATCTCCACCAATTCCTATGCAAGTTGATTGACCAAGTCCATTTTCAGTGGTTTGAGCCACTGCCTCATATGTTAATGTACCTGACCTTGATACAATTCCAACACTTCCTCTTTTATGGATATTCCCTGGCATAATTCCTATTTTACATTCATCTGGTGTAATTATTCCTGGACAATTAGGTCCGATCAATCTGCTACTAGATCCACTTAATTTTTGTCTGACCTTAAGCATATCCTGAATTGGAATTCCCTCCGTAATACAAACAATAAGTTCAATTGATGCATCAATAGCTTCAATTATTGCTGCTGCTGCAAATTTAGCAGGTACATAAATCATAGTTGCATCTGCACCTACCTCGTTTTTTGCCTCTAAAACGCTATTAAAAACTGGTCTGTCTAAATGTTTTTGTCCACCTTTCTTTGGCGTAACTCCACCAACAAGATTGGTTCCATATTTTATGGCCTGCTCAGAATGGAAAGTTCCGTGTGAGCCAGTAAATCCCTGACAAATTACTTTGGTATTTTTATTTACCAAAACTGACATTTTATTTTATTGCCTCAACAATTTTTCTAGCAGCATCATCCAAATTTTCTGCAGAAATTAATTTTAATCCAGAATTATCAAGAATTTCTTTGCCTTCTTTAAAATTTGTACCTGCTAATCGTACAACTAAAGGTACGCTAATATTGATTTCTTTAGCTGCATCAACTACTCCTTGAGCAAGAACATCGCATCGCATGATTCCTCCAAAAATATTTATTAAAATACCTTTAACATTTTTATCTGATAAAATTATTTTTAATGCAGCAGATACTTTTTCTTTAGATGCTCCACCACCTACATCTAAAAAATTTGCTGGCTCTTGACCATATAATTTAATTATATCCATCGTCGCCATCGCTAATCCTGCTCCATTCACCATACAGCCGATACTTCCATCTAGCTTGATATATGCGAGATCATGCTTACTGGCTTTTATCTCGGTAGGATCTTCCTCATTTAAATCTCTTAATTCAACAATTTCTGGATGTCTGAATAAAGCATTTGAATCGAAATTAACTTTTGCATCTAAACAAACAATTTTTTCTTCTTTTGTTAAAATCAATGGATTTACCTCAACCATGTTTGCATCTGTGCTTATAAACATTTTATATATTGATTTTATTAGTAATACTGCTTGTTTTTTTAAGTCCTCTTTTAAATTAAAAATTTTAATTATTTTTTCACAATCTGAATTGGAAATTTCGTTACCCATATTTACTTTTGTAGTTATAATTTTTTCAGGTGAGCTGCTTGCAACTTCTTCGATATCCATTCCTCCTTGATCGCTTGATATGAATGCAATTTTAGAACTTGACCTATCAACTAGACAAGATAAATAAAACTCTTTATCTATGTTTGAAGATTCCTCTACGTATAATCTTTTTACCTCTCTACCTCCAGGACCAGTTTGATGAGTTATTAGTGTTTTTCCAAGTAATTCTTTAGCTGCTACAGTCAATTCCTCAATAGATTTTAAAATTTTTACACCACCAGCTTTTCCTCTACCACCTGCGTGAATTTGTGCTTTAAGAACATATTTATTAGTTTTTAACGCTTTTGCTTTTTCAATAAGCTCATCAACACTGAGCGCAAACACCCCTTTGGGAACTACAGCTCCATATTTTTTTAATATTTGTTTCGCTTGATGTTCGTGAATATTCATTATTATTTAGATAAGTCAGGATCTATTTTGGATGCAGCATCCCATAAAGCTTTCACAGCATCTATTGAATGCATAAATTCTTTTTTTTCTTTTTCATCTAAATCAATCTCTTGAATTTTTTCTACTCCATTTTTTCCAATTACAACAGGAACACCTGCATAAACATTTTTCACACCGTATTCTCCATTTAATTGTACAGCACAAGGTAATAATTTTTTCTGATTATTCAAATATGCTTCTGCCATTTGAACACCTGAAGCTGCTGGTGCATAAAAGGCTGATCCTTTCTCTAAAAATTTAACTATCTCCGCACCACCATCTCGTGTTCTTTGATTAATTTCCTCAATTCTCTCTAAAGAGATCTTTCCATCCTTTACAAACTCTAACAGTGGTTTACCTGAAATTTTTGTAAATCTTGGCATAGGAACCATGGTGTCACCATGACCACCCATAACCATTGCCTCAATTTCTCTTACAGACACATTTAATTCTAGTGATAAAAATAATTTAAATCTTGAACTATCTAAAATTCCTGCCATACCAACAACTTTATTTGACGGTAAACCTGAAAATTTTTGGAATGCCATAACCATAACATCTAAAGGATTAGTGATACAAATTACAAAGGCGTTTGGAGCATTTTTCTTTACCCCCTCAGCAACCTGTTTAATAATTTTTAAATTAATTCCAAGAAGATCATCTCGGCTCATTCCAGGTTTTCTTGGGACACCTGCAGTAATTATAATTACGTCTGAATTTTTTATATCCTCATAATTATCAGTTCCAGAAAACCTGACGTTAAATCCATCTACAGATGAAGATTGTGCAATATCTAATGCCTTTCCTTTAGCAATACCACTAGCCACATCAAATAAAACCACTTCATTAACTAGTTCTTTTGTTCCTATTAAATGTGCAAGAGTTCCACCAATTTGTCCCGCTCCAATTAAAGATATTTTACTCATTTTTTATTTCATTGTTGGCATCACAAATTCGGCATTAGACCGAATACCTGAAGGCCATCTAGATGTTATTGTTTTTAATTTTGTATAAAATTTTATTCCTTCCATGCCATGCATTGCACTATCGCCAAATAAAGATCTTTTCCATCCACCAAAACTATGAAAAGCCATTGGCACAGGAATAGGCACATTAATACCAACCATACCTACTTGAATTTTACTTGCAAAAGTTCTTCCGGCATCACCATCCCTTGTGTAAATACTTACTCCATTTCCATATTCATGATCGTTGATTAATTTTGCTGCTTCTTCGAAAGTTTTAACTCTCACAACAGATAAAACAGGCCCAAAAATTTCTTCTTTATAAATTCTCATATCTTTTTTAACATGATCAAATAAACAGCCACCAATATAGAAACCATTCTCATATCCTTGTAATTTTAAATTTCTTCCATCAACTATTAATTTTGCACCTTCTTTTTCACCCAGGTCTACATAACTTTTTACTTTTTCAAGATGTTCTTTTGTGACTAATGGGCCCATCTCAGAGTCCTTATCCATCCCAGGACCAACCTTTAAAGCTTCAGCTTTTTTTGATAATCTTGACACTAATTCATCTCCAATATCACCCACTGCAACTGCAACCGATTGAGCCATACATCGTTCTCCTGCTGACCCATAAGCAGCCCCCATTAACCCATTTACTGCGCCATCCAAATCACAATCAGGCATAACAACTAAATGATTTTTTGCACCACCAAGTGCTTGAACTCTTTTTTCATTTTTAGCTGAATTTTCATAAATGTATTTAGCAATAGGAGTAGAACCAACAAAACTCACAGCTTTAATATCTTTGTTTGTTAAAATTGCATCAACCGCTTCTTTATCACCATTTACAACATTAAAAACTCCATTAGGAAGTCCAGCTTCTTTTAATAATTCAGCTAACTTAATCGAGCATGATGGATCTTTTTCGGATGGCTTTAAAATAAAAGTATTTCCACAAGCAATTGCTATTGGAAACATCCACATAGGAACCATTGCGGGAAAATTAAATGGTGTGATACCAGCAACAACTCCTAAAGGCTGTCTCATAGACCAACTATCTACGTTGGTTCCAACATTTTCTGAAAATTCTCCTTTAAGCAAATGAGGAATACCACACGCAAATTCTACAACTTCTAAACCTCTAGTAAGAGAACCTCTTGCATCCTCATAAACCTTTCCATGTTCCGAAACTATTAGTTTTGTTAACTCATCTGAATTTTTTTCTATAAGTTCCTTAAATTTGAACATTATTCTAGCTCTTTGGAGTGGAGGTTTTAAAGACCATTCTTTAAAGGCCTCTCTAGCAATTAAAACTGCTTTATCCAGATCATCTTTAGAGCCTAACCTTACTTCTTTTTCTTGTTCACCTGTAGCCGGATTAAAAACTTTGCCTTTTTTATTTGAAGTGCCAGGAATTATTTTTCCACCAACAAAATGTTCAATTAATTTCATGAATAGGGTGTTTTAGATTAAAAACTCTTATTAGTCTATTGTTTAAATATTGGCAGTTGCTAACATTTTTTTTATTTCAGCAATAGCTTTTGCGGGATTTAAACCTTTAGGACAAGCACTAGTACAGTTCATAATTGTATGACACCTATAAAGTTTAAGCTCATCTGCCACTTTTTTTAGTCTGGAATTTCTTTCCTCATCTCTGCTATCAACTATCCATCTATATGCTTGTAAAAGAACTGCAGGACCTAAATATTTATCACCATTCCACCAATAGCTTGGGCATGATGTTGAACAACAAGCACACATAATACACTCATATGCACCATCTAGTTTAGCCCTATCTTCTTTAGATTGAATAATTTCATTTGTCTCGGATTTGGAATTATTTTTTAACCAAGGCTCGATTGACTGATATTGTTTATACAATCCATCTAAATCTCCGATTAAATCTTTTTTAACTTTTAAGTGTGGTAATGGATAAATATCTATATCGCCATCTATTTCTTCATGTGGTTTTGTGCATGCTAAACCATTTTTGCCACCCATATTCATTGCACATGAGCCACAAACCCCATGGGCACAGGATCTCCTATAAGCTAATGTTGGATCTATCTCATTTTTAATTTTATTTAAAATATCTAAAACTTTGGATGGACAATTATCCATATCAACCTCATAGGTATCAATACGAGGATTTTCGCCAGTTGAAGGGTCCCATCTATAAATATTTACTTTTCTTAAATTTTTTGAGCCAGTTTTATCTTTAAAATATTTACCTTTTTTTGTCTGTGAGTCTTTAGGTAAATTAATTTGTACCATCAATATATTCTTTCCTGAGGTGGAAAATATTGAACATCGTTAGTTAAAGTAGACTTGTGAACTTCTCTATAACTTATTTTAGTATCTTTTCCATTGCACCAAGCAAGAGTATGTTGCATGTATTTTTCGTCATCTCTTTTTGGGTAATCCTCCCTCGCATGAGCTCCTCGGCTCTCTTTTCTGTTATACGCTGAATCTACTGTCACAACTGCCTGTCTTATTAAATTATCAAATTCAAGTGTCTCTACTAAATCTGTGTTAAATATTAAAGATTTATCTCTTACTGATACAGAGCCTAATCCATCGTAGGTCTTTCTAATTTCGTCAACACCTTCTTTTAAAGTTTTTTCTGTTCTAAAAACTGCACATTTTGATTGCATTGTTTTTTGCATTGATTGTCTCAATTCTGCTGTACCAATATCTCCTTTGGCATTCCTTAATCTATCAAAACGATCCAAACATTTTTGCGTCTCTGTCTCACTAATTTGTTCATGAGGCGTTCCTGGTTTAATTAACTCTGCTGCTCTTTTTGCTGCTGCTCTTCCAAAAACAACTAAATCAATTAAAGAATTGGAACCTAATCTATTAGCTCCGTGCACTGATACGCATGCAGCTTCTCCAATTGCCATTAATCCAGGTACAGTTTTTTCTGAACCGTTAACTGTTAATACTTCTGCTTTGTAATTTGTTGGAATACCACCCATATTGTAATGAACAGTTGGTACTACGGGAATTGGATCTTTTGTGACATCTACATTTGCAAATAATCGCGCAGCATCAGTAATACCCGGCAACCTACTTTCAATAATGTCTTTATCTAAGTGACTTAAATTCAGATGAACATGATCTTGATCTTTTCCTACACCTCTACCTTCATTTATTTCAATTGACATTGATCTACTTACAACGTCTCTTGATGCTAAATCTTTCGCTTTAGGTGCATATCTCTCCATAAACCTTTCGCCTTTAGAATTTGTTAGATAACCTCCCTCACCTCTAGCACCTTCAGTTATTAATGTGCCATGTCCATAAATTCCTGTGGGATGAAATTGAACAAATTCCATATCTTGAAGTGGTAAACCTGCTCTTAAAACCATAGCATTTCCATCACCAGTGCAAGTGTGAGCTGAAGTTGCTGAATAGTAAACTTTTCCATAACCACCTGTTGCAATAATTACTGTATGAGATCTAAATCTATGAATAGTTCCGTCATTTAAATTCCAAGCAATTAAGCCTTTACATTCACCATCTTTCATCAACAAATCTAGTGCAAAATATTCAATAAAAAATTCTGTTTTGTGTTTTAAAGCTTGTCCATACAGAGTATGCAAAATTGCATGTCCTGTTCTATCAGCAGCCGCACAAGTTCTTTGGACGATTCCATTTCCATAATCTTTGGTCATACCACCAAATGGTCTTTGATAAATTTTTCCATCCTCCGTTCTGCTAAACGGTACACCGTATTTTTCTAATTCAATTACTGCCTTTGGAGCTTCTTTACATAAGTACTCGATACTGTCTTGATCGCCTAACCAATCTGCACCTTTGACTGTGTCATACATATGCCAACGCCAATCATCTTCTCCCATGTTACCAAGTGCAGCTGATATTCCTCCCTGGGCAGCAGAAGTGTGACTTCTGGTAGGAAACACTTTTGAAATACATGCAGTTTTTAATCCTGCCTCACTTAGGCCAACAGCAGCTCTTAAGCCAGATCCTCCGGCTCCCAAAACTACAACGTCATATTCATGTTCTATTATTTTATATGAACTCATAATTTAGAAATCAATATAATTGTAATTAAAGGAATTACCACTGCAGATACATATAAAAGCCTATTTGCGACATTTTTGATTTTATCTTCCTTAATATAATCCTCAAAAACCTCACTTATACTTAATGCTGAAAAAAAATATGCATTTATGATAAATATACTAAATAAAAACTTAGATAATGGAATTGAAAAAAAAGTAACTACTGTGAGATAATCTTGATCATAAATTTTTATAAAATTTATAATAAACCACAACATTAGTGGAATCAGTAATGCACCACTAATTTTTAAAAAGATCCATTTCTTCGTTGCATTTATCATGCTAAATCAAATTTTTTCCAATTATATAAAAAATTACTGTTAAAATTAAAGAACCAAATATAACTAACAGACCTGTAATTTTAGAAGTCTTTAACTCAAATCCATAGCCCAAATCCATAATTAAGTGTCTTATTTCACTTAATATTTGAAATGAAAAAGACCAAGTAATTCCAAGAATTACAAATTTACCTAACAGAGAACTCATAAAAAAATTTATCATTTCATAACTACTTTCTCCAAGTATAAGGAGAGAAGCAATTAGACAAATGAAAGTAATTGCAACTATATTAATTATTCCTGTTATTCTGTGTGAGATGGATACTAATGAAGAAATATGCCATTTGTAAATTTGGATATGGGGAGATAGCGGTTCTTTATTTTGCATATGAATCATTCTTAATCAATCTTTCGGCTATTTCTACTGCATTCAAGGCCGCGCCTCTTAAAAGATTATCAGAGACAATCCAAAGATTTAATCCATTTTCAATTGTTTTGTCTTCTCTTATTCTTGATATGAATGTCTCATCTTTTCCCTCAGCCTCTAAAGGAGTTACGTATCCACCATCTGATCTTTCATCTATTACCTTACAGCCCTCAAAATTATTTAGTGCTTTTCTAACCTTTGCTAAAGAAAATGGCTTTTCGAATTGTAAATTTACTGACTCACAATGTGAGATAGATATTGGTAATCTTACACATGTTGCTGTTAAATCGATTTTATCATCTAAAATTTTTTTTGTTTCATAACACATTTTTAATTCTTCTTTTGTGTATCCATCATCTGAGAAGACATCAATATGTGGAATAGCATTAAAAGCTATTTGTTTTGTGAAGTTTTTTGAGTCAATTTTTTCTCCATCTAATGCTAGTTTTGTTTGCTCAATCAGCTCATCCATAGGCTCTTTGCCACCTCCTGATACTGATTGATAAGTAGAGACAACTACCCTTTTGATTATAAACAAATCATGTAAAGGTTTTAGGGCAATTACTAATTGTGCAGTTGAACAATTAGGATTTGCAATAATGTTTTTTTTGATATTATTTAAATCTTCAGAATTCACCTGTGGGACTATTAAGGGAACCTCGGGATCCATTCTAAAAAAACTTGAATTATCTATGACTAATGATTTTTTTGAAGCTTTTTCTGCAAATTCTTTGGAGATCTTTCCACCAGCTGCAAAAAAAGTAATTTTAACTTTTGAGAAATCAAAATTATCTAGATCAACCACATCATATTCTTTGTTTCTAAATTTAATTTTTTTTCCTAAACTTTTTGATGAGGCAACCAAATGTAGATTATCAATTTTAAGTTCTTTTTTTTCAAGAACCTCTAAAATTTTTCTTCCAACATTTCCTGTTGCACCTACGATTGCTATATTCATATTAACGTTTATTTTTATACTAAATGAAAGGTAAATCGCAAACTGTTCCTACAAATATTTTCTCGTTAATATCTATTTTAAATTGAGTTTTGCCATCCCAATAAGGTTTGTTAATCATGGCTATACCAATAACTTTTTTAAATGTTGGAGAATATGCTGCTGATCTAACATAGCCCATA
Organism: uncultured Pelagibacteraceae bacterium; assembly: GCA_902586495.1. GTDB lineage: Bacteria > Pseudomonadota > Alphaproteobacteria > Pelagibacterales > Pelagibacteraceae > Pelagibacter. Next base: position 35,157 of record CACIHQ010000006.1, read on the forward strand.
ACTTTATTATTATCGTCTAATAATGTCTTTTCACAATACATATCAATTTTATTATGATCAATTTTTACTCCCATCAGTTTTCTTGATATGCCCTCATGTTTTATTTTTTTTAACTTTTCTTTACCTAAAAAATCAATTCCATTGTCTAAATGTATGAACTTGTCAAAATTTGCTTCAAAAGGATTATCCCTATTATCAAAGTCATTTCCATAAGAAAATAACGCTGACTCTATTCTCTCGATTAAGTTTGGACACCCTGCTTTAACGTTATATTCAGATCCATATTCAAAAAGATAATCATATAAATCTTGACCTGCTAAATTGTCTTCTACATAAATCTCAAAACCACTTTGCTTTGACCAACCTGACCTAGCAATAAAATATTTATATTTTTTAAAATTATAATATTTGAAATTAAAAAACTTTAATTGTCTTATTTCATCACCAAATAGTTTTGCCATTAAGTCGTCTGAAAGGGGTCCTTGAACAGCTAATATATTTACATTTGGCTCTTTAATTTCTACCTCAAATTTATTTCCTGCAGCAAGACCTTTGGCAAAAAAAATTACGTCAGAATCAGCAATCGATAACCACCATCTATCATCTGCTAATTTATTTATTATCGGATCGTTAACTAAAAGACCTTGATCATCAACTAGTGGAGCATAATAACATCTCCCAACTTTTGATTTAGATAAATCTCTACAAGTCATTAATTGAACTAATTTTGCGGAATCTTTTCCAGAAATCTCTACTTGTCTTTCTGCAGCAACGTCCCAGACTTGAACAAACTTTTTCAAATGATGATAGTCGGACTCTAAAGACTTAAATGATGCAGGTAATAACATATGATTGTAAACTGTATAGCTACTTACACCGTGAGATTCGATCCTATCAGTGTAGGGTGTACTTCTCAATCTTCTTGATTTTACAATTGGAAAATTTTTCATTTTTTTAAATTTTAGATCTTTTCTCTCATTTCAAATGTTTTTTCAATCATAATTATACTTCAGATATTGTTAATTTAATTTATAATGAGAACTATTAATCAAATTTTTAAAATTTTTTTCTTAATTCAAATTTTTGGATTTTACCTGTTGATGTTTTGGGTAAATCACAAAAAACTACTTGTTTTGGGACCTTAAACCCTGCCAAAGTTTCTTTACAAAAACTAATTAGTTCTTTTTCAGTCACTGGTTTGTCCTTAACCATTTCAATAAATGCGCAAGGTACCTCTCCCCACTTATCATCTGGTTTAGCAACTACAGCTGCAATGGACACTGAAGGATGTTTAGCTAAAGTATTTTCTATCTCGATTGAAGAAATATTTTCACCGCCTGAAATAATTATGTCTTTAGATCTATCTTGGATTTTTACATAGCCATCTGAATGCATTACCGCTAAGTCACCTGAATGAAACCATCCTCCATCCATTGCTTTGTTGGTGGCTTCTTTATCCTTAAAATACCCTTTCATCACAACATTCCCTTTAATCATAATTTCACCAATAGTTTTTCCATCTTTTGGTACTTCTTTCATGGTCTTAGGATCCATAACAGCTATTCCTTCGGTGTTTGGATATCTAACTCCCTGCCTTGCTTTAATTTCATTTTGTTTTTCTTCATCAAATTTACTCCAAGACTCATTCCATGCGCATTGAGTGACATGACCATAAGTTTCTGTTAATCCATAAACATGCATAACTTCAAATCCAAGTTCTTTCATTTTTTTAAATATTATACTAGGCGGGGGGGCTCCAGCAGTCAAAACAAAGACTTGTTGTTTTAATTTTTTTCTATCAGACTCAGGTGCACCAGTGATCATGTTTAATACAATCGGTGCTCCACCAAAATGGGTTATATTGTGTTTGTCTATTAATTCAAATATCTTCTTCACATCAATATTTCTTAAACAAATAGTTCTTCCATTTAACATAGGCACGGTCCACGGGTAACCCCAACCATTACAATGAAACATTGGGACGATAGTTAAGAAATTTAACCTATTTGGCATATTCCAAGCAACTGCACTTCCAGTAGACATCAAATAAGATCCTCTGTGATGATAAACAACACCTTTTGGATTTCCAGTGGTTCCAGATGTATAACTTAATGAAATTGCCTGCCACTCATCCTTGGGCATTTTCCAATCAAAATTTTCATCTCCAGTATTTAGAAAACTTTCATATTCTAACTCTCCAATTTTTTCACACTTTGATTGATCAGCAAATTTATCTACAATATCAATAATGATTATTTTCTTATTTAGTGTGTTCAATGCTTTCTTAACTTCACCATGAAGCTGTCTATCAACGACTAATACTTTTGCGTCGCTATGATTTAAAATGTATGCAATAGTCTTAGCATCCAATCTAATATTGATTGTGTTTAAAACTGCACCAGTCATCGGCACAGAGTAATGACCTTCAAAAATTTCTGGAGTGTTAAAAGCTAAAAATGAGACAGTGTCACCTTTTTTGACACCAATTTTAGTGAGAGCACTTGCAAATTTTACAGTACGCTTATAGACTTCAGTCCAAGAGTATTTACGATCCTCATAAATAACCGCCTCATAGTCTGGATATATATCTTTGGCTCTTTTTAAGAAAGTTAGGGGTGTTAAAGGTATATAATTAGCCTCGTTTTTATCTAAATTTGTGTCGTAATGACTCATTTTAATTAAATTTAAAATTCATGATATTTGAGCTTCCCGAGATGGCAGATTTATAATGTTGTTCAGCTCTCGGCAGAACTTTTTCAAAATAAAATTTTGCAGTATTTATTTTATCTTCATGAAACTTTTTATTTTCCTCAAAATCTTTAAAACTTACGGTTAAAACTTTTACCCAGGAAAAAGCTAGAGATATATAACCAAGTGTCTTCAAATAATCATTGGCGGCTGCACTGACATCATCTTTGTTAGTCTTTATTTTATCAATAGTCCAATCACTAAATTTTTTTAAAATTCCTAAATTATAATTTAATGTATCAACAAATGGCTTCATTTTTTCATCATCTGAATTAGTTTCAGATTTAACTAAATTCATAAATTTATCGACTATGTTTCCATTCTTAGTTGACAGTTTTCTAAAAACTAAATCAGCTGCTTGTACTGAATTGGTTCCTTCATAAATCGGCGTAATCCTGTTATCTCTATACAACTGCTCTATGCCTTGATCTTTTGTATAACCATACCCACCAAATATTTGCATTGCATCACTTGTTATTTCCATTCCTAAATCAGAAAATAACGATTTTACAACTGGTGTCATTAACGAGACCATATCCAAGGCCTCCTGTTTGATCTTTTGATCATCATGATTTAAACTAACTTCAGTTTGTTGAGACAACCAGAAGCATAACGCTCTTTCTCCCTCAATTATAGACTTCATGTTCAACAAAGTTTTTCTAATATCAGCATGCTCAATAATTGAGTCTACTTTTCCATTTTCAGACTTATTATTATTGCTTTTTCCTTGTTTTCGCTCTTTTGCATAATTAAGAGAATTTTGATAAGCAATTTCTGAAATTCCTAAACCTTGAATACCTACAACGATTCTCTCTAGATTCATCATTGTGAACATTTGACTCAATCCCTTGTTTTTAGGGCCAATCATTATTCCTGTGGCCTCATCAAAATTTAATACACATGTAGCTGAACCCTTAATACCCATTTTTGTTTCTATTGATCCAGTAGATATCCCATTTCTTGAGCCAACAGTTCCATCTTCTTTTACAATAAATTTTGGAACTAAGAATAAGCTTATTCCCTTAGTCCCTTTAGGCGAATCTGTTGCTCTTGCTATTACCAAATGTATAATATTTTCTGTCAAATCATGATCACCAGAGGTAATAAATATTTTTTGCCCTGTGATTTTATATGTTCCGTCTGGTTGTTCTACTGCCTTTGTTTTTAATAAACCTAAGTCTGTTCCACAGACTGGTTCGGTTAAACACATTGTACCACTCCATTTACCTTCAACCATTTTAGGAAGGTATTTTTCTTTTATTTCATCTGTAGCATGGTGATGAATACAATTATAAGCACCTAAAGTTAATTCACTGTAAAGTTTAAATGCTAGACTTGCAGATGATATCATTTCATCAAAAAATGCACTAACAGTTCGAGGCATGCCTTGTCCTCCGTATTTTGGATCACAGGATAATGAAGTCCAACCGTCCTCTATATATTTTTGGTAAGCCTCTTTGTATCCTGGTGGAGTTCTTACAACTCCATTTTCTAAAATTGCAGGATTTTCATCTCCAGCTTTTGCGAGTGGCAAAATCAAATTTTGATTGATTTTTGCAGCTTCCTCTAAAATATCTTTTACTAGCTCTGGACTTACCTCTTTATATTTTTCCAGTTCATTATAGTTTTTATTGTCCCTTAATTTCTCAAAAAGAAACATCATATCATCAACTGGTGCTATATAGCTTGGCATATTTAAAGTTTAAAATAATTAATTAATTATTGCAATTTTGAAATGATCGCATCACCCATTTTAGATGTTGATATTTCTTTCATTCCCTTGGATAGAATATCTTTGGTTCTTAAACCATCATTTAAGACATCCTGAACAGCTTTTTCTAAGCCCTCTGCCTCTTTATCAAGGTCCAAGGAGTATCTTAAAGCCATTGCAAAGCTTAAAATTGTTGCTATAGGATTTGCTAGACCTTTTCCTGCTATATCAGGTGCAGACCCATGAATAGGCTCATACATCGCTCTCATTTCTCCATCTTTATTTTTTGCACCTAATGAGGCTGAGGGTAATAATCCTAATGAACCTGTTAACATTGAAGCTTGATCTGAAAGCATATCCCCAAAAAGATTATCTGTTACTATGACATCAAATTGTTTCGGATTTCTTAATAACTGCATTGCACAATTGTCGGCAAGCATATGACTTAATTCCACATCTTTATATTCCTTTTCGTGAAGTGCTTGAACCTCCTCTTTCCATAATTGTCCAGCCTCCATTACATTAGATTTTTCACAAGATGTAACTTTATTTGATCTTTTTTTCGCTAAATCAAAAGCTACTCTAGCTACTCTTGTAATTTCACTACTTGTGTAAGTGTGTGTATTTATTCCTTTTCTTTCACCATTTTCAATTGGTTTAATACCTCTGGGTTCACCAAAATAAATTCCACCAGTCAACTCTCTCACGATCATAATATCTAATCCTGAGACGATCTCAGGTTTTAATGTAGATGCTTCAACTAATTGTTTGAAACATATAGCGGGTCTTAAGTTCGCAAATAATTTTAATTCTTTTCTCAATTTTAAAAGTGCTCTCTCAGGTTTTTTTGAAAATTCAACATTATCCCATTTAGGTCCTCCAACTGCACCAAGCATAACAGCTTCGCTTTCTAAAGCTTTATAAAAAACTTCATCAGTAATCGGTGTCCCATGTTTGTCGTAAGAACAACCTCCTGCTAAATCTTCATCAATTTCAAAATCTAAAGATTTTTTATCATTGAACCAATTTATTATTTTTTTAACTTCACCAATAACTTCTGGCCCAATACCATCTCCTGGCAATAAAAGGATTTTTCTTTTTTTAACTTTAATCATTAAAGATCCAAGGCTTTTTATTTTTTAGATCTTTTTCGAAGTTTTCAATTTTGTCAGATTTTTTTAAAGATAAAGCTATGTCATCTAAGCCCTCTAAAAGACATTTTTTCTTAAATGGGTCAATTTTAAATTTAACCTCGTTGTTTCCGTAAACAATTTTCTCCTCGTTGAGATCCACAAAAATTTCCTCTTTTCTGTTAGTATACTCTGATAACTCCTTTATTTTTTCATCATCTAGTGTGATTGGTAAAATTCCATTCTTAAAACAATTATTGTGAAAAATATCAGCAAAACTTGAGCTTATAACACAGGTAATACCAAAATCTAATAATGCCCATGGTGCGTGCTCTCTTGATGAACCACAGCCAAAATTTTTTCCTGCAATTAAAATTTTTGAATTATTGAATGGATTTTTATTTAAAATGAAATCATTTATTTCTTTACCATTATCATCATATCTCATCTCAAAAAATAAATTTTTACCCAATCCAGTTCTCTTAATTGTTTTAAGAAATTGTTTTGGAATAATCATATCTGTATCAATATTTACTATTGGTAAATAAGCTGGGATACTTCTTAATGTGCTAAATTTTTGCATTTAATTTTGATACTTTCTCACATCATCAAGACTTCCTGATATTGCAGCGGCTGCAGCCATTCCAGGACTAACTAAATGAGTTCTTCCACCTCTTCCTTGTCTTCCTTCAAAATTCCTATTTGAGGTAGAGGCACATCTTTCTTCAGGTTTCAACTTGTCTGCATTCATGGCTAAACACATTGAGCAACCTGGTTCTCTCCATTCAAATCCTGAATTAACAAAGATTTTATCTAATCCCTCTTGTTCTGCTTGTTGTTTTACCAATCCAGATCCTGGAACTACCATTGCATGAACATGGGAAGCTATCTTTTTATCTTTTAAAATCTTTGCTGCTTCTCTTAGATCCTCAATTCTACCATTTGTGCAACTACCTATAAAAACTTTATCTATTTTGATATCTCTGGCTGCCATATCAGGTTTAAGACCCATATATTTTAAGGATCTCTCTATGGAATTTTTACGGTCCTCGTCTTTTACTTCACTTGGATTTGGAACTTTACCGTCAATCGTAATTACATCTTGAGGCGAAGTTCCCCAAGTTATCATTGGCAAAATTTCGTTAGCCTGCAAACTTACTTCTTTATCAAAGCTTGCATCATCATCAGTTTTTAAACTTTGCCAATGTTCTAAAGCTTTATTCCATTTTTCGCCTTTTGGTGACATTGGTTTTCCTTCTAAATATTTAAATATTTTTTCATCTGGTGCTATTAATCCAGCTCTTGCGCCACCTTCTATTGTCATATTGCATATTGTCATTCTTTGTTCAACGCTTAGCGATCTTATTAAATCACCTGCATATTCAACAACACAACCTGTGCCACCGGCGGTTCCAATTTTTCCAATTATTTGTAAGATAACATCTTTTGAAGTGACACCTACTGGAAGTTTACCATTAACATTTATTCTAAAATTTTTTGCTTTTTTTTGAACAAGTGTTTGAGTTGCTAAAACATGCTCTACCTCTGAAGTTCCGATTCCAAAGGCTAAAGCACCAAAGGCTCCATGAGTTGCAGTATGGCTATCCCCACAAACAATAACTGTTCCAGGTTGCGTAAAACCCTGCTCTGGACCAGTCACATGAACAATACCTTGTCGCTTATCATTCATGCCAAAAAGTTTAATACCAAATTCTTTGCAATTTTCCTCTAAGGTCTCTACCTGAATTTTAGATTCATGATCTGAAATACCCTTTGATCTATCGGTCGTTGGCACATTATGGTCTGCTACAGCTAAAGTTAATTTTGGGTGCCTGACTTTTCTTTGAGTATTTCTAAGTCCTTCAAAAGCTTGTGGACTTGTAACCTCATGGACTAAATGTCTATCAACAAATAATAATGCCGTTCCGTCATCTTGTTGATGTACTAAATGGTCATTCCAAATTTTATCGTAAAGAGTATTAGGCATTGAGAAAAAAATTATTTTTTTTCTTGTAAGTTTTCAAGCTTTTTTTCTGTACTAGTTTCGGCCTTAGGGGCATCTTTTTTGACTTCATTTTTTGAAGTTTCATCTATTTTTGGCTCAACCGCTGATGTAGCCTCTTTTTTTATTTCAGTAGTATTTTCTTTAGTGATTGGAGCTAAATTTTCCTCAGTTACTGTTTCTGGTTTAACGTCAACATCGATACCAATTTTTTTTCTAATTTTTTCAGCAATCCTTGCTGACTTCCCAGTTCTGTCTCTTAAATAATAAAGTTTTGCTCTTCTTACTTTTCCAGATCGAATTACTTTAATTGAGTCAATCACAGTTCCAAACAATGGAAATGTTCTCTCAACTCCCTCACCAAATGATATTTTTCTGACAGTAAACGATGAGTTTAAGTCTCTACTTTTTTTAGCAATACATACCCCTTCAAAATACTGAATTCTTTCTTTTTTACCCTCTGTAATTCTTACCCCAACCTTTACAACATCTCCTGGGAAAAATTCTGGTATCTTTTTTTCAGAGAGAATCTTTTTAACGTTGTTTTGGTTAATTTCTTCTATCGTTTTCATTTCAGTATTTATCAATTTAATCTTTCTTATATTTTTGCCACAAATCTGGTCTTCGGACGCGTGTTATAGCCTCAGATTGAGATAAACGCCAGTCTTTAATTTTACTGTGATCTCCAGATAATAACACTTCTGGCACTGCTTTTTCTTCCCATATTTGAGGTTTTGTGAACTGCGGATACTCTAAAAGGCCATTTTCAAAAGTTTCATCAGCTGGAGATTTATCATTTCCTAAAACTCCAGGTAAAAGTCTTAAAACGCTATCTAGAATAACCAAAGCTGCTGTTTCCCCACCCGACAATACATAATCTCCAATGCTCACCTCTTCAATATTTCTTGTACCCAAAACTCTTTCATCAACACCCTCAAACTGTCCACAAATCAAAGAAAATGATTTTTCTTTAGATAAATCTTGTGCAAATTTTTGATCAAATCTTTTACCTTTTGGTGAAAGATAAAAAATTTTATCTCCCTTATTTACATTTTGATCAATAGAATTCGCCAGGACATCTGGTTTAATTAACATACCTGTTCCACCGCCGTAAGGAGTATCATCAACTGTTTTATGTTTATCTTGAGCAGAGTCTCTAATATTAATTACTTTTAAGCTCCATAACTTTTTATCCATTGCTTTACTGTAAATACCTTTATTTAAAGGCCCAGGGAAAACTTCTGGATAAAGTGTAAATACTTGAGCTTGCATCATAAATAATCTTTGTATTATTTCTTTTCCTCTTTTTTAGCCTCTGCTTTTGGAGCTTCTTCTTTTTTAGCTTCTGCTTTTGGAGCTTCTGTTTTTGAGCCTCTGCTTTTGGAGCTTCTTCTTTTTTGGCATCTGGTTTTGGAGCTTCTTCTTTTTTAGCCTCTGCTTTTGGAGCTTCTTCTTTTTTAGCGTCCTCACTGCCTTCTTTTTTTCGATCTTTTTTTGGAATAGCTTTCTGAGGATTATTTCCATTCGCCGGCATAGGCATTAATTCATTTTCACCTAAAATCCTTGCTACTCTAGCTGTTGGTTGTGCACCTTGACCCAACCAATACTTTATTCGTTCTGCTTCTAATCCAATTCTTTCCTTTTTTTCCTTTGGCAATAGTGGATTAAAAAATCCCACTTTCTCTATAAATCTACCATCTCTTGCAAAACGACTATCTGCAACAACTACTTTATAAACGGGTCTTTTCTTAGTTCCGCCTCTTGATAATCTTAACTTTAACATTCACTCTCCTTCTTTTATTTTAATTGATTAAATAATTCTGGAGGTATTCCTTTGTCAGTCATACCTTTCAAATTACCCTTCGACATCTTTTTCATCATTTCAGACATCATTTTAAATTGTTTTAACAACTTATTGATAGTGGCTGGATCTGTGCCAGAACCATTAGCAATTCTTTTTTTTCTAGAACCATCAATTATCTTTGGGTTCTCTCTCTCTTTTTTTGTCATAGACAATATTATAGCTTCATTCTTTGTAATAATACTCTCATCAATTCCAGCCGCATCCATTTGTGATTTAACTTTTGAAACACCAGGCATAAAAGACATGATGCCTTCTATTCCACCCATTTTTTTCATTTGTCTTAGTTGTGCTAAATAATCTTCCATAGAGAATTGTCCCTTTTTTAAATTCTCTTCTGCCTTTTTAATATTTTCTTCTCCAAGATCTTGAGCCGCTTTCTCTACTAGAGAAACAATATCTCCCATCCCTAAAATTCTATTAGCAATTCTATCCGGATGAAAAACCTCAATATTATCAATTTTTTCTCCGATACCCAAAAATTTAATTGGTACTTGTGAGATAAATTTCATACTGACTGCGGCTCCGCCTCTTGCATCACCATCAGCTCTTGTTAAAATTATACCAGAGAGATTTACAGTATCTTTAAATTCTTTTGCTACGGATGCTGCTACTTGACCAGTCAAAGAGTCAGCAACTAAAAAGGTTTCAGCAGGTTTAATTATATTCTCGATTTGTTTAATTTCACTCATCATTTGCAAGTCTATTTGTGTTCTACCTGCTGTATCAAATAGAATTACATCAGCACCATTTAGATTTGCGGCACTAATTGCTCTTTGACAAATATCAGCTGGTTGTTGTCCTTCGATTATTGGCAGAGTTAAAATATTATTTTGTTCACCTAAAGATTTTAATTGCTCTTGGGCGGCTGGCCTATAAATATCTAAACTCACCATCATAACTCTCTTTTTTTTGTTATTTTCCAAATATTTTGCAAGTTTAGCGGTAGTTGTAGTTTTACCAGAACCTTGTAAACCAACTAACATCATGGGCACTGGTGGTACGGCATTAAGATTTACATCATTATTTTTTTCACCTAATAAAGATACTAATTCGTCGTAAACAATCTTAACAACCATATCGCCAGGAGATGTAGATCTGATGATTTCTTGTCCTAAAGCTTTAGGTTTAACCTTCTCAATAAACTCTTTTGCAACATCAAGTGATACATCAGCTTCTAATAAAGCTTGTCTAATGGATCTAAGACCTTCATCAACTTGACGCTCATCAAGCGAAGGTGCTTTTTTTAAAGAGGAAAAAACTTCCTCAAATTTATTTGTCAAATTTTCAAACATATTTATTTTACACAGCAGTAATCGCACTAGTGGGCGAACCCTCGCTGACTAGTGTCGATCTCTTTGTTTCCAAAGACACCGCAAATTTAACGTTTTTGCGGAAACTGCCACAAACTATAATAGAGGTTCAAAAAGTCAATAAATAAGTTAAATAACTATATATGGAGATAAGAGCTTTTAAAATGGATGGATTAGGTAATGATTTTGTCATCATTGATAATAGACAAAAAATTACCGATTTAACTAAAGATCAGATTATAAAGATTTGTGATAGAAATTTTATTGGTTGTGATCAATTAATATTTATTGAGACCAGCAAATCAAGTGATGCGAATTTAAAATTTTTTAATTCTGATGGAGGGGAGTCTGGTGCATGTGGAAATGGCACTAGATGTGTTGCAAAATTAATCTCTGAAGAGACAAAAGCTGAAAAGATCATCTTATCTACTTTAAATGGAAACTTAGAGTCAAAAATTTTGGACAAAAATATTGTTACAACTGAAATTGGTAAAGCTAAATTACAATGGAACGAAATTCCTTTATCGGAAAAATTAGATACTAAAAATTTGAATATTGGGATCACTGATTTAAATAATAGAGAACATTTTGGTGGTACAGCTGTTAATGTTGGAAATCCACATATTGTTTTTTTTGTAAACGAAATTGAAAATTTTAGTATTGAAGAAATTGGACCCAAAATTGAAAATCATAAAATTTTTCCAGAAAAATGCAATGTTACAATTGCTAAAATAATTAATAAAAATTTGATTAAAGTGAAAGTGTGGGAGAGAGGGGCTGGGCTAACCAAAGCATGTGGAACAGCTGCATGCGCAACTGCATTTGCCGGTAAATTAAACAATCTTAATGAAAATAAAACAGACATAGAATTTCAAACAGGTAAGTTATCAATTCTTATAGATGATAGAAATTCAATCCACATGAAAGGACCCGTTTCAGAAATAAAAGAAATTGAGATCAAACTATAATGGGAATTTTTGACAAATTTAAGATAGGTTTTAAAAAAAGTGCTTCCGCACTGACATCTGGATTAAAAGAAATAATAATAAAAAAAGAGATAGACGATAAAAATTTAGATAAAATCGAGGAGTTTTTAATTGAATCTGATGTTGGTGTAGAGGCTGCATCTGAAATTAAAGAAATCATTTCGAATAAAAAGATTGATCCCAACAAAGATCTATCAACTGAGATAAATATTATTTTAAAAGAGTACATTGTTAATTTAATGAAGCCTTTAGAAAATAATTCTTTTTTTGAAAAAAAAGATAAACTTAATGCAACTTTAATCTCAGGAGTAAATGGTGTTGGTAAAACAACAACTATTGGTAAAATAGGTAAAATATTAAAAAATAATGGCAACAAAGTTATGTTTGCTGCTTCTGATACTTTTCGAGCAGCTGCTATTGAACAATTAGAAAATTGGGCAAATAAAATTGATGTCAAATTAACTAAATCATCTCAAGGTTCTGATCCAGCATCGGTGGCATACAAAGCAGTTGAGGAAGCAATCAAAAATAATTTTCACCAAGTTTTAATCGATACTGCTGGAAGACTACAAAATAAAAAAAATTTAATGGAAGAATATAAAAAGATAGCCGATGTAACAAAAAAAATTGACCAAGATGCTCCTCACAATATTATTTTAGTTTTAGATGCAACATCAGGACAGAATGTGATTAATCAAGTGGAAGAATTTAACAAAATTATTCCTTTAACTGGTCTAATCATGACTAAATTAGATGGAACTGCCAAAGGTGGTATTCTGCTGGCAATAGCAAAAAAATATCAACTACCTATTATTGCTTTAGGTTTAGGTGAAAAAGAAGATGATTTAGAATTATTCAATGCAGAAAAATTTGCTGAGGCTTTTACGCAAGTTAATTAATTAAATTACTCGAAATTAAAGGTTTATAAATACTACACTTATAATTATCCTTAAATTTATAATGCCCACAATCTTTAGAGAAAGAGGAAATAATAAAATCAAATTTTCCTGTGGTAGAGTAAAGTTCAAGTTTCTTATTAAAAATATCGTATTTAAAATTAGCATTTAAACTTTTAACTGCACTAATCATTACTAACGTTTTATCGTCTTTTAAAAGGTAATAAGCGAAATCATCCGGAAATATAGGAAAGTCATATTCCGCTAAGTGAAATTTGGCTTGGGAGGGAAACCAATCATAAGAGATCAATGGTGAAGAGGACTTTGTTGAATAATTATAGATATAAAGATCTTTTGGGTAATCATTTATATAATTACTTTCTTCGCCTCTGGCTAAAATAGATTTCTTTCTTGTCTTAAAATATAGTGCAAATTTTTTATTGTGTGAGTCCATATAATCTATATGAAATAAATCATCAGGATAAAATGAATTATCTTTTGAGAATGCAAAACTTTTTAAAGTTAATAATAAAATTGTGATTAAATAAAAAATTTTCACTTTTTAAGCGTAAAATTAAATCTTGAGCACTATTTGTTTAGAATGTGGCCTAATTTAAATTAATTAAAAATGAATTTAATGTTTTTATAAGATTCTCATCATACTCCATCATATGATTGTCATATTTGGTAAAATAAGAATATTTAGGTTCATTAGCTATTTCGAACATCTTTTGACCCATCTCAAAAGGGACTATTTGATCTTTTTCACCGTGCATTATCAAAATTGGAGACTTAACATTTTTAATTTTATTTTTATTTTCAAATTTATCTTTTAGTAAAAGACCAACGGGTATATATGGATAAAATTTTTTAGCAGCGTCAATCATTGACGTAAATGGAGTTTCTAAAATTACACCTGCAAAATTTCTATTTTGGGATAAATGTGTTGCAACTCCTGTTCCTAATGACTCTCCATAAATTACTATATTTTTTTCATCCACACCTTTTTTCATCAACCATCTAATTGCACTTTCACCATCCTCATATAACCCAGTTTCTGATGGTTTACCCTCATTGCCACTAAAACCTCTCCAGGCAACTATCAAAAAATTAACACTCATGTCTCTAAAATGATTCAATTTATGAATTCTATTTTCTAAAGATCCAGCATTCCCATGAAAAAATAAAATTGTTTTATTTTTTCTTATATCTTTTTCATGATACCAGCCTAACAAGCCTAATCCGTCTTGTGTTGATATTTCAACCTCTTCAATATTAACTGAAAGTTTATCGTTAAAATAATTATTTTCATCAGGATGGTACATTAAATTTCTTTGATAAAAATAAAGAAATGCCAAAAGAAAAAGGTAAACTAAAATTATTAGTTGTAAAAATGATAACAAATTATTCCTAAACTTTTTTAACATTATTTTTCTTAGCTAAATATACGCCAAAGAAAACTAAAATGGTTCCAATAATATGAAAATTTTCAAATTTTTCGTCAAATAAAAAGTATCCATAAATTGCTCCATAAACTGTAAAAACATAAAGTGTAAAGCCAGTCAATGATGCACCTAATTTTTTCTGAGCTATAGTATAAAGAGTAAAAGCAATTATCCCTGGTGATATTGCTGCAAAAATTACCCATAAATAGAATTCTGTCGCAAAAATTGTCTCTTTATAAAATAATTCCTCACCAACGTAAAAAGGTAACAAACTCAATGCACCAAAAAAAGAAATCATAGTAAATCTATCAAAAATTTTTAATTTAGATTTCCAATAGAATAAATAAATTGAATATAAAGCCCATCCAATAGCAGCAGCTAACATCCACAAATCACCAATTGTAAATTTTAGATTAATCAATAAGTCAAAATCACCTTTAATAATGATGATAAGTACTCCGATCAAGCAAGTAATTAAGCCAATTATCTTTGTTGTATTTATTTTCTCATGAAAAAAAAAATATGAGATTAGAATAATAAAAACTGGAGAGGATGTGTAAATTATTCCCATATTGGTAACAGTTGTTGTCTCACCAGCTAAAAAAGGGAAAGCGCCACATACACCACATCCCATTGACCCTAAAAAAAATAATTTTTTATATTCCTTTTTAATTATATGAAAATTATTTTTTAAAGTTACATAAGTGAATGGTAACAACATTAAAAAAACAACTGTCCAACGCCAAAATGCAAGTGAAATAGGTGGAACAAATTCAACACCACCCCTAGCTACAACTAGGTTACTAGCCATAAAGATTGGTTGTATAAATAATAATGAGAATGAGAATATATCTGTCTTAATATTTTTCAATTTAATTGATACTAATCTTTATCAAAGAAGGCTTCGTATATCATCATGATGATAGCTGCACCCATTAAAAGATAAACCGGGATAACATCCAAAAAGCCTATCATCATTGATCTCGTTAGAGTTGTTGCTAAACCAATTAAAAAGAAAACTGCAAAAGATAATCCTATGATTGTAGTAATTTTATTCATTTTATTCCTGACATTCTTTCTCTAACCAATTAGCAACTCCTAAAAATCTATGATCATCATATTTATTGCCAATTAATTGAACACCTAATGGTAAATTATTTTCCCCCTCAAGTAAAGGTAACGAAATACATGGCGTCCCAAGATAAGACCAAACTTTATTAAATTCCGCTGTTCCTGTACTTTTTAAACCTGTGGGCGCAACACCCGGACTAGCTGGCGACAATACTCCATGATAATCCTCAAAAACTTCTTGGTATGACTCATAACTTCTTTTTATAAAATCAATTGCCTCTGCATATTCTTTGGCCGAATATTTATTTCCTCTTGTAATTGCATCTTGCATATACTTAGACAATTTTTTTTTAAATTTTTTAAAATAAACTGAAAAATTATTAGCTAAATCAGTCTCATGAATAATTTGATGGTATTTATGTATATCCTTAAAATAAGAAGGAGTATCAAAGATCTCAATATTCTTTTTAAATGATTCAATGAAGTATTCAAACGACTCTCTAGACTTTTTATCTATTAATTTCCAATGTTCAGTTTTGTAAAAAATAAATTTGGGATCGAAAAGAGGTCCTTTTTTTGTTTCAGATAAAATATTTTCTGTTGAGTAATGTATGGTTGCCGGATCAAATTTATCTTTTTTTATGAGAACTTTTGCCAACATAGCTACATCTTCAACTTTTCGTCCAAAAATTCCTATATGATCCAGACTATAAGATGTTCTCAAAACACCATTTCTAGATATTAATCCGTAACTAGGCTTATATCCCACTACTCCACAATAAGATGCTGGTCTAATAATGGATCCACCAGTTTGAGATCCAATTGATGCAGGTGCCATAAAAGAAGCCACAGATGCTGCAGATCCGCTTGAGGAACCACCTGGTGTTCTTGTTTTATCGTGCGGATTTGTAGTTGCCGGAGGTCCTAAGTAAGCAAGTTCTGAGGTTGCTGTTTTACCCATTACAATTGCTCCGGATGCATGAAGCAAATCAATTATTTCTGCATTTTGTGAATATGATTTACCTTTTCTTATAACTGTTCCACATTCTGTTGGCATATCAACTGTGCCAATGATGTCTTTAACCGCAATGGGTACACCGTGAAGTGGACCAGTTGGTTTTCCAGATCTTCTATGGTCATCAGCCTCAGAAGCTTTTTCCAACAAAACTTTTTTATCAAAATGGGCCCATGCCTTTATATCTTTGTCAAATTTGTTTATTCTTTCAATATACTTTTCACAAACATCAACTGAAGTGAGTTGGGCATCTTTAATTTTGGCTGCAAGTTCTTCGAGACTTAAAGAAAATATATCTGTCATTTAAAAATTAATTTGCAAATAATGTCTCTGGTAACCAAAGTGCTATACCTGGAAATAAATACATTAAAACCATCGCTAAAATTACAATACCTAAAAATGGCATTATTCCTCCAAAGATCTGCATTAATTCTACATTCTTTGATTGAACTCCCTTTAAGTAGTAGGCAGACATTGCCATGGGGGGTGTTAAAAATGAGGTTTGCAAATTTAATGCAATTAACATTGCAAAGAAGTATGGGTTAACTCCAAAAAATTCAACTAATGGTAAAAATATCGGCACAAAAATAATTAATATTTCTGTCCACTCTAATGGCCAACCTAATAAAAATATAATCAATTGTGTAATTACTAAAAATTGCCAAGGCTGTAAATTTAGAGACTTAAAAAAATGTTCAAAAACTTCGTGACCACCAAGATAAGAAAATACAGAGGCAAATGTCCACGATCCTATGAATAACCACATAATCATTGCAGTTGTTTTAGCTGTTAGAAAGACAGACTCTTTGAAATTTTTCCATTTAAGAGTTTTGTAGAAATATGAGAGCACTAATGAACCAAATGCCCCGACTGCTGCAGCTTCAGCGGGTGTTGCAATTCCAGCTAAAATTGTACCTAGAACTAAAATTATTAAAGAAAACAAAGGTAAGAAAGAAACAAGAACCTCTTTCATAATTACTGCTGTAGGAGGTATTTCTTCTGCCGCCGGTTTTGGTGCTATCGATGGATTTAACCAAGCTCTAAACACTGCGTAAGCAATGTAGAGTCCCGCCAACATAAGTCCTGGAAAAATAGCGGCGGCAAATAATCTTAATGGTGATAGTTGAGCGATAACGGAGTAAACGATCAGCATAATACTTGGTGGAATTAAAATTCCTAAACAACCACCTGAACAAATTATTCCAGATGCAAATTTTTTGTCATAACCGGCTTTAATCATGGCAGGCCAAGCTAGTAGCCCCATTAATGTGACAACTGCACCGATAATACCAGTAGCTGTTGAAAATAATGCACAAGTAATCAATGCCGCAACTGCCATTGATGCAGGAAGTTTGTGAGATGCTAATCTAATTGCAAAAAATAATTTTGCTACAATACCTGCTCTTTCAACCAAATATCCCATAAATAAAAAGAGTGGGACCGCGGTAAGAACGTTATTGTCCATGACGGTATAGGTATTTTGTACAAAAAGTTGGAATATCCTATTATCAAAAAGATGTTCCATCTTTGTTGGATCAAAGTAAGCATAATATCCAAAACCTAGTCCCATCGCCATTAAAGTAAAGGCAATCGGAAAACCTAATAGTACGGCAAATAGAAATATACCCATCATCATTATTGCCACTTCAGGATTAGTCAGACTAAATAACATCTTCTTTATTTCCTTCTTGTGAGGTTCTCATTAATACTTTTTCAGTCTCTTCCGCATCACGTTCAGTTCCTCTTTCTGGCCAACTACCAGTTTTTATACATATGATACATCTAAACACCTCACTTATTCCTTGGAGAGTTAATAAAGTTCCAGACAAAGGTATCAAAGATTTTGCCATGTAAATTTGAATTTGAGCTGGGCTGTTCCAACTTGTTTCTTTAATTTTCCATGCAAGTGCTGCGTATTCGTAGCCATAAAAAGCTAATGCAACAACACCAGGGAAAAAGAAAATAAAATATAAAACTAAATCTATCCAAGCTTGTGTTCTTTGAGGAAATAATCTGTAAATAACGTCTCCTCTAACATGCGCTTCTGTACATAAAGTGTATGCACCTGCCATCATAAAAATTGCACCGTACATTTGAAGACTAAAATCAAAATTCCATAAAGTTGGTGCATTTAAAGCGTACGCCATGAAAACTTCATAGCAAGTTCCTCCCATTAAAATTACGATGCACCATGAGAAAGCTTTACCCATTGAGACGCTTAATCTATCAGCAAATTTTATGTAAGATCTCATCATAGATATAAACTTTTATTGAATTGTATTGGAATAATCAAATAAAAAAGGGGGCCTAAGCCCCCTTTAAATTTTATTAAAAGTTAATTACAGTTTAACTTTTCCTATTGGACCAAACTCATTTTCGTATGCAAGTTTGTAATTTGGCTGATTCATCAGCAAGTATTTCATTACTCTCTTCGCATATGATTTTTGAGAATCTACGACTTTCTTAAAGAAAGGATCTTTCTTATTGAAATCGCCGATAACTTTATCCCAACCTTTTAATTGTTGAGCTAAAATCTCATCTGAAGTTTGATACACATTTACTTTATGCTCATTCATTAACTTAGCTAAGTCAGCTGAGTATCTTACTAAAGCTTTAAAGTAGTTATCACTGTTTGCAGCATAAGCAGCATTTTTCAATATTGCTTGATGTGCAGGTGATAAACTGTTGTATGTTTTTTTGTTAACTGGAATTTCAAACATCTCTTGAGATTGGTGGAAGCTTCCTAAGTGATAATGCTTAGAAACATCTTGCATACCAAATTGAGAGTCTGAAGTTGGGTTGTTAAACTCAGCAGCTTCAATCAAACCAGTTTTCATCGCTGGCTGGATTTCACCACCTGGTAACTGTCTAACTACCATTCCCATTGCAGTCAAAACGTTAGTCGCTAAACCAACAGTTCTGTACTTCATACCTTTAACATCAGATACTTTAGTTACGTTCTTTTTGAACCAACCAAAAGGCTGTGCTGGCATAGGCATATGGAAAAAACCAATATAATCGAAACCAACTTTTGCAAGTGTTTCATCATATAATTTTCTTCCTCCACCATACTCCATCCATCCCATTACTTCTTGAGATGACATTCCGTATGAAGGACCAGTTCCAAATAATGATGCAGCAGGATTTTTACCATACCAATATGCAGTCACCCAGTGACCCATATCTACTACACCGGAACTAACCGCTTGTCCGATTTCTGAAGTCTTTACAACTGCTCCAACTGGTTGAAGATCAATCTGAAGAGATCCTCCAGACATTTCTTTTACCATGTTACAATAGTCTCCAGCCATTTCAAAAAAGATGTTTGCTCCACTAGGCCATGCAGCTTGCATCTTTAATGTAGTTGCTGCATTTGCCTTTACGTATGGCATTGCAACAGCGGCTGCAGCTAAAGCACCTGTCTTCGCAGCAGTCTTAAAGAACTTACGTCTTGAAGATGTTTTCACCTTCAATGATTTATTTTCTTTAGTCATTATTTCTCCTATTACAGTTAATTAACTGTTGAATTTAAGCATAGTTTGAGATTGGAGTCTTTCTAAAAAGTAGCGTAGATGTCGCAGAAGTTGAATTTTATTCAATCCAAGGTAGAATTAATTGACTTTGTTTTTACAATTTCCAGTTTTAAAAAACTCATCAATATTATCTATAGCTAAATTAGCCATTGCAATTCTTGTGTCCTTCGTTGCGCTACCAAGGTGAGGTAAAATAAATGCTGATTTAATTTTACTATACCCTGGATTTAAATTTGGCTCGTTTTTGTAAACATCAAGACCGACTGCATAAATTTTTCTTCTATTTAAAGCATCTATTAAAGCCTCATCATCAACAATGTCTCCTCTAGCTACATTAGTGATTACTGCACCTTTTGGAAAGTACTCTACTGTTTCCTTATTAATCATATTCTCAGTTTCTTTTGTTGCAGGACAACAAATAGATAAAACATCAGAGACAGAAAAAAGACTTTTTATATCTTTGTGATAAACAGCGCCTTGTTCTTTTTCCTCACTAAGTTTTGATCTGTTGTGATAGTGAATTATCATTCCCAGTGATCTAGCAATTTTAGCAATTTTTTGACCTATTCTTCCCATTCCTAAAACTCCTAATCTTGTTCCCGTTAATTGCTTACCAATTAAATAATCTGCTGACCATTTCCATCCACCATCTTGTGCTGACTGTATACCCTCTGCGACTCTTCTGCATGCACCTAAAATTAAAAGAACTCCGATTTCTGCAGTTGCATCTGATAATACTTCTGGAGTATTTGTAACAGCAATACCTCTATTTTTTGCAGCCTCTAAATCAATGTTTCCAAATCCAACAGCAAAATTTGAAATAATCTTGATTGTATCTGGAAGTTTATTAATAGTTTGCTCATCTAATTTTTCAGTAAGTGATGATAAAATTCCATCACATCCTTGGCTCATATCTATAACTTTTGATTGTGAGTATAATTCGTCATTGGGATTAAATATTGGATTAAAAGTTTTACTTGCTTTATCTTCACTCTCTCTAATTAATTTTCTTGTAATTAAAATTTTTTTCATAAAATTCAAAGTTTATTAATTCAAATCAAAAATTTTTCCAGGATTCATTATATTATTTTGATCGATACTTCTTTTTATAGATTTCATTAATGGAATACAGTCGCCATGTTCTTTCAATAAGTAAGCTTTTTTGTGTAATCCAACTCCGTGTTCTCCTGTTATTGTACCATTAAGTTCCAAAGTTTTTTCAATTAAAAGATCACTAAAGTCTCTTATTTTATTATAGGTTCTCTCTTCTTTTGGATCATAAGGTAAAATCACATGAAAATTTCCATCACCTAAATGACCTACCATTGGAGCTCTCAAACCAAGTTTTTTTGTTTGCGCCTCAGCAAAATTTACACACTCAGTGATTTTAGAAATAGGCAAACAAACATCCGTTGAATAAACTCTCCCATTATTGATCAATGCTTTAACAGAGTAATAAACATCCCACCTAGCTTTCCAAAGTTTATTTCTTTCCTCTAAATCTTTTGCCCATTTAAAAGAACTTCCATTATTATCCTTTGAAATTTCCTCAACAATTTTTATATTCTCCTTATTTGACCCCTCTGTTCCGTGAAACTCAAAAAATAAAGTTGGGACTGCTTCAATATCTTTTAATTTTGAGTAATTAATACTAATTTCCATTTGATCTTTATTGAGCATTTCAATCCTAGCAATAGGCACACCATATTGAATAACCTGTTGGGCAGTCTGAACCGCGCTTTCTAGAGTTGGAAAGTGACATACAGCTGACATGATACTCTCTGGTATTGGGGATAATCTCAATTGAATTTCTGTTATAATCCCTAAAGTTCCCTCTGAACCAATAAATAAGTTTGTCAAATTGTAACCCGCTGAGGTTTTTTTAGTTCTGCTACCTGTGTTAATAATATCTCCATTAGGCAAAATTACAGTTAAACCAGTTATCACAGTTTTCATTGTGCCATATTTTACTGCCATGGTTCCCGAAGCTGAGGTCGACGCCATACCACCTATAGCTGCATTTGCTCCTGGATCGATTGGAAAGAAAACTCCATCCTCCCTTAAATAATCATTTAGCTGCTCTTTAGTTACACAAGCTTGAACTCTACAATCAAAATCCTCAACGTTGACACTCAAAATTTTATTCATTTTTTCAAGACTAATTGTGATTCCCTTGTCATGACCCACAACGTTTCCTTCTAAAGAGGTTCCTGTCCCAAAAGGAACAACTGGGATTTTATGTTTGTTGCAAAGGCTTAATATCTTAGAAACTTCCTCATTAGTTTCAGGAAATACAACTGCCTTTGATAGAATAGGATCATACGTATCTTCACCCCTTGCATAGTTTGCTCTAGTCGATACTGATGTTGAAAACCTACCATTAAAAATCTTTTTTAACTCAGCTTGTACTTGATCGTTCATTGATAAATATTAATAAAAATTTTAGCAAAAATACAGCTTATTTAGTCAGCATTTTCTTTATATTTTCAAGAGCTTGAGAAATATTATCTCTTGATGCCGCAAAACTAAATCTAACGTAATTTTGGCAAGTTTCACCAAAAGCTGATCCAGGAACTATTGCAACTCCTGCTTCATGCATAGCCTTTCTTGCAAACTCTGCACCATTCATGCCTGTACCAATTACCTTAGGAAATGCATAAAAAGCTCCTCCAGGTAAACTACATTCCACACCTGGTAAATCATTTAAACCTTTATAAATTAAATCTCTTCTTTGAGTAAATTTTTCCATCATTGCATCAATTGAGTCGTCTGGTCCATCTAAAGCAGCAATACCGGCAAATTGAGCAGCAGCATTAACACACGAAACACTATTAATTAATAATTTGTTAACATGTTCAACTAAATGTTCTGGCCAAAAGCTCCAACCAAGTCTCCACCCAGTCATAGAATAAGCTTTACTCCATCCCTCTAATACAATTAATCTTTCCCTTAACTCTGGATAGTTGAAAAATGTTGGCATTTCTTTTCCATCAAAAATTTGTCTACTATAAATTTCATCGCTAAGTATTGTAACATGAGGGTGCTTTTTCAGACCATCAGCTAAAACATCCACGTCTTTTTTTTCAACAAAGCTTCCAGTTGGATTATTTGGATTTATTAGAATTAACAGTCGAGTTTTATCTGTTATCATAGATAATATTTTATCTGGATCAAATTTTAAATCTTTATTTTCCGTTAAGTCATATGGAACAGAGGTTGAACCTGTATAGTTTATCATTGACTCATAAATTGGAAAAGCAGGTGTTGGGTGTATAATCTCTGCCCCTGGTTCACCAAAACATTGAATGGCATAACTCATAGTGGGTTTTCCACCAGGCATAATTAGAATTCTTTCAAAATTAATATCTACATTGTAACGTTTTTTGATCCACCTTGTAACAGCTTGACGACATTCTGGGATACCATTTGACATAACATATCCATGATGTCCATCATCTAGTGCTTTTTTAGCAGCTTCAACAACATGTTTAGGAGTTTTAAAATCAGGCTGCCCTAATCCCAAATGTATCATTGGCTTTCCTTGTGCCTCTAATTTTTTTGCCTCTGCAAGAACAGTAAATGCAGACTCTGTGCCTAATCTATCTAAACTTTTTGCTAATTTCATAATTATCCCTCTATTTTCTATATATTAATTTTGAACTATTCAACTCTTTTAAACTTTTGCAACCCATTAAAACCATATTTCTATAAATCTCATCGTGCATATTTTTAAGTAAATGTTCAACACCCTGCTGACCCCCTGCGGCCAAAGAGAACAAAAACATTTTACCAAAACTACATGCTTTTGCACCAGCTGCTAATGCTTTTAGAACATGTGTGCCTCTTCTAACACCCCCATCTAGAATAATTTCAAGTTTATCGCCAACTGCATCTGAAATTGCTTTCACTTGATCAAAAGGTGATCTAGAGCCATCTAGCTGTCGACCTCCATGATTTGAGATCATAATAGCAGTACAACCGATATCAACAGCCTTTTTTGCATCCTCAACTGACATAACTCCTTTTAGAGCAAATGGTCCGTTCCATTTTTTTGCACAATATTCTGCATCTTTCCATCCCATCAGTGGATCATACTGCTCATTAATATATTCAATAACTGATTTTGCAATGTTCGTTCCTTTGTCTGTTTTTTTTTTAACATTTGAGAGTTCAAATTTTTTTCCAGTTAAATAATTAAAAACCCAATTGGGTCTCATTGCAAAACTCATTAAGCTTTTTAATGTAAGTTTTGGAGGTGTTGTAAATCCTGTTCTGTGATCTTTTTCTCTATTTCCAGCTACCAATGTGTCTACAGTCAGGCACATTGCATCAAATCCTGATCTACTTGACCTATCAATCAAATCATCTGTGATTGATTTATCTTTGTGAACATAAAGTTGAAATAATTTTGGACCACTAGAAATATTGGCTATCTCCTCAATAGAGTTATTACTCATCGAAGACATACTGTAAAAAGTTCCAAATTTTTCTGCTGCTCTTGCTGAAGCTTTGTCGCCATCAACGTGATAAAGTCTCTGCATTGCGGCTGGAGAAAGAAAAATTGGCATATCTATTTTCCTTCCAAACAAGGTCGTTGTTAAGTCAGGTTTACCAACATTTGCTAACACATTCGGAACTAAATCACATTGATTGAATGACTCTGTGTTTCTTCTTAGAGTAGCTTCATCATCTGAGCCACCATCTATATAATGAAAAATTGGTGATGGTAATTTTTTTTTTGCTAAGTTTCTAAAGTCTTTAAAATTATAGCAATTTTTTAAACTCACTATCTTCTAAATCTTAAATTATTTCGACTTAAATCACTTATTTTTGTACAGCCCATAAGTTTCATATCACGCACTAGTTCAGCTTTATATTTTTCTAAAGCTCTTTCTACACCTGCTTGACCACCAGCTGCTAAAGCATAAAGATATAATCTTCCTCCTGAACAAGCCTTGGCACCTAATGATAATGCTTTAAGCATATGTGTACCTCTATGAATTCCACCTTCACAAATTACGTCTAATTTATCACCAACTGCATCAACAATTTCTGCAAGTTGATCAAAAGGCGATCTAGATCCATCTAACTGTCTTCCACCATGATTGGATACCATTATACCTGTGCATCCTATGTCTACTGCTCTTTTTGCATCTTCTACACTCATAACTCCTTTGAGAGCGAAATGACCTCCCCATTTAGAACAAAGATTTTCAGCGTCTTTCCAATTCATAGATTGATCCAACATAGTTGAAAAATAATTTCCAATTGATGAGTTAACATCGGTACCTTCTTTCACAAAATCTTGTAAATGAGGTAATTCAAACTTACCTTTTGTAAGATAATTAATTCCCCACATTGGTTTAGTAGCAAAACTAAATAAACTTGCTAAAGTTAACTTTGGTGGAGAGGTAAATCCTGTTCTCAAGTCTCTCTCTCTATTTCCTCCAGTAATGGTATCAACTGTTAAAGCCATAACATCAAATTTTGCAGCTTTTGCTCTTTCTAAGCAAGAGTCGTTTAAACCTCTGTCTTTATGAAAATAAAATTGAAACATTTTAGGTGTGTCAATCATTGAAGAAATTTCCTCAACACTGACTGTGGCTAAAGCAGAAACACCAAACATGGTATTGAATTTTTTGGCTGCTTTTCCAACTGCTCTTTCACCATCATAATGAAAAAGTCTTTGTAGCGCTGTTGGTGAAAGATAAAATGGTAAATCTAATTTTTTACCAAATATTGTAGTGGATAAATCAACTTCTTCAACGCCTCGTAAAACATTTGGAACCAAGTCAACATCATCAAAAGCACTCGTATTTCGCGCGTATGTAATTTCATCATCAGCCGCACCATCAATGTAATGAAAAATGGGTGATGGTAGTTTAAGCTTAGCAAGTTTTCTAAAATCACCAAAATTGTGGCAGTCTTTTAGTCTTAATATCATAAATGTTTTTTTAGAAGGTTTTAAAAAAATTAAACATATAACTATTTGCCCCAGGATTCTTATCACCTAAGCTAGCATTGGATAAATGGTTATATGAAAAGCCTAATTGGCTATTTTTTGAAAAATTTAATGAAATTTGAACCTCACTTTTAAATTCCAATAAATGTCCAAGATCTTTCCCGTCTCCCTGATTATAAAGACCTGGAGTAAAACTAGGTGTAATGTTTAATGCTCCCAAAGAATATTGTGCTTGTATGCCGGTATATAAATAAGCCGCACTATCAGCGGTAAACATAAAACCTGTTATTGGAGAAAGATTACCAAGAAAAGTATCTCTATTTAAATCAGTATTTTGGTGTTGGAAACCAATTAAAGTTGATCTCTTTCCATTATCACTAAAATCAAACATACCCGAATAAACATTAAACTTTGTATTATCGTCATTAACTTTGGTATCTTCCGCAAAAATTGAGGAAGAAATTAAAAAAGACAATATCACCAAGTAACAAATTCTTAGATATTTCATAATTTTTTTTTTTTTAATATAACTTTTCTAAGTATTATTGCACCACCAAATACAAACATCAATATAGGCAATAACCAAAGAAAATAGGTGTTTTTATTGAATCCTGGATCATACAAAATCCAATCTCCATATTTATTTTTCAAATAATCGTATACTTGTTCCTCACTTAAACCATCATCTAATTTTTTTTCTACTAAAATTTTTAAACTATTAGCAAATTCAGAGTCAGAGTCATACACTGATTGACCTTGACAAATTAAACATCTTAAATTTTTTGTAATTTCGGTTCCTAAATTTTTAGCTTTTAAATCAGAGGAAAAAAAATTAATCAAAAAAATAACTGTAATTAAAAGCTTTAAAATATTCATTGAGTCAATTCTTTTATCTCGGAAAATAATTTTTCATTCAAAGGACCAATTATTTTTTTTATTATTTGATTATTTTTGATTAAAAAGCTCTCAGGTACTCCGTATGCACCCCATTCAATTGCTATCGTGCCATCATTGTCAGAAAAAATTAAATCGTATGGATTATCTAACTTTATCAAAAAATTTTTGGCATTAACAAAATTATCTTTGTAATTTTGTCCAATAATTTTAATATTTTCTTTTTTACTTAAATCCATTAAATACTTATGTTCCTCTTTACAAGGAATACACCACGAGGCCCAAATATTTAATAAATAGTATTCACTCCCTATAAAAATTTGATCAGAATTTACGTTGTCTTTTGAAAAAAACTCTTTTGCCTCAAAACTTGGAATTTTAATTTCTGATTTAATTTCAGGAGTATAAATATTAGAATTTTGTAAACCCTTGTAAAAAACATAAAAAATTATTGAGAATGTGATAATTAAAAATATAGGAAAAATTTTAGTTTTCATACCTTTTTTTAATAAAACTTAAACCACCACTGCAGCACAATAGAATTGTAGAAATCCAAATCCAAATCATAAATGGTTTTACTTGATAGCGAATATTAAAATAATCTTGATTTTGGACATAATTCATTGTCATAAATTTATCAGTAAACATATTTGTTTTGATATCTGCTTCACTGGTAACAATATTTGGTTGATTATATATTCTTAGTTCAGGTTGCATGACTTCAATTGATCCACTTTGATCCTCTACAGTAAACTTTCCCTTAATAGCTTTAAAATTTTGCTTATTTTCTTGCTCAATGCTTTCAAAATTAATCTTCAAATTTTGATCTTGGTAAGTTTCATTAATTTTTAAATTTGTAATAATTTCAGAAGAGAAAATATTATTAAATAAAATACTTAGTATTAAAATGCTAAAACTAAAATGCGCTATTATTTGTGATAGGTTTCTATATTTTGCATAAAAAAAATCTCTAAGAGTAATAAAAAATAAATAAAAAGCTGCAGTGATTAAAACTGTATTATAAAGAAAATTAATATCTAAATTTCTTATTATCAACATAAATAAAATTAAATAAATTTTGTCTTCAACATCTGATTTAATCCATTTTAATTTAGGACCTATTGCCATCGCCATCATAAAAGGAATTAAAAAAGGTAGTATCAATTTGTTAAAAAATGGTGGACCTACAGATATTTTTTGAGATGAAATTACCTCTAAAAATATCGGATAAATTGTACCGATTAAAACAACAGATAAAAAATACATCATAAACCAATTATTAACTAAAATTGATGTTTCCTTACTTAATAAATAGAAAGTTTTGGTGTTATTGTTTTTGCTTTTGTGAAAAAATAAAAAGATAAACAAAGATAAGAATATCAAAATAAATAAAAATATTAGAATATACAAACCTCTTTCTGGATCGTTGGCAAATGTGTGGACAGAATTTAAAATACCCGACCGGACCAGAAAAGTACCACACATACTTAAGGTAAAAGTTGCAATTGATAGAACAACAACCCACGAGGTAAGAATTAGTTTTTTTTCTAAAACTAGTACGCAATGTAATAAAGTTGTTAGTGCAAACCATGGCATTAAAGATACATTTTCAACCGGATCCCAAAACCAAAAACCTCCCCAGCCTAACTCATAATAAGCCCAAATAGATCCAAGTAAAATTCCTAAAGTCAAAAAAATCCAAGAGACTAAAACCCATTTTTTTATGTGTGACGCCCACATTTTTGTAATATTATTTGAACAAACTGCTGCAAGTGCCGAGGAAAAAATTATAGAAGTTCCAACATACCCTAAATATAAAATTGGTGGGTGTATTGCTAATGCAGGGTCTTGCAATATAGGATTTAAACCTAATCCCTCTTTTGGAACCGGAAAAATATGATTAAAAGGATTAGAGGTTTGTATCAGAAAAATAAAAAAACCTAATATTATTATTTGCTGAAATAATAAAGTTAGAATTCTATATTGGTTTGGTTGATTTTTAGATTTCAACAAAAAAACAAATATAAATAATGTTAAAACTAACAACCATAGTAATAGACTTCCTTCATGATTGCCCCAAGTACCAGAGATTTTATAAAAAAGAGGCTTAGTGGTGTGGGAATGGTTAAAAACTGTCTCATTACTAAAATCAGAGTTTACAAAAGATAAAATTAAACCTGAAAAACTTATTATCACAAATAAAAGTTGTAAGAAGACTAATGATATTACTTTAATGTCAAGATTTTGAGTGTCATTAAAATTTTTAATTGAAAAAAATATAACTAGAATTGAAATACCAACGCCAAAAATTAAAGAA